>JAJFTR010000071.1 GCA_021372825.1 Actinomycetes bacterium
CCGGCGGTGCGCACCTCACGAGTGTAGCGCAGGGCCCCGACATCGCCCCGGGGGCGGAATGGTCCTTATAGTTCTCGGGCGCGGCAATGGGGGTGCTACGCTGTTCGGGAGTCGGGGAGACCAGGCATCGGAGGCGAGCACTTGAAGGTGCGGGAGGCGTGGAGCCTCTTCAGGAACGGGCACCGGGACTCGGTGAGCGAGGCGACGCTTCGGGACTACGAGCGTGTCTACGAGAGGCACATCGGTCCGCTCCTGGGGGAGTTGAAGCTCCGCGAGTTGACGGCCGAGCGCCTCGGGGTGTTCGAGCGGGAGCTGCGCCGAGGCGGCATAGGACCCAGTGCGTGTGCTACCGTGATGAGGGTGCTGGAGGCGGTGCGGCGGGGCGCCTGACCTCGGTCAATCCGGGACCGCGTTCTGTCTAACCGTTTCGTCTAACCGCTGACGCGACTCAGCGGCCCCCAGGAGACCCATCCGCACTGCTAGTAGAGCCACGACCAGCGGATTTGAGGGAGCTCGACAAGCGACTGATTCCTGATAACCGTGAGGTCATTGGTTCGAATCCAATCGGGCCCACCATGCATACACGAAGACCCCGGCGACGTGCCGGGGTCTTCTGTGTACGTCACGCCTGAGCTCTGGTGCGGAGTTGCGTGACGGATCAGTACCGTAAGAGAGCGACAGCCGGGTATCCGCGGGGGGTCTTCTCGGCCGGGACCGCGAAGACCGTGCCACCTGACAAGAATGTCTGCACCGCTGCGCGATCGAGGAGATCTTCGTCCCCCGGTTCGGGACGCTCGTGTATCTCAACATCACCCGCCTCGTCGAGTACCGTGCCCCACACCTCCCGGTCGAGTGCGACGAACATCACGTCGACACGGGCTTGGAACGCCGCAGGAACGATCCGCTCGGGATCGGGGGTGACCCGTGGTGTCGCCCACGCCTCTTCGATTCGCCGAGTCGCCTGCTCGCGCTCCTCATCGAACACCGCTTGCGCGATCGCCCACGCCTGGTCATGCAACGACTCGAGGCCAAGTGAGTCAGGGTTCCCCACGATAGACTCGTCAACAAGCGAGGGGACGCCGCTCACCTCGCGATACAAGGGAAGCAGGTAGTCGACGCCGGCGAGGATCAGTGGAGTGTCAGGCGGGACGACCTCCCGAAGCGCGCGGTCTATTCCACGGAAGTACCGGAGGATCTCCTCCTTGGGGTCTGGCTCGCCGGATCCATGGAACACTACCGGACGCCGGCCCCCGGCTGCCAAGGAGGTCTGGGTGTGGAATTGCAAAGACCTCTTCTCGAAGTCGTCCCACTTCAGTGCCTCCGAGAGACTCGACGGCGCACCCGTCACATCGACGGGCACGAGTGATTCGATCGTGCCGCGCAGGAGCTGCACTCGCTTCAGAGAGAGTGCGAGCACGAAGAAGTGCCGATCGGAACCCTGATGCATGAGCAAGGGCTTGACGTAGAAGTGCTCTGAGACCACCACGACCTCTGGGAACTTCCCAGGCAAACGGAAGGTAGCCGTCTGGGGTCCGAGGAAGATCCCGAGACCGTCTCCCGCGCGCAGCCAAAAAGGTCTGTCCTCGATGATGACGCGCGCTGGTGCGAGGAGCGCATCGATCTCACGAGGACGCACTCCCCGGGAATCGAGCTCCTCGGCTGCGGTCTTGAGCAGGTTCTTGAGTCTACGCCCGTTCTCGATCTGGCTGTCGGGACCGAAACGCACCGTTGGCATGTAGATCGAGACGTGAGGTCCGCCCGTCGAGCGGCAAAGAGACGTGAGTTCTTCGAGAGAGAGGGCATCCATAGCGATCTCCTTTCGCCGTCCAGCAGGACTCACATCGGTCGTCTGTCATGCTCTCTTACATACCCCCAGATGCCGACGGTGCTCACTCGCGGGCCGTCAGCGGAGACGGCGGCGCTGTCCAGGCACTGGCGCGAGACGGGAACACATGTCACGCTTGTACGGCTCGTCATTCCGCTCCAAGGAGGAGAACTCTTCTGTGCGTACTCGGCCAAGACGCATGGTCATCGCCTTCGTCATCACCGCGGTGCTGTCGTCTTCGGCGCCTGTGTTCGCGCACGTGACCTCGGGGCCACCGTCGGATGTGTGCGAAGTGGTCGTTCGGCTTGAAAACGGCGCGGGCCCTGCAGTGCGGGCGGTACTGGCCAGACGACGCCTCAACGTGAAGAAGGAGACATATAAGGGTCGCGGCCTGCTGGTGCGCGTGCCGCCTGGCCGCAGCGCCGAGGAGGTCGCCGCGGAGCTGTCCTCTGTGGACGGTGTCTCGATCGCGACGCCCAACGGACGGGTGCGTGCCCTGTGGACGCCGAGCGATTCGCTTCATCCTCAGCAGTGGGGGATGGGGGCCATCCAAATGCCCGCCGCGTGGGACATCGAGCGAGGCGACTCGGCAGTCACCGTGGCAGTCATCGACACAGGGGCACAGCTCGATCACCCCGACCTTGCAGGCAATCTCGACATCGCGAGTGACTACGACTTCGCGGATGACGATAACACCGCCGATGACACGAACGGTCACGGTACCCACGTCTGTGGGATCATCGCAGCGGTGACCGACAACGCGACCGGAGTGGCGGGAGTCGCGCCAGGCGTGCGCGTTCTTCCGCTCAAGATCATCGACGAGTCGGGCTATGGCTCCATTTCCGATCTTGCTGACGCGATAATGTACGCGACCGATCATGGCGCCGATGTCGTGAACATGAGTCTCGGCGAGGCGCTCGACCTCACTCGTCCGAGTGACGCGGCTCAAGCCCAGTACATGCAGGAGGCCATCGACTACGCGTTCACACGTGACGTGGTCCTCATTGCGGCAGCGGGCAATGCGAGCGAGGGCGCGACCAGCGTGTTCTATCCGGCCGCGTGTGACGGCGTGATAGCAGTGGCCGCCACGGCCCGCTCCGGCGAGGTCGCGTCGTACTCGTGTTACGGGCCCGAGGTAGACATCGCGGCTCCGGGAGGGGACGGGACGATACGGCAGAACCTCATCATCTCGACCTTTCTGGGGAGCGCCTACCAGTACATGCAGGGCACGTCCATGGCATCGCCGCACGTCGCAGGGGCTGCGGCGCTACTGCGTTCGCACGTGGCGACAGCCAGTGCGTCGCGCGTCGCGAACGCGCTTGTCTACAGCGCAGCGGACATCAGTCCCGAAGGGTGGGACGAACATTCTGGTCATGGTTTGCTCCAGGTCGCTTCGGCGCTGGAGGACCTGCACATTCCATCGCCAAGCGTGGAGCGCCTTGCAGGAAACGATCGTTACCAGACCGCGCTTGCGGTCTCGCGGAGCACTCTTGCGTCGGGCACCTCGACTACAACGGTCGTCGCGAGCGGGCAGACGTTCCCGGACGCGCTCTCAGCGTCGGCGCTCGCCGGTGCGTACAAAGGAGCACTGCTCCTCACGCAGGCCGCGTCACTGCCCGAGGGGCTCATCGCCGAGCTCGAACGCCTCGGTACATCCCAGGTCGTGCTCGTCGGCGGCACGGCGGCGATATCGTCGACTGTAGAGGCGCAACTCACGCAAGAGTCACTTGCGGTGACACGCGTCTCAGGGTCGGACAGGTACGCAACAGCGGCGGCGGTGGCCGAGAAGGTCCGCTCGGTCCTAGGTACCGGGACGCCGTCCGAGGTGTTCCTGGTGCGCGGTGATGACTTCGCGGATGCGGTAGCGGTCGCGCCGCTGGCGTACGCTCTTGGAACTCCGGTCCTTCTGACGACGCCGCAACAGCTTGACACGCATACGCGAAGCGCCTTCGCCAGCCTCGGGACCGAGCACGTCATCATCGCCGGCGGTGCAACAGCGGTGTCAACCGACGTCGCCGACAGCGTTGACGCACTTCCCGGCGTGACCACCGTCGAGCGCTGGGCCGGCGCCGACAGGTACGAGACGGCGGCATTCGTCGCATCGCGAGCCTTGGAGCGCGGCCGAGCGAGTGGTGGTACCTTCGGGTTGGCGACGGGTTCGGGCTTTGCTGACGCCCTGGCTGGGAGTGTGTCCGTCGGCTCCAGAGGCGGCACGTTGTTGCTAGCGAAGACGCGCGAGCTGCCTTCGGCCGCCCATGGTGTGATTGCCTCGTACGGCTCGGCCGCCACGACGGTGTGGGTGTACGGTGGCGTGTCGGTGGTGTCGAACGACGTCCTTCTCGACATCTCCAGCATCAGATACTAGAAGGAGCGTCACCGCCGAGCATCGTGACCGACACATGGTGGGTGCCCCCATCCTCCTCAAGGGGGATCCGCAGGCCGTCAAGCACCGATCCATCGAGGGTGACGGACTCGACGCCGCGGTTGACACCCCGGGGGTTCGTGACCTCGATCGCGTAGGTCGTGTTCTCGTACGTGAATTGCATCGTCCACGATGACCACGACTTGGGGACACACGGGTCGACGCGCAGGTATCGCATCTCGCCGTCGGCCTCAAGGCGCAAGCCGCAGATCTCCCGCACGGCCACGCGGTACATCCAGCTTGCAGACCCGGTGTACCACGTCCATCCACCTCTGCCGACGTGGGGCGGCACCGCGTAGACGTCAGCCGCGATGACGTAGGGTTCCACCTTGTAGACGCCCAACGAGGTGGGATCGAGCGCGTGGTTCACAGGATTCAGCAGGTCGAACAAGGCGAGCGCCTCGTCGCCATCACCCATGAGCGTATAGGCGAGCACGACCCATATCGCGGCGTGCGTGTATTGCCCGCCGTTCTCGCGCACGCCCGGCACGTAGCCCTTGATGTAGCCAGGATCGTGGTCCATGTGATCGAAGGGAGGCGTCAGCAGCGCGATAAGCCCGTCTTCCCACCGGACGAGTTTCTCCTCCACCGCTTCGATTGCGCGGAGGGCGCGCGCGCGGTCTCCGCTGCCGGAGATGTGCGCCCACGCTTGGGCGATGGCGTCGATGCGGCACTCGTCGGCTGTACGCGTGCCAAGGGGGGTTCCGTCATCGAAGAACGCCCGCCTATACCACGCGCCGTCCCATGCTTCACGCTCGACGGCGGCGATGAGCGAGGCGGCGCGCTCCCGGTACGCCTGTGCGACCTCCGGCTCACCGCGGCGCTCGGCCAGCGGAGCGAACGCCCGAAGCACCACGTCGAGGAACCACGCCATCCAGACGCTTTCGCCTGAGCCACCTATGCCGACGCGGTTCATGCCGTCGTTCCAGTCGCCGCCCCCCATGAGGGGCAGCCCGTGCGCGCCTGTGCCGCGGCTTGCTTCGATGGCAGCGCAGCAGTGCTCGTAGATCGTACCGACACGCAGCGCCGGCTGCGGCTGCAGGTAGAGATCCTCGCGGTCATCGGGTATGGCAGGGCCCTCCAGGTAGGGGACCTCCACATCGAGGACGCTCTCATCGCCCGTGGCGGCGATGTACTCGGCGGTCACATACGGGAGCCATAGACGGTCGTCGACGAAGCGGGTCCGCACTCCTCGACCGGAGTACGGATGCCACCAGTGCAAGACGTCCCCCTCGAGGAACTGGTGACGTGAGGCCTCGATGATATGCTCACGCACAAGGTCAGGCCGGGCGTACAGTAGCGCAAGGCAGTCCTGCAGCTGGTCGCGGAAGCCATATGCTCCGCTCGACTGATAGGTGGCGGTGCGTCCCCAGAACCTGCACGCCAGGGTCTGGTAAAGTGCGGCACCGTTGACCATGAGGTCGAGCTCCTTGTCGGGAGTGCGCACCTGCACGGTGCCGAGAAGGCGGCGCCATGCCGAGCGGACCGCGACGAGCGCTTGCTCGGCGGCGCCCGACTGCCGATAGCGCGCGATGAGCGCGTGTGCGCTCTCGACCGTCTCGGTCTGCCCGAGCAGGAACACGATCTCTGCGCTCTCGTGCGGCGCAAGCGTGAGGGTACGCTGGATGGCGCCGCAGTTGTCCAAGAACCGCCCGGTCTCTCGTCCCAAGGTCCGGTTACGCATCGCCGCGGGATCACGAGGATCGCCGTTACGGCCGATGAACTCCATGCGGTTGGCGGTGTAGCTGGCAACCTCCCCATCGCTGGCGAGAAACGCAGGCCGGCCGGGGAAGTCGGCATTGAACCAGCTATGGGCCATGAGGGCTTGTGCGTCCTCGTCGAACCATGTGACCACACGCTGCTGAGCCTTGCTACGTGAGTCACCCAGGCTCCACTCGACGAAGTGCGTCACTGAGAGCGCCCGCGTCCGCTCGGTGAGGTTTTCGACGCGCAGTCGGGCGATGCGTACCGGGTCGGACGCCGCGACGAACCAGTCCAGCGTGTGAGAAATGCCATGAGAGGTGTGTTCGAAGCGCGTATAGCCACGTCCATGACGTATGACATACGGCTCAGCGGATCGGACCGGCAGCGGTGTCGGACTCCAGAACTGCCCGGTATTCTCATCGCGTATGTAGATGGCTTCGCCGGTGCCGTCCGAGACCGGATCGTTGTTCCATGTGGTGATCCTGTTCTCATGACTGTTGAGCGCCCATGTGCAGCCCACTCCCGCTTCGGAGATGAGACCTCCGAACGACGGATTGGCCACCACGTTCACCCATGGCGCGGGGGTGGTCATGCCCGTGTCGAGCACGACGACGTACTCGTCACGTGCGATGTCGAAGCCACCCACCCCGTTGTCATAGGCCAACGGCGGCCGCTCGAAGGCGGGGGACCGGTCGAGAACAGAATCTTCCCCTGGGATGAAAGGATCCGGCGGACCAGGACGGTCCGCGCGCTGGTTGAGCTGCAAGGCGATGGGACCGCCGTCGCCAGTGAGTACTGCCCTTGCGACACTGCGCAGCAATTCACACACCTCGGTGGGGACTTGGTCGGCAGTGCGAAGATAGACGCCCCCGGGACGGTCGAGCAGCTGGAGAGCGTGACCCGTGCGCAGAAGCATGCGCAGCCGGCCGTCAAGCTCGGAGGCGTACGCGCTCGGCTTGGTGTTGAGCAGCACAAGGTCACACTCGAACCCGCGACTTCTCCAGTACTGATGTGCGAGAAGCGCCTGCTTCACGAGCGGAGTCTCCTCCACTCGCTCGATCTCTACGAGCAGAATCGGCAGATCTCCCGAGATGCCGATCGACCAGAGGGCCGAGATCGGGAGCCGGTTCTCCTTCTCGGTGAAGACCTTTAGGCGCGAGTAAGGGTCGGTGAGCAGCAGACGCGACGCGAGCCGCTGGTAGGTGACGGCCTCCTGGGGCGTGATGCCGAGATCCCGCAACTCGATCTGACTGGTGGACCACGCAAGATCGAGGGCGCGTTGGGCGCTGGTGATGTCGTGGTACTTCTCGGCGAGAGCGAGGACGACCTCGCGGCTTTCGGCGACTCCGGTGGAAAACGCCAAGTGAGCCGTGCCGCCTGGCTCGATCGTGAGCGTCTGGCGAAGGGCGACGATAGGGTCCAGGACCGCGCCCACACTCTTGGTGAGCGGATCCGAACCCACGATGGCGCGGGGTGCTACCGGTGTGCCGAGCCTGCCGAGAAAGGCCGCGCGGTCGGTCTCGTAGCTGCACTCACAGGCGACGTCGTGATCGCAGGCGACGACGTGCATGCCCCATACGCGTTGTTCGGTGGACGAGCGGGGCCGACGGGAGAAGATGAGCGCGCCAAGGTCGCTCTCGGCGCTGGTCTCGACGAACAGGTTGGAGAACGCCTTGTGCGCGTGGTCCGCGCCGCGCTCGGCCAGGGTCACTTCGGCGTACGAGGTGAGCTCGATGCGCAGCGCCTCGCGCCCGCGGTTGGTCACGGTGATACGCCGGATCTCGACGTCATCTTCTGGCGAGACGACGACTTCGGTGTGGGTCTCGACGTCGCCATCGAGTCGCCGGTACTCGGCCTTGTCCGCCGAGAAGGTCACGTGGTAATCGTCCGGCTCAGCCAGGACCGGTTGATAGGTGGCTGACCATACGCGCCCGGTATCGAGGTCCTTCAGGTAGAAGAACGTGCCCCAGCAGTCACGAGTGATGTCCTCGCGGTAGCGTGTGACCGTCCGGCCACGCCAGCGGGAGTATCCTCCGCCCCCGTTGGTGACCATCACGGAGTAGGAGCCGTTCGACAGGAAGTGAGTGGCGGGCACCGGCGTGTGGGGCGTGGGGTATGAGCGCGTGACCGCCGGCGGGGGTTCGCGTACCGAGCGGACGAACTCGACCTCTTCCACATGTGGCTGCGCGATGTGGACTCGTCGGGGCACGCGTTCCTGTAAGAGCAGCTCGGCAGAGTGCATGACCGGATCGCGGTGGAAGCGCTCCTGCATGCGTCGCCCGGTGAGCACATTGCCGAGCGACACCATGCTCATGCCCTGGTGGTGCGCCATGTAGCACCGGACGATCGCTCTCCTCTTGCCTGCGGGGACGCGACCAGGTGTGTAGTCCACGGCCTCGTAGAAGCCGTACTGTCCTTCAGCGCCCTGTCGTGCAAGCGTGTCGAGGTTCTGAAGTGCGGCGTGTGGCTCCAAGGGCAATGCCAGAACAGTGGCGTAGGGCGCCACCACCACATCCTCTGAAAGGCCGCGTTTGAGCCCGAGGCCGGGAATACCGAAGGCCTGGTACTGGTAGATCATCCCGGCGTCGCGTGCGGCGAAGGCCGACTCCGAGACGCCCCATGGCACGCCGCGTTGCTGTCCGTACTGGATCTGCCGTCGTACGATGGTGCGATACGTCTGATCGAGCAGTGTGCCGGGCCAGGACTTCATCACGAGCAGAGGCATAAGGTACTCGAACATGCTTGCGCTCCAACTTACGAGCGCGCGTCCTGCCTCGGTCTCAGTGATCGCTCTTCCGAGACGGAACCAGTGCTCTTGCGGCACATCGCCTTTGGCGATGGCGACGTAGCTCGCTAGCCGGCACTCGCTCGCCAGCATGTCATAGAACGACTCCTCGAGCTTACCCTCCGCTGTGTTGAACCCTATCGAGAAGAGCATGCGGTTGCGGTCGAAGAGCATGGAGAAGTCGGTGTGTTCCCAGATCTCCTGCGCCATGTCAGCGGCGAGGCGAAGTTCGGCAAGTAACTGAACGCACTGCGGCCTCGCCTCACGGATCCCCGCAGCTACACGGGCGGCCCACACCGAGGTGTCGTCTCCTGCCGAGGCAAGCTCATCGAGATGGGCCAGTGTGACATCAAACCCCTCGGCAAGTCCGACAAGGCTGGGCGTATGAGACACAAGAGGCGAGAGACTCTCGTCGGTCAAAGCGGCGCGCGGCACTTGTCCGAGCAGAGGCGCCCATGGTGTGTATCTCTCCAAGTCGTCCAGGTGGTAGTGCACATCCACGCGCACCGCATCGACGGCGCGTGTCACCGAAGCGAGCGCGGCTTCGTCTCCAGAAGTCCGCGGCCGTAGGGCGGCGAGTCGTGCCGTGACAGTGTCGGCAAGGCTGGCAAGTGCGCTCAGGACGGACCACCATTCGCCGAGGTCGGCGGGCGTTTGATCGAGGCGGATACGCCGGAGCAGTTCCTCAAGAGACGTGCGCAACTCCACGACCGCCTCGGCAGGGCCGAGATCGTCGCGGAAAGCGAGCAGTTCTTCCAGGGCAAGACGGACGGTCTCGGCGATGCCGGTAAGGGCGCTCGAGCCGATGAGAGGGCTTTCGGAGACCTCCATGAGACCGGCACGCAGAGCGACGAGGTGGCCCGCGAGGTTTCCGCTGTCGACCGTGGACACGTAGCTCGGGCGCAGAGGCTGCAGAGTGGTCGTGTCGTACCAGTTGTAGAAGTGCCCCCTGTACCTCTCCAATCCCACCATCGTGGACAGTGTGCGCGATGTGAGGTCCACGAAGCGGGAGAGCCCGATGAAGCCGAGGTCGTACGCGGTAAGACCGCTGATGAGCTGGAGTCCCATGTTGGTCGGTGACGTCCGATGCGCGACGACAGGCTCGGGGTCCTCCTGGAAGTTGTCGGGGGCAAGGTAGTGGTCCTCGGGCGTGACGAACGTCTCGAAGAAGCGCCAGGTACGGCGGGCGATACGCCGGACAGAGGCACGCTCGGCATCGCTGATCTCTATCACGGGCTCTGGCGTGGGCAGACTCACTCGCCACGCGATGTAAGGGGCGATCGCCCACGCGAGCAGTAGAGGGGTTGCCGAGACGAGCGACGGCAGGTCGAGCATCGCCACAATCACGGCGGCGGAGAAGGTGATCGCCTCGCCCGTCCACATGCGCCGACCGAAATCGGCGAGACGTGGGCCGAGTCTTCGCTCGACATCCGCCGCTGTCTCCCACTCGAGCATGTTGCGATGTGTCACGAACATTCGGTAGAGGGCACGCGCAATCGCGTCGAGCATCATGTATGCCTGATGTGGCAGTACCACGAGGGCGACAAGCAACTGGGCGATGTCCCGCCAGTAGTCACGTGCGATCGAGCGAAAGTCACGTCGCGTGGCACGATCCCGAGAACGGAACACAAGGGCGTCGAAGGCCCCGAAGTAGACAGGGAAGAGCTCGATCGCGAGCACGATGGCCAGCCATGCCCAGTCGTATCCGGGCAGGGCCACCCACCCGCAAACGGCCAGGAGGAGCAGCGAGGGCGCGGACAGGCTACGCCTCAGATTGTCGAGGATCTTCCATCTGTGCAGCATCGTGAGCGGATTTCGCTCACGTCCCGTTCGCGTAGGTACCATGCGCCCTAACCAGGGGAGGGTCTGCCAATCACCGCGTACCCACCGATGCGAACGTGCGGTGTGCGAGACATAGCTGGAGGGCTGGTCGTCGAGCACTTCGATGTCGCTGGCGAGCGCTGTCCTGAGGTAGCTGCCCTCAAGGAGGTCATGGCTCAGCAGGGTGTTCTCGGGCAGACGACCCTGCAGGACAGCGTTGTAGACGTCGACCTCGTAGATCCCTTTTCCCGTGAAGGAACCCTCGCCGAACACGTCTTGGTATGCGTCCGAGACGGCCCCTGCGTAAGGATCGATCCCGATCTGCCCGGAGTGCATCCACGCGAAGGGTGAACGCTCGGCGCTCTCAAGAGACATGCTCACGCGAGGTTGGACAAGGCCGTACCCTCTGAGCACGCGGCGTCGATCAACATCGATCTGAGCTCTGTTCAGGGGGTGTGCGATCGTGGAGATGAGTTTGCGCGCTCCATCGTGCGGTAAGACCGTGTCGGCATCCAGGGTGATCACGAAGGTGACGCTCGCCAATGCGCGGCGATCCGTGTCACACACGGAGAAACTGGTGTCGTTGGATCCGCGGAGCAGACGGTTGAACTCCTCGAGTGCTCCGCGCTTACGTTCCCAGCCCATCCATACTTCGTCGGCGCCGTTGAAGGACCGTCCACGTATGAACAACGAGAAGGGCGCTATGCCGTTCTCTCGGTATGCTTCATTCAAAGCCGATATCCCGTGGCGTGCCGCATCGATGACCGCCGCGTCGCCCGGAGCCACCTCCGCGGCATGTGCGGGCAGATCACCGATCAACCCGAACAAGATGTTGGGGTCGCGGTTGGAAAGGTAGGCGATCTCCAAGTTGTCGATGATGTGCTGGGTGGCTTGCGGTGATGTCAGAAGCGCGGGAATGACGACCATGGTGCGGTGCGCGGCTGCAACAGGCTCGTGGAAGTCGAGCTTGGGGAGCACTCTGGCGGGCCACAGATGGGTGGCGAGGCGGTTCACCACATCAAGGGCAAGACCGGCGAGAGGAGCAAGCGAGAACACGACCAGGGCGACTGTCCATGCCAGACTTGCGTTGTAGCAAACGACGTATGAGGTCAGAAGCGCCGCAAGCACGATCGTGATGAGAGCGAACAGTCCCCAGTAGACCAGTCCCTTGCTGGCAAGTGGACCCCGATACAGCCGCTCCCGCAACCGGGGGCGATAGCCGACACACTGCTCGAACGCAAGTCTCCCGGTACTGATGAGGTAGAAACCGACATGTGCCGCAGATGGGTCAGATGCGTCTGCGGAAAGCGACTCAAGAGCAAGACTCACCGCGGCCTCGGCTATCTCGATCTCGGTTCTCGGAGAACGTCGCGCAAGCATCTCGACGGCGTGGCGATACCGGTCACGAGAGACGAAGTCCATACGTGAATACACGCCTGCGGGGTCCTCGCGCAGGATCTGCTCCACGAGCGAGCACGTCTCGAAGAACTCCCGCCATTCGAGCGCGCCCAAGAAGCGGATGCTGGTGATGGTGTTGGCGATCGACACTTGATCGGCGGCTTGTTCTTGATGCTCCTCGAACGCGAGCGCCTCGTAGGAAACCCCGCGCTCTGCCATCTTGTGGTCCGCCCACAGAACCGCCGCGTCCGCGTCCTCGTGGTCTTGGAGACGCTGGCTGAATCTTATGAGGAACGCAGGTGACGGGGTCGGACGCGCGCGCTCGAGTTCATGCATGACCTGTTCGACATGCGCGCTGGCCGATTGCAGAGCTTCGAGCACACGGTCGGCCCAGGCGTCGGCCTCCTTGATCGCCGTGTGCGAAGCGCTGATACGCGCGCTGAGCCGACGTACGTTGTCGACGAGCGCGATTCGCAGCATGATCGGGATGGCCCAGACCTCGCCGATCGTGAGGGGCGAGGAGTCTTGGAACGCCATCACGAACCGTATCAGACGCTCGCGATCGAGGCGAGCGTCTGAAGCTGAGACGAGCAAGAGCATCGCCTCGAAGATGCGAGGGTATCCGCGGAGGCTGCCCTCGCACAGACGAGGCAGCTCGAGTCCGTAGTCGGCGGGGAGGTCGTCCCGCACGGTGCGGATCTGCTCTTCCACGAGGTAGTAGTTGTCGAGGAGCCATTCCGCCGACACGGAGATGGGGGCCTGGTTTCGCGCATCCGTCGCAAGCAGGGTGTAGATCTTCTCAATCGTGACTTCGGCCCGGTCAAGGACGCTCAAGAGCGGGACGGTCCGCGACTGAGTGTCGACCGTCCAGCACTGGGTACTGGCGAGTGCGCGCGCTGTGTCGGCGAGGCGCTCCGTACTGAGAAGCTCGGTTCGGAGCGGCTCGCTGTCCGCCGGTATGGTCCAATCTACGTGCTTCGCCGGATCGGGCATGTGTACACTCTCCGCCGCGTTCCCCGTCTGACGCGCCGGGCCGCGCGCGGTGAGCGCCCGTCCCGGGCCCTATTGTGACACGAAGGCGGGTGATTCCGGTCCTTTCATAACGGATTCGTCCAAACATGCAGGGGGTATATCAGACGCAGAAGAGCAGTCAGCCTGCTGCTCGAGAAGAGGCGATCAAGGAGGTGAGGCGATCTCGAGTCGGAATGCTGAGTGCCACGTTTTCGGCCGGGACGGCAGAGGGAGACTCCCCTCAAGGATCGCAATGTGACGTGGCTTGATCAAAGCATGCGCGGCGCCTGTGCGGCGGCGAGCAGGAAGCCTTCAAGTCGATTCATATGATGGGGCGCGATCCAAAGGGGAGATCGGGCATAAGCCCCTGGATGATCCGGGAGGTGCGACCGGCGGGAGGGTTTCGTCGGCCACCAGACTCCAAGGAGAGCCCATTGGGAAGGCGCCTCGGGCGGTGCGAAGGCGGTCCCGGCCATTGGAACTTCGAAGGCGGACGCGAGAGCGCCCGCCTTCTTGTCCTTGCGATAACGCCTACAAGCCGCGTCAAAGCGCGTCGGTCCCCCTTTCGCCGGTGCGAATACGGATGATGTCTTCCACGCCGCTTACGAAGATCTTCCCATCACCGATCATGCCGGTGCGCGCCGCGTCACAGATCGCATCCACCACGTCAGCTACCTCGTGGTCGTTCACGACCGCCATCACCATGATCTTCGGCAGAAGGTCGATGGAGTACTCCTGACCTCGCCACTGCTGAGTCACGCCTTTCTGGATGCCGTGTCCTTTCACCTCGGTCACGGTAAGACCCGCGTGTCCGAGCGCGACAAGCGCATCCTTCACGGCTCCGAGCTTCTCTGGCCGGACGATCGCCTCGATCTTCCTCATGTCACGCCTCACTCTCGACAGGACCCTCGATGTACGTTCCCGCCCCGAGCGCTCCGCTTCCTGCGAGGTCCGGATACGCGAACACGCCCATCTCGGTCGCGTCCAGACCGGCGAGTTCGTCTGCTTCCGAGGACCGGATGCCCTGCACCTTGTCTTGGATCTTGAAGAACGCGTACATCGTGCCGAACGCCCACACAGCCACCACCACACACGCGATCGACTGCGCGACGAGCTGTCCACCGTCGCCGTAGAGAAGGCCCCTCACTCCTCCGCTCACGCCGTTCCAGCCGTCGCCGTATGTTCCGTCCGCGAACAAGCCTAGTGCGAGCATCCCCCACAGGCCGTTGATCCCATGCACGGAGATTGCGCCCACCGGGTCGTCCACCTTGACGGCCCGTTCCCAGAAGATGACCGACCCCACCACGAGCACGCCCGCGACCATTCCGATGATGACCGACGCCCACGGGGTCACGAACGCGCATGGGGCGGTGATCGCCACGAGACCGGCGAGCATACCGTTGGCGGTCATGGAGGGGTCTGGCCGCCCCCAGACCTTCCACACCACGAACATCGCCACCAGCGCGCCAGCTGATCCCGAGAGCATGGTGTTGGCGATGATGATAGGGAAGCGCAGGTCGCCTGCCGACAGCGTGCTCATCCCGTTGAACCCCATCCACCCGAACACCAGGATGATCGTGCCGAGAACCGCCATAGGTATGTGGTGGCCGGGCATGGCGACCGGTGTCCCGTCGGTCTTGAACTTGCCGATGCGCGGGCCGATCACGATCGCGCCGGCGAGAGCCGAGAAACCACCCACTGCGTGCACAACCGACGAACCAGCGAAGTCGACGACGCCGTGCCCAAGGCCGAGGTTCACGCCCAGCTGGGCCAGCCAGCCGCCTCCCCAGACCCACATGCCGTAGAGCGGATACGTGAACACCGCCATGTAGACACCGAACGGGATGAAGGCCGAGAACTTCCAGCGTTCGGCCATCGCGCCGGTGACAATGGTCGCCGCGGTATCCATGAAGACCAACTGGAACAAGAAGAAGGCGAAAGCGCCTACATCGAGGGTCCCATCCCCGAGCGATCCCAAGAAGAAGCCCTTGGTACCCGCGATCGCCTGACCGAACACAGTGAACGCATCACCGTCAAGCACGCCGGTGGCGCCGCCGAGTAGACCGATCGGTCCGAACGAGCCGAACTGCAGAGCGAAACCCAGAGCCCAATAGGCCAGGGTTCCCACCGCGAAGATGACGAAGTTGGTCATCGCCACATGGGCCGCGTTCTTGCTCCTGCAGAAACCCGTCTCCACAAGCATGAACCCTGCTTGCATGAAGAAGATGAGCGTCACGCCGACGATGACGAAGAACACGTTGAGCGCCACCTCGAGATGCCCGACGTCCCCGGCAACCTCGAGCAGCGTCGGCGACCCTGGTGTCGTCGCGGTGACGTCCGCGGCGGTCCCTGTCTGCGCGCCTGTCGCATCCCCTGACGCCCAAGCGGCGCCGGTCATCAGGACAAGCGCCAGCAGACAAAGAGCGACTGTGCGGACACCTGCCCTGAGCGCGATGTCTCGCCATGTGAGCCGTGCGCGCCCTGCCCTCTCTCGCAATCGCATACGCCTTCACCTCCCGTGTCTTCCCGGTGCGTCCACGCCCGGTTTCTCCCGACATCTGGGAAGCGTAGAGGCGTGATGTTTCGTGCGGATTGCGGGACGCGCAAAGTCGCATGAATTCGGTGTGTCGCGAGGGGCATACTTGGTCTGAACATCTATCATGAAGTCGTGCTCTGACCGAGGGGAAGGCATGACCAGAAACGACTCGCCGCCACGTACCGCCGTGGTGATGATGGTGTCGGGCGCCGTCTACCTTGCTGTCGAGGTCGCATCGGCCGCTCTTATGCCGGAGAACCCTGATCCGCTGTGGCTTCCTGCCGGGCTAGGGCTTGCCTTGATGCTCCTGTGGGGCAGGAGGATCTGGCCGTCCTTGGCGGCGGCGTCGGCGGTGTTCGCCCTGCTTCCACACCCCTGGGGGCTTGGGGCGTCGCTGTGGCCCGGTCTTGCGCTGAGTCTCATCGGGGTCGGTGAGGCGGCGCTTGCGACGACCCTCATCTCTCGTAAGCGGGGCTTCGATCCTGACTTGTCCACCCTGTTCGATGTCCGGATCTTCGTGCTGTGGGGGATGTTGATCCCGCCCTTGATGGCGGCTCTGGCCGGTTCGGGCCTCCTTGTTCTGTCGGGCCTTATCGAGCCGTCGGGCTTCGGCCTCTCCGCGTGGGCGTGGTACGCGGGCGATGTTCTCGGCATCGCGTGTGGAGCGCCTATCGTGATGACATCAGGCTCGTGGCGACTCCCATCGCGCGAAGGTAGGGCGTCGCATGCAGAGGCCGTGCTCGCAGTCTTGGGGTTCACGGCGCTCAGCGTATACATATTCTTCGTAGGGAAAGTCCCGATCTCAGGGTCCTTCCCCTACCCCGTGTACCCCTTCGTCGTGTGGGTGGCGCTGCGGATGGGGCCGCCCGTCGTCTCCCTCCTCACGCCGATACTCGCCGCGATCGCGGTGGCGGCGACCAGGGCGGGCGCCGGTCCTTTCACTGACGGCGAAGCGTTCACGAGGATCGGCCGGGCCCAGACTTTCGTGGTGATCTTGGCGCTCACCGGGATGACGCTCGCCGCCGCAGTCCGGGAGCGTGCCAGCGTCTCGGCGGAGCGAGCGTGGCTTGCCGACGTGACGGACAGGAGCCTTAACGAGATCTACGTCTTCGACCCGAGCACCCTGAGGTTCGAGTACTTCAACGCAGGCGCCCGCGCGAACACGGGCTACACGCCCGAGAAGATCCGGGAGATGACTCCCATCGATATCAAGCCGGAGTTCGACGAGCGAAGCTTCCGGGCGCTGATCGCACCGCTGCTGGAAGGGAGCACACGTCAGCTGCGTTTCGAGACTATTCACTTGCGCGCCGACGGCACGACCTACCCTGTCGAGGTCTACCTGCAACTCGTCGATCGGGGAGGAAGGCCGGTCTTCGTCGCGCTCATCAACGACATCAGCCAGCGCCGGCAGACGGAGGTGGCGCTCGCGGAGTACCGCGATCACCTCGAAGGGCTCGTGGATGAACGCACCGAGGAGCTGCAGCAGGCGAACGAGGAGCTGGAGGTGTCCAACGAAGAGCTGCACAGTCTGTACGAAGACACCGCGGAGGCGGCGGAGGAGTTGGCGCGCCTCAACCGCGAAGTGGAAGAAGCAAGCCGAGCAAAGAGCGACTTCCTCGCGAACATGAGCCACGAGTTGAGAACGCCCCTCAACTCGATCATAGGGTTCTCAGACATCCTGCTGCACGGGCTGGCGGGACCACTCACGAAGGAGCAAGCGCGGCAAGTCGCGATGATCAACGATTCAGGCAAGCACCTGCTGGACCTCATCAATGACGTCCTCGACCTGTCCAAGATCGAGGCCGAACGCATGGAGCCCGTGTTCGAGGTCTGTGACCTCTCGGCGGTGACGCGGCAAGTGGTAGAGAGCGTGGAACCACAGGCGCACGAGAAAGGTCTGTATCTGGAATGGTCCGGGCTCGACTGCCAAACACCGGTGCTCACGGACGCGACGATGGTCAGGCAGATTGTGCTGAACCTGCTTTCGAACGCGCTCAAGTTCACTCAGCGTGGTGGTATCCGAGTGGGACTCACGCTAGAGGAAGGCTGGTGCCGGATATCGGTTTCAGATACGGGGCCAGGTATCGCGGATGCGGACCGGCGAAGGATCTTCGAGTCGTTCACCCAGCTTCCCGCAGCCAATGGCGGCCGGCCGGACGGCACGGGGCTCGGTCTGTCGATCTCAGCGCGCCTCGCGGGCCTTCTCGGAGGTCGCATCGAGCTGACGAACGCTGCTGAACGCGGCTCGACGTTCACGGTGGTGTTGCCGACGCAGTGAGGCAGCGGCTCGTGCTATAATCTGCGCTCGCGGGGACGTAGCTCAGCTGGGAGAGCGCGGGCTTTGCAAGCCTGAGGTCGAGGGTTCGAGCCCCTTCGTCTCCACCAGAGCGATCCGCAGCTCGGCCGGTCTGCACCAAGACCGGCCGGCTCTGTTCCTCGGCATCGGCATCGATGTGTCCCCTTGCGCCTCACGACGAGGGACAGGTAGGCTTCCATCCGGCGCACAGGACGATTGGAGATGGCATGCCCGGTCGGCTCAAGCAGGTCCTTCTCGGCGATCCACTCCACAACAAGGAATCAGCGCATCAGCGCCTGAGCAATCCTGTCGCGCTCGCGGTCTTTTCCAGCGACGCTCTTTCGTCTGTGGCGTATGCGACCGAGGAGATACTGCTTGTGCTGGTGCTCGCGGGCACTGCCGCTCTCGAGCTCGCGCTTCCGATCGCGGCGGGGATCGGCCTTCTGCTCCTCGTGGTAGCCACTTCGTATCGTCAGACGATCAAGGCGTATCCTAGTGGTGGTGGAGCGTACATCGTCGCCAAGGAGAATCTCGGTACGTATCCGGGACTCGTCGCCGGTGCATCGCTCCTGGTCGACTACACGCTAACGGTCGCGGTGTCCATCTCGGCTGGAACGTCGGCGATCACGTCCGCCTTTCCAACACTCATGCCTTACCGCGTGGAGATCGCAGTCGCGCTCACGGTGCTGCTCGCCCTCGCGAACCTTCGCGGAGTCAGGGAGTCAGGAGCGCTCTTTGCGGGCCCGACCTACTTGTTCATCATCATGCTTGGGGCGCTTGTCATCACGGGTCTTGTCAAGGTCGCACTTGGCATGACCATCGAGGTCCCCGCACACGGTTATGAGAGTGCGGCGGGTACGCTCACACTCTTCTTGCTGTTGCGTGCGTTCGCCTCGGGATGCACGGCAATGACAGGTGTGGAGGCGATCGCCAACGGCGTGCAGGCGTTCCGCCAGCCTGAGGCGCGCAACGCACGCACCACTCTTTCATGGATGGCCGGCATCTTGTTGTTCCTCTTCGTCGGCACGACCGCGCTTGCGCAGTTCTCGGGCGTACAGCCGAGCCACACCGAGACGGTGATATCGCAACTCGCGCGCGGCGTCTTCGGGAGCGGCGTCCTGTACTTCCTGCTGCAAGTCGCTACGGCCGCGATACTCGTGATCGCTGCGAACACATCGTACGCGGACTTCCCTCGGCTGGCGTCGTTCATGGCGTCCGACGGTTTCTTGCCCAAGCAACTCCGGGAACGAGGACGCCGCCTGGTGCACAGCAACGGCATCCTTCTGCTCACCGCGGTGGCGATCTTGCTCTTGATCGTCTTCCGGGGCGACACCCACCGCCTCATACCGCTGTACGCCATCGGTGTGTTCACGTCCTTCACGCTCTCGCAGAGCGGCATGGTCGTGCATTGGTTGCGATCCCGCGATGAGGGGTGGCGCTCAAGTATCGCCGTGAATGGTCTAGGCGCCCTCACCACAGCGGTGGTACTGGTGGTGATCGCTATTGCGAAGTTCTCTCAAGGCGCATGGATCGTGCTCCTGGTCGTGCCCGTGCTGGTCGCGTACTTCGCGTGGGTCAAGCGCCACTATACGAAGGTCGAGCTCAGACTCCGAATCGCCAAGGGTGACCCCGACGTTCTCGACCCTGCGACACATGAGGACCTTCACAACCACGTGGTGATACTCGTGGGCGCCTTCGACCGTCGCCTTGTCCGTGCGATCCAGTATGCGCGAACGCTGCGAGCTGACAGCATGGAAGCCATATACGTGGATATCACGGGGACTCAGGGCGAGAAGATGCGGCGAAAGTGGGCTGAGTACCGGATCGAGATTCCTTTGACGGTGATCGACTCGCCGTACCGAGAGATCATCGACCCCATCCTGCGCCACATCCGACGCATCCCACGACCGGACCGTGACCATGCGATCACCGTGATCATCCCCGAGTTCGTGCCCGAGGACCGTGTGGACTTCTTGCTTCACGATCAAACGGCCTTCTGGATCAAGCAGGCGCTGTTCGTCGAGCCCGGCGTCATCGCCGTCGACGTCCCGTACCACCTTTCTTCGGACCTCGCGAGGAACACGGAGTAAGGCTGGTCACCGCCCCTGAAGGGTCATCGAGTCCGAGAAGCGCTTCGATGTGTGGCGTCGCCATGCTCCTCACCTGCTCGGCAAGTACGAGTCGCCCAGACTACGATCACGGTGCTGACGGGCTACGTGCTGCTGCGCTACGCTGTTGGTACAACGTAGCCACTGACGGCGAGGGAAATATGAGCGACATCGTCCAGGTGCATGGGTTGGGCAAGAAGTTCGGAGATCTGGTCGCTGTCGATGGAGTCACGTTCGATATCTCCGAGGGGGAGATATTCGGTCTTCTCGGCCCGAACGGCGCGGGCAAGACGACGATGATCTCGATGCTCTCGTGCCTCATCAGTCCGACTGAAGGAGACGCGATCATCGACGGACATTCGATTTCGCACGACGCTGCAGCCGTCAAGGCTGTTCTCGGCGTCGTCCCCCAGGAAGTCGCGCTCTACCCCACGCTTTCTGCGCGAGAGAACCTCGCGTTTTGGGGACGGATGTATGGCCTGAGGGGCAACACGCTCTCTGCGGCGATCGACGACGCTCTCGATCTCGCAGGGCTTGCGGACCGTGCCCACGACCGGGTCGAGAGGTACTCGGGGGGCATGAAGAGGCGAATCAACATCGCAGCGGGCGTGCTGCACCATCCACGTGTCCTGCTCATGGACGAGCCGACAGTCGGCATCGATCCGCAAAGCAGGAACCACATCCTGGAAACGGTCAAGAGCCTCAACGCCCAAGGCATGACGGTCCTTTACACCAGCCACTACATGGAAGAAGTCGAGTATCTGTGCGACCGCATCGCGATCATGGACCACGGCCGTGTCATCGCGATGGGCACGTTGGATGATCTGCGAGATGTCGTGGGCGGTATGGACGTCATAGAAGTCAGACTCGCCGAGGCGAGCGACGCCGTGATCGAGCGAGTGGCCGGGATCGAGGGCGTCAAGCGGGTAGACCGCGTGGACGACACAGTGCAGGTGCTCACTCCGAGCAGCGGATCCCTGCTCGGCGAGCTGGTGGTCACGCTCGAGTCCGAAGGAGCACATGTGACGTCCCTCTCTGTCACCGAGCCCGATCTCGAGAGTGTGTTCCTGCATCTCACCGGCAAGAGCCTGCGCGACTGACATGCGCGAGTTGCTGAACATCGCGGAGAAGGACGCGCTCGTGCTTCTGCGGGACAAAGGGGCGCTGATCGTGATGCTCGCCATGCCGCTCGCGCTCATCTTCATCCTCGGCTCGGCGCTCGGCGGAATCGGTCAGGGGGATTCACTGGACATCAGAGTCGCGATCGTCAACCAGGATGAGGGGGACGTGGGAGACAGGCTCGTTCAGGGGTTCATCGCGTCCGAGGAGTCAGGCGCGATCTTCGACATCGACGTGCGCGACGATGCCGAGCAGGTCCGCGCCGATATCGAGCGAGGTGACCTCACGGGCGCACTGGTGATTCCCCGGGACCTGACCGAGATGATCCAGGCTGGTCAGCCGGTCGCTCTCAAGGTGCTGCGGGACCCGGGTTCCAAGGTCTCGGCCGGCATCTGGTCAGATGTGGTACGTGCGGGCGCGGCGCACGTCTCGGCCCAGATCATCACGATGCGCGTCCTCGAGCAGTGGTACACGGACCCAGGCTCGAGGGGACGAATCCGCGGTGGCGCACCCACACAGGCGGTGACGCCTGCGGTACCTGCGTCAGAAGGCGCACCGAAGGTCACCCTCGACACCGTCACGGTCATGGAGATCGAGACGCGGGTCGAGAAGCAGGTCTCGATGATCTCGTACTACGCGGCAGGCATGACCGGCATGTTCCTCCTCTTCGGTTCCATGTTCGGAGCATTCTCGTTTGCCAAAGAACGACGCGAGCAGACACTCGCCCGCATGCTGTCCACACCCGCCAGCAAGGTCGCAGTCGTGGGGGGCAAGGCGGCAGGGGTACTGGTGGTCGGTGTCGGTCAATTCGTGGTCCTGGTCGGCGGGACACGCGTCCTGTTCGGGGTCGATTGGGGACGGGATGTCCTTGGCGTGGCTATCGTCGGTCTGGCCGAGACCCTTGCTGCGGCAGGTCTCGCGATGACTCTCGCAGCGGTGGCCAAGAGCGAGCGGGCGATCGGCGCTATCGCTCCGGGTGTCATCATGTTCTTGGCGGCGACCGGAGGATCGATGATACCGTCCGGGCAACTCCCTTCGTTTCTCCAGCCAGTGCAGGTCATATCACCGGTGTACTGGACCGTCGACGGCCTACTCGACCTGATGAGAGGAGCGAGCACCACTGATGTGCTTCCCGGTGTCGGCGCGGTGCTCCTGATCGCCGTCGCTCTCTTTGCCTTCGGTACGTGGCGATTGAAGTACGAATGATGACAAGGATCGCCGCCCTCGCATGGCTGAACATCCTGCAACTCCTCCGCAATCCGGGTGAAGTGGTCGGGGTGATCGTCCTGCCTCTTGCACTCACGATGCTGTTCGGCGCGGCCTTCGCGCAAGGCGCCGACAAGCCCATGCAGGTCTTGTTCGTCGACGAAGACAGCACGGCGTACTCTAAGCGGGTAGGCGAACTCATCGACTCTGAGGAGTCCTTGGAGACCGTCCGAGTCACTCTTTCTGACGCCACTGACCGTATAGCTGAAGGTGACGCATCGGTCGCGATCGTCATTCCCGCGTCCTTCGGCGATGGGCTGCGCGGCGACGGCGCGGAGATCCACGTGCTACGGAATCCGGCATCGGAGAGTTCGCTCGCTGTCGTCTCGATCGTTCAAGGCGTTGCCACGCGTGTTTCAGGCAACGCGGAGGCGGCGAGGATCATAGTCCGATCGAGCACCCAGGAGGCCACGGCCGCCTTCGATGCGGCATACGCTGACGTCGACCTGAGGTGGGAGCCGAAGCCACCGGTCTATACGGAAGAGACAGTGGTGGCGCCTTCCCAGGTCCGCGGAGATTCCGTGATGGCCGAAGGTACGACCCTGAGCTCCATCGGCTTCACCGTGTGGTTCATCCTGTTCATGACCTTCGGCTGCGCGGGGGGCATCCTTGAAGAGCGAGAGCAGGGCACACTGCGCCGGTTACTGGTCGCGCCCGTATCTCGGGTAACCGTCATGGCAGGGAAGATCACGGGGATCGCGCTCGCTGCCGCTACACAAGCAGCGATCCTCGTGTGCGTAGGATGGCTGGCGTTCGGTGTTCCATGGAATCGTGATCCTGTCGCGGTCTTCCTGGTACTGGGGTCGTATGTGCTCGCCGCAACGGGTCTGGCGGTGATGGTCTCGGCGCTTGTGCGCTCCCGGGACCAGATGAGCGGGGCGAGTCCCCTGATCTCAACCGGTCTCGCCATGCTTGGCGGGTGTCTATGGCCGATCGAGGTCGTCAGCCCATTCATGAGGACAGTGGCGGCGTTCACCCCCACGGGATGGGCGGTGGGCGGACTCACCGACATTGTAGCGAGGAACCAAGGGATCGGCGCCGCCGTGACTCCCTCGCTCATACTGCTCACCATCGCGGCCGTCACAATGGCCATCGGTGCTCGCGTCCTGAAGTTCGAGTGAGGCAGCCGTCGGCTCCCCGCTCGCATAGGACCGCACGTAGCGGTAGGCTACATACTCACCCCTCGATCTTTCGGGAGCAGTCGCATGCCGGAGAAGATAGAAGCTCGCACCCTCGCTTCAGTGACGATCGCACTTGTGCTGTGGGCGTCAGCGTTCGCGGGCATCAAGGCAGGTCTCACGGGCTTCGGACCAGGTGAGCTTGCCCTCTTGCGGTTCGGCACCGCATCACTGGTCCTTCTCGCTTACGGCTTCCTCACCCGGATGCGGATGCCACGAAGAGCAGATGTGGGCAGGCTCCTGGCGGCGGGCCTCTTCGGCATCACCGCTTATCACTTGTGTCTCAACTTCGGCGAGACGAACGTGTCGGCGAGCGCGGCGAGCCTGATCATAGCCTCGGGGCCCGTGTTCACTGCGATACTCGCTCACATGAAGCTCGGCGAACGTCTGACGTGGTGGGGCTGGCTTGGCATCGCGATTGCGTTCTCCGGTGTCGCGGTACTGACACTGGGTGGGAGCGGAGGTGGTCTCGCTTTCGAGCCGGCAGCGATATTGGTCTTGGCCGCGGCGATGTCCACGGCGATCTACTTCGTGATCTCCAAGCCGCTGCTGGACAGGTATGGCGCGCTCGAGTTCACCTCCTACTGCATCTGGTTCGGCACTCTCCCGATGCTGGTGTTCCTGCCTGGACTTGTCGCACAGCTGCCATCGGCGTCGTCGAGCGCGATATCCTCAGCTCTGTACCTTGGGGTCTTCCCGGGGGCTATCGCCTACGTGCTCTACTCGCACACACTCTCGAAACTGCCGGCCTCGATCGCCTCGAGCTTCCTCTACGTGCAACCTGTGACAGCGACTGTCATCGCGTGGCTGTGGATCCACGAGGTCCCTACGTTGCCCACGCTCGTCGGCGGGGCGCTTGCGCTCGTAGGGGTAGGGCTCACGACCGCACGCGGGCGGCAAAGGATCACTACCTGATCGAGAAACCGGTCTCATCCTGTGGTTCCTCCCATGCGATGTCGACGTGTTCCACGACGGCTCCCGGCGGGCCTACCTGGATCCAGGAAAGTGCCTGTTCGATCATGTGCTTGTCACCTTCGAACACCGCTTCCACTTGGCCGTCTGGCAGATTGCGCACCCATCCGTCCAGATGCAGGGAGGCCGCTTGTCGCGCCGTCGAGGCGCGGAAGAACACCCCCTGAACCTTTCCGGTCACCCAGACGTGCGCCCGTGCCCGCTTTATCATCGCAACTCCTGTGATTGCGTCTGAGCAGTAGTGATGTCACCATCAAGAATACCCGCGCACCAACCGCCGAAGGAGAATGTGTGGCGCCGATCCAAGACGAGCATCACCACGAGGGGACTCGCGGGGCTCAGGTGTTCTTGACCACCCTGTTCGAGACCGTGGCCGTGCCCGTGGTGCAGTACGACACCGATGGATGGATCGTATCATGCAACAGTCTTGCGGAACCGATGATGGCAGCCTCGCCTGATCGTCTTGAACGGCGCATCCTGACCTTCGACGGGATGGACGTGGGGGAGCTCGTGGCCTCGAGGGAGGCGGGCGCAGAGATCCCGGCGATGATCTCGACGAAGGTGCGTCTCGCGGAGGGCGGCACGGCCGACGCTGCCTTCATCGTCCTTCCGATAATGCCGACGATGGAGACGCAAGGCGGTACTCTGCTTCTTGGTTGCGACGCGCCGGCAGGGCGTTCAGCTGTCGAGCATCGCCATCGCCCTCTGGACCCTTCGTCAACAGAAGACGAGGCGCTCTTCGTCGAGATCCTATCTGCACTCGTAGAGACTCTCGAAGCCGACGCAGGTGCTGTTGCTGAGGTGGAGCCCGACAGACTATCCAGTGGACGCACTCTCGCGGCGATCCAGGATGGTGAGATGCTCTCTGGCTTCGAATGGCGATTGGCAGGAACCCCGATCGTTGCCGCGGCGGGGAGGCGAGCCGCGTCGTTCGCTCCTGACCTTCGCAGGACGCATCCTGACGATCTATGGGCGCAAAGCCAAGGGTTCACGGCTTTTGCGGGGAGCGCGCTACATGGCACGTCTGGAGAGAGGGTCGGTGTCCTGGGGATCTACGCTCGACACGAACTAGGAGAGCCCGCCATCGTTCGGGGCATCGTTCGATTGTTCGCTGCGCGGCTCGGACCGATGCTGCAACGCGTGAGGTCGTCGCGCGTACTCCAGGAGAGCGAGCAGAGGTACGCGGCGCTGTTCGAGCACAGTCACATGCCGATGTTGATCATCGATCCGATCTCGTCGCAGGTCGTGGACGCGAACGCGGCCGCGTGCACGTTCTACGGCTACCCGCACGAGGATCTCACGGCGATGAGTATTCTTCAGTTGGACGTCGGCGCACCTGAAGACGTGCGTGACGAACTCGACCGAGCGGTGGATCGGACGCGCGATTACTTTCAGTTCAAACACCGGGTTGCGGACGGTTCGGTCCGTGAGGTCGAGATGTACGCAGGACCGATCACGGTGCAGGGACGGGACCTCGTCTACGGGATCGTGCACGATGTGACCGAGCGCAGGCGAATCGAGTATGAGCTGCAGAGGTACAAGCAAGACCTCGAAGCCCTCCTGCAGAGGCGTACGGCCGATCTCATGCGCAGCAACGCTGAGCTTCAAGTCGCAACTCACCTTACCGAGACGTTCTACGAGGACATGCGCGTCGAGCTGCGCACGCCTCTGCAGACGATCATCGGTTTTGCGGAGACTCTTTCTGTCGGCTTGGCAGGGGAGCTGACCGAGGAACAACACCGTCAGGTCGCGATGATTGAGGACGCTGGGCGCAGGCTCCTTGAGCTCACCGATGACTTGGTGGAGCTGTCTCGGCTCAACACCGGGGTCGAACGGTGTATCCCTGAGGAGTTCGATCTGTGTGACCTGGTCGAATCTGTGGCGGTCGGAGGTCGTCAGGCTGCCGCAGAACGTGGTATCGCTCTGGAGGTGAAGACCCGCGTCTCGCCCATCCCCGTGTACACTGATCGCAACAAGGTGGAGCAAGTCCTGATACAGCTCCTCTCGAATGCTAGCAAGTACACGATCGAAGGCTCGATAGTGCTAGAGGCCGACATCATCCCCAACGGGGATGCTGTGGTCCGGGTCGCAGACACGGGCGTGGGTATCTCCGCCGAGGAGCTGCCTCATGTGTTCGAGGGGTTTCGGCGGGTCGCGCAGCGTCGTTCAGTGGCACATGGGGGTAGCGGTCTGGGACTCGCGGTGTGTCACAGGATCGCGCACGTCATCGGGGGGCGTCTCGACGCCGAGAGTGAGCCCGGTGTAGGATCAGTGTTCACGTTGTCGTTCCCGGCGCACTGTCCCGCTTCGGGGCCGGATGAAGCTGCGGAGACCTCGGGGGACACGCATGCCGTTTGAAGGCGCCGCCATTCCCGATGAGCCTACGGAGACGAAGAAGCAAGCGCGGCCGTATTCTCTCGGTGAGGAGATTGCGAATGCGATCACGCACGGCCTTGGGGTCGCGCTCAGCGTTGCAGCCCTGACGCTGCTCGTCGTGTTCGCAGCCATTTGGGGGAACGGATGGCATTTGGCGAGTGCGATCGTGTATGGGGTCACGCTCGTCGTGTTGTATCTGGCGTCGACTCTGTACCACAGCATCCAGCATGAGAAGGCGCGCCGCGTGCTCAGGATAGTCGACCACTCGAGCATCTACTTGCTGATTGCCGGGACGTATACGCCGTTCACTCTTGTCACCCTGCGCGACAGCGGCGGCTGGTGGCTGTTCGGCATTGTATGGGGACTTGCGCTTGCTGGCGTAGTACTGGAGGCCTTCGCGATCGACCGTCCCAAGTGGATGTCGCTGCCGCTCTATATCGCCATGGGCTGGCTTGTTGTGGTCGCCATCAGACCGCTGGTGGCGAATCTCCCTTCGGGTGGGGTATGGCTGCTTGTTGCCGGTGGGCTGGCGTACACTCTGGGGACGGTCTTCTACATCCTCAAGCGGGTCCCGTACATGCACATGGTGTGGCATCTGTTCGTTCTGGCTGGCAGCGTATGCCACTTTCTTGCAGTGATGCTGTTCGTCTTGCCTCGCCCCTAGCCCGGTCGTCTCCGGCAGTTGGGTGGTATCAGCAGAGCGGGAGCGGCCGTCGCCTGTATGACCGCGTGGGTGACGCTGCCGAGCGGGTATCCCGTGTTGCTCTCGCAGCGGGGAGCGAGTACGACCAGTGTGTGATGCCCGGCAGAGGCTCGCTGGGCGACCTCCTTGCCCGGGTCGCCTCGGACGATCTGCGTCATGACATGGACTCCGGCGTCTGTGAGAGCGAGTGCGAGCCCTTCGAGCTCGTCAGACATGGCGCGTCTTCTGGCAGTGTTGTCCGCGTCACTCATGACGTGGAGCAGGTCCGCAGAGACCAGGCCACGCCCAGCCAATGCGAGTAGGTACTGAGCGACCACCTCTGACCCCGGTGACGAGTCTAGAGGGGCGAGTACGTGATGAAGCAGCCGAGCACACACCGCCTGACTGCTCTCGTTCGATCCGAGCGCGGCGAGGACGGCGAGCAGAACGGGCCGGGTGCTGATGCGTACCACGTCAGAGGACACGCTGCCAGAGAAGGTCGTCGCAAAGAGCCCTTTGCGATGCGATCCGATCACGATGAGGTCGGCATCGTGTCGCTCGGCGACCTCCTCGATCGCATATGAGGGATAGCCGACCGATGTGTCCACCTTGACACGAATGCCCGCCGTCTCCAAGTCACGGGCTTGACGTCCGAACAAGGCGTCGACATCTCGTCGCGCAGAGGAGGGCATCCCTTCGGCGATATCGATGATGTGGGTGAGTATCGCCTCGCGGACCCCGAGGACTCCCAGCGCACCCGCGCACGCGACGATGCTGTCGGACGAGGGCGACAGGTCGGTGCATATGATGGCGCGCTGGAACATCTGGCCCCTGGACGTCGAGCGGGTTGGAGAGCCTGTGCGCCCTCACTTCGCAGGTACTTGCCGTACGGTGGTCAATACGGCACGACACAGCCGGAGTCCTGCGAGTTCGCCGAAGAGTGTCGGGGATGACAGCGCATGAGGGTAAGAACCGAGTCGACGGTTCATACCGGTCTGGAGGAGCGAAAGTGGCCAACCCTCTAGTGCAAGGTAAAGCCCGGTTTCTCGGATACGCGCCGTGCGGAGAGAGCACCGGTACGTTCCGTTTCACTCGCCCGACCGGGTACACGTTTCGCGCGGGACAGTTCTTCACCCTCACATTGAGTACGCACGAAGGGGTCCAGACGAAGCACTTCTCACATGCGAATGCTCCCCAGGATCCCGGTATCGAACTCACCACACGGCTTACCGGCTCGGCATTCAAAGAGGCGCTTCAGGCGCTTCATCCAGGCGAGGAAGTCACCATCTCGGGCCCCGGGGGGCGGCTTGTGCTTCCCGATCGCTCACGCCCGACAGCGTTCTTGACAGGCGGCGTGGGCATCACTCCGGCGCGGAGCATCATCCGCGACCTCGTGCTCAGCGGCGAACCAACGAAGATGGCGTTGTTCTATGCCAACCGCACGGAGGACAGCGTGCCCTATGCCGAGGAGTTCCGCGGGCTCGCCCAGAGCCGCGAGGGCTTCATCCTCGTGGAAGTGATCGAAGAGCCCGCGCGGGGGTGGTCATCCGAGACAGGACGCATCGACGCGGCGCTGATCCACCGCCACATAGAGAGGCCGGAAGCGTTCTACTGGGTGGTCTCAGGCCCTCCGCGGATGGTCGATGCCATGCGTACGGTAGTAAGTGGACTCCGGCTCGCACAGGGGTCGGTCGCCTTTGAGAGCTTCTCGGGCTACGGTGCATGAGACACGAGCAGGGGTATGAACCCGGTGACGCGGCGAGTGCTGGCGTGAGGCAGAGAGGAGAGGAACGCGCATGGACCTGACGACCAAAGTGTGCAAGACAGAGGAGATGAACCTCGAACGGCTCTTCGCTCGCATCTTCGTAGGTCTGGGTGGCATCTTCTGGATGGCAGCTATCTTCGGTATGGACTTCGGCTACCGGGACAAAGGGGTGTTCGAGTCCGCGCAGAGCGCACTTCTTCCTTTGGCCATCGTCGTCGTGATTCTCGCAATCGGATGGTTCTACGAGAATCTTGCGGCGGTACTTCTGCTCGCAGGCGCGGTAGCCACCGTCGTCTGGGGGATCGTTGCGTCGTGGGAGACCGGTGTGTGGTTCGTGATGACTGCAGTTCTCATAGCCCCGATGGTGGTCTCGGCCGGTCTTTTCATCCTTGCTGCGAGGATGCAACGCATCTGTGAGCTCAAGGAGTGATCCGGCTCCGGAAAGTGTCGTAGTGATTTCCACGGAGCACCGCTTGTCGCGCCTTTCGTCGTCAGCGATGACCGTTCAGTGGCTGGTGAGTGCCGCTTGCTCTGAGAATGTGGAAACAGCGGCGTCATGCGCTACACTTCGGACTGGGTACTTGTGCGTGGGCGAGGTGCGGCCGCTCGCTAAGAACGGCGCTCACCGAAGAGGGTACAAGTGCCCGGACGTGACTGGTTCGACCACACGGACGAGAAGGACGACGGGTGTACGATCTCGAGGGGGTCCTCGGACCTTCGGTCATAGCATTTGTCGATCAGCACGTCAGATCGCTTCTGACCTGGGATATCCTTGTATTCTTCCACCGTAACCCGGATGCGGTTCTCGATCTTGAGGGCCTTGCCTCGCGCCTTGGGCGCCGAGTCGAAGAGCTGGAGCCCGAGATCGACGCTCTCGTGGAGGGCAGGATCCTCACCCTTGCGGGTGGCTTGATCCGGTATCGACCCTCGCCAGAGATGCGCGAGACCATTACGAAGTTCGTGGAAAGCTGTCAGGAGCGGGGGCGTCGCCTTGCGCTGATCGCGCTCGTCTTGCACAAGATCAATCCGCACACGGGGGTATAGGGGACCTGGTGGAGTTCGGTCACAGGTGATCGGAAACCGTCACCGCCAAGTTCTCTGGCGCGATGATCTCGACGATGGTCACATCCGCATCCTGCGTGTCTATCTCGCGAGCGGGACTCACCTCAAGACCTGAGGCGTCGTACACGATGCGGACTCTCGGCATCATCGGCCGGACTCCGGGTGCGCAGACGACGCCGACCGAGTGGTCGGACATCCGGACCAGACACCCTATCGGGAAGACCCCGAGGGCCCTGACGAGCAGCCGCGTGAACGTCTCGTCCAGCAGGCTTGGCACATCACGTAGCAGCTGTATGACCGCCTGGTCAGGGGTGAGACCGTATCCGTGCGGACTGGCGGCGGTGAGCCGCTCGTATCGGTCCGCGACTGCTAAGATCCTGCTGTAGGGATGGGTGATGTAGTCGTCGTCCGGCAAGCGTGAAAGGATGTCGGCGCCGACGCGCGGATGTAGGTACCGCGCGCGCTCTTCCTGACCGGCCAGCACGTCGTCGAGCCGATCGCTGATCGGCAGGCCTGCGAGCGTCGCGGACGTGGCGAGCATGTTCTCACCGTATATGTCTGCCGCCAGAGAATTGGCGCGGGATGGGGCTGGCGGGAGGATACAACCGGAGTGTCCTCACGGCGGCAGCAAGGGCTCGGACCGCAGCCTCAATGGCTTGCTGTGCTGGGTCCTCTGGCATCGCTACCCCCCTTCGGTGCCGGTCCGATGTCGATTGTGAAGGGTGCGGCAGGTCGCGTCTATCCAAAGCACGCGTCGATTCGCCTGCCCGGCCCGTTATTCGGACGCCACTTACGGTAACCTTATGCGCATGGACCCACTCCTCCGACAGATCCTTCTCGTCTTGCTCCTCATCGTGATCAACGGCTACTTCGCGGCTGCCGAGATCGCACTTGTGAGCGCGCGGCGCGCGGTGATAAAAGCTGAGGCGGAGGAGGGATCATCGCGTGCACAGGCTGTCCTCCGCGTGACCGCAGACCCCTCTCGCTTCCTCGCCGCGATCCAAGTAGGGATCACTCTTGTGGGGTTCGGAGCGTCGGCGACGGCAGCGGTGAGTCTCGCCGCGCCTCTTGCCGAGTGGCTGAGAGGTCTTGGGATGAAATGGCTCACCAGCATCGCCGGCGGGCTTTCAGTGATACTCGTGACACTTGTCATCTCGTATCTGACCCTGGTCTTCGGTGAGCTCGCTCCAAAAAGACTCGGCCTCCAGAAGGCGGAGAGCGTCGCTAAGGCGGTCGCAGTACCAGTGAGTGTCCTCCAGCGTGTAGCAGCGCCGGTCATCTGGGTGCTCGCGTGGAGTACCGATGCGGCCGCGCGAATGCTCGGCGTACGTCCCGGAGCGGTGCGTCCTGGTGTGACCGAAGAAGAGATCAAACTCCTCGTCACAGAGCAAGGCACACTCCTTGACGAGGAGAAACGCATGATCCACGAGATCCTCGAACTTGGTGATACCGTCGCTCGGGAAGTGATGGTGCCGCGAGTCGATGCGGTGATGCTCGAGGACACCACCACCGTGGCCGAGGCGATCCAGGTCTTCCGGACCTCGGGCTACTCACGGTTGCCTGTGTATCACGACGACCCTGACACCATCGTAGGGATATTGCTGCTGAAGGACCTGGTGGGTCCGGCCTCGGCGGGGCGCCTCCAGGAGCCGGTCAGTGCTTTCCTTCGCCCGGCTGTGTTCGTGCCCGAGACGAAGCCGATCTTGCCGATGCTCTCGGACATGCAAGCGGCGCATAATCACTTGGCAGTGGTGGTCGACGAGTATGGGGGTACCGCCGGGATCGTCACAATCGAGGACATCGTGGAAGAGATAATCGGCGAGATCGCCGACGAGTTCGATGAAGAGCGAAGGTACGTCACCACCCTGGGACCCAATGAGTGGGTCATAGACGGACGGTTCTCGGTAGACGAGGCCCGGGAGACACTCGGGTTGGATATCCCCGAATCGGAAGAGTACGACACCGTGGCAGGCTGGGTACTGATGGAGCTGGGCCATATCCCGTCTCCGGGAGAGGTCCTGACTCGGGGTGACCTCACTGTGCGCGTCGAAGCAGTGCGGCGCAGAAGGGTTTCGCGGCTTCGACTGACGCGTCGTCCGCAGCAAGACGAAGTGGGAGGCAAGAATGGAGAAGAGGCTCTACCGCAGCAGGACTGACCGGGTGGTTGCAGGTGTCTGCGGTGGTCTCGCAGACTACTTGGACATCGACCCCACGCTGTTGCGGATTCTGGTGGCAGTGGGGATGGTGCTCACCCGAGGCGGCCTGCTTCTAGCGTATGTCATCATGGCGGTGGTGGTCCCCGAGGAACCCCTTGGAAACCCTCAAGAAGGCACGCCCCCACAGGGCACAGGGCAGCCGGCCACGTCGGCCCAGGTCCCTGCGTCGCCGTTGCCCTTCGAACCGGCCGCGCAATCGAAGGTCGTGGAGTCGGGGTCTACCTCGCGTGCACGTTCACGAGGCGTTCGGGTGGGGATCGCGCTGGTGGTCGTCGGCGTTCTGCTCTTGGTCGAGCGTTTCACGGACCTCGACATCTGGCGTTTCTGGCCAGTAGTGATCATCGCTCTCGGTATAAGCGCGATTGCTAAAGGGGTGCGTCGCTGATGGAGGCAAGGCGTGTGGCAGAGGGTCTCACGCTCATTGCGGTCGGACTGATCCTTCTGGCGAACATGCTGGGCCGTCTGCCGTGGGGTGTGTGGTGGAACATCCTGTCTTTGTGGCCCCTGTTGCTGGTATCGGCGGGTCTAGACACGATCGGCCGAGGCACGCACAAGGCGTGGTTGCGGGTTGCCGCTGTGCTCGTGATCGTGGGCGGGCTTGCGTACGGCGCGCTGGCGATGCCGGCAAGCGCACGTGAGAGCGGTGTGTCACCAGTCATCGTGATCGACGGTCGCGAGTCCAAAGAGTTCACCCGAACGGCTCCGCATGAGCCCGCGGTGGAGCGCGGCCGCGCCGTCATAAGGGGCACGGCCGGGACGCTCAGCGTAGGGGCGGGTACACACCTGGCCTCCGCGCGAGGCGCTTCCTTCTACGAGCCGGAGTTTGAGACCGATGTCTCGGGGGACACCGCGGATGTACTCATCGGGCTGGGAAGTGGCCCGTGGGTGCTTCCGACAACCGGTCCGCCGACCCGTCTCGACGCGACTCTCGACCGTCACGTTGCATGGGATCTTTCTATCGACACAGGAGTGAGCCGCCTCGATGCCGACCTGAGTGGCCTCACGCTCACCGCGCTTGAAGTGGATCTGGGCGTGTCGCAAGGCACCGTGACGCTTGGAACCGTCGATCGGAACGCAAGCCCCGACGGAGTACCTGTCGTGATCGACGCGGGCGTCTCCACTGTGACCCTGCGCATCAAGAAGGGTCAGGCCGTGCGGGTAGCAGCAGAAGAAGGGCTTTCGCACCTGAGCATGCCGAAGGGGATGACCAAGGTCGACGGGAAGGGCGACGCAGAAGTCTACGAGACCACGTCGCTGCCAAATCATGCATTTTGGGACATCACCGTCGACTCTGGTATCGGGAACGTGATCGTCGAATTCTACTAGGAGGAACCCGTGAGTGATCCTCAAAGATCAGGTCGCAGCGACGTGCTGGTCGTTGTCGGTATCGCGCTGGTGGCCGCTGGGGCATGGCTCACTGCGGTGCGGCTGGATGTGATCCCGCCTGTCATGTTTCGCGCGTGGTCGTACGTGCGGCGAGCGGATGACGCCCTTGCTCTCATCGCGATAGGTGTCGCGGTCATCCTGCTCTCGCGCTCTGGAAGCACGATCAGTCTGCCTGCAAAGGGCACCCGGTTGTACAAGTCCCGATCGGACAAGTGGGTGTTCGGAGTACTCGGTGGGCTCGCGCGGTATTTCGGTCTCGATCCCGCGATCGCCCGCCTTGCCTATTTGGCCTTCGCGTTGCTGGTTGACTTCGGTTCCGCCATGGTGGTGTACTTCCTGCTCGCCGTCATCATGCCTCAGGAGCCCAGTGATGGAGGAGCACCTCCGCAGCCTCCTGCCGCGCCGAAGGAGCCTGTCGCGTGAGCGGGCCCCAGGCACCCGGACTTGATATTGCGGCTCCTACTCGTCCGGGAGACGTCATTGACGCACACGTCCACCTCTTTGCGCTCCCGATGTTCCGGGAAGTCATCGACAGGGATCCTGCTGCCGATCCGAAGTGGCGCCGAGCACTCGAAGAGGGACGGTTCGGGCGCAGACAGGAGAAGGTCCCGGACCTGGACGCAGCAGCCATGGCACAGTGGTACGTAGCGCGGCTTTCGGACGCGGGTGTGGCGAAGGCTCTCGTGGTGTCCGTGCTCGAAGACTCTCAGTACACGCGAGACTTTATCGCTTCCGCGCGCGGGCACATCGCCGCACTGTGCAACATGGACCCCCGTTCGCCGCACGCGCCCACTCTGTTGGAGCGTGAGATGGCTGCCGGCTTCAAGGGGGTCAAGCTCTATCCGTCGAACAGGGCGTACCGGCTGTCAGATCCTGCATGCCGCCCGCTGTTCGACAAAGCGTCGGAGCTCGGTGCGGCGATCACGGTGCACTATGGCGTGACGGTCGATCCCACCGGCGACCTCCGGTACGCGGATCCGACCGACCTGTCGCCTGTCGCGAGAGACCATCCCGATGTGACTTTCGTGATCGCGCACTTCGGCGCTGGATACCTTCATGAGGTGCTGCGTCTCGGCTACCAGTGCAAGAACGTGTGTGTCGACACGTCGGGCACGAACAACTGGCGGGACTACGACCCGCACGGGTATACGCTTTCGGAGATCTTCGACCGGGCTCTTACGGCCCTCGGCCCTGAGAGGGTGTTGTTCGGGACGGACTCGGGAACGACCGCACCGTATCGCAAGTGGATCAAGTTCCAGCAGATGCGCACCCTAGAAGAGCTAGGGCTTTCGGCGCGCGACAAGGACCTGGTCCTGCGAGGCAATGCCGCTCGGATATTCCGGATGGATGAGTAGGAGTCACCGTGACGTGGAGGAAGCGCAACGGCGAGCGTGAGTACGATGAGCTGGTGGATTGGGACCGTCGCCTTTCCCGAGAAGCCCCGTTCTTCCAGAAGCTTTTCGCCGAACATCACGTTGAGACGGTCGTAGACGTGGGCGCCGGCAGCGCTCGTCACGCCATCATGTTCCGCTCGTGGGGTCTGGATGTGTGGGCGATCGACCCGAGCCCGGACATGCTCGAGCTCGCGCGCGACAACGCGAAGCGCCTGTCGAGCGACGTGCGGATCGTGCAGGGCGGGTTCGGCGAGGTCGCGGGAATCGTCGGCGAGAAGGTCGACGCAGTCACGTGCACCGGGAATGCCCTGCCGCATGTGCGGTCGATAGACGGTCTGCGCTCGGCACTCTCGGATCTCGCGGAGGTACTGCGTCCAGGCGGGGTGCTCGTCTTGCACTACCTCAACCACTACCGTCTCATCACCCACCGTGTCCGTACGATGCAGCCGGTGTTCCGAGAAACACCGGAAGGGGACAAGTTCTTCTTGCGGGTGCTCGACTACACACCGGAACGCGACGGGATCTTGTTCGATTTCGTGACGCTTGCAAGAGATGCGCGTGTACGGGACTCGCGTCATACCCTCGAAAGCTGGCCCGAGACGCTCTCTCGCGACCCCAGCGGAGGCTGGGATCTGCGCTCACGGCGGTCGCTCCACTTGGCGATCCCGCATGACGTGATTTCGAGAGAACTTGAAACGGCAGGGTTCGGCGCGCTCCGCCTGTTCGGCGATCATTCGGGCAAGGACTTCGATCGCGATGCCGACGAGAGCATCATCGTGGTGGCGGAGCGCAGCTAGACCTCACAGACACGAGGTCCCAGCAAACAGGTGCGTCCGAGAGCGGCGTCGCATCGGGCGATGGGCGAGGTGAGCCCCTCGACAGTGGCGCCGGCCTCGTGGTTGCGAAGCGCGACGTATACGTGACACAAGGGGAGCCCCGCGACGTTGTTGAAGCACTCATCGGGATCCACGCTGGCGAGGTGGCGCTCGATGTTGTACCCACCTGCGCAACCGAGGCACTCGCCCTGGGCGATCCAGGCGTCGATTTCAGCTTCTGTCAGCTCCCTCATCCGGACGCGCGTAGTGACCGAGAACGAGACGACCGCTTGTGATGCGGGAGCTCTGAGGGCCACGCCGGTCATGACGGAGTGCTCTGTGCCCGATAAGAGCCGCAGCATCCGGCGCGCGTCGCCGGAGTCGGCCGGTTTGCCGAGGACAGCGTCGTCGAGCACCACGATGGTGTCGCACGCAAGGACGAGCCGGTCGTCGGCTGGGACAGCGAGAGCCTTCTCCTGCGCTATACGCATCGCAAGGCGAGAAGGCACAAGTCCGGCCGAGAGGTCTTCCGGGGTCGTCACGTGCGTGACGTCGGCGTCTACACCGAGCCACGAGATCAGCCTCCGGCGTCGAGGTGATGCCGAGGCAAGTAGGATGCGCGTTCGTCGGGGATTCATGCGCGCGATCATAGCACCGCCGGGACGCTCGCGGCATAATGAGCATGAACGCGTTCTTGTGCCGGACCACCTTGGCAGCGTGGCCGTGTCTTGACTGGTGGGGATCCTCCGAGTGGGCGCACAGACAAGCGGTGAGCGCGCACCTGCGCAGATCGAGGGGCTGGTCAAGCAGCTCCTGGTGACTCGCAAGGCGGTCAGACTGTACCCTGCCGCCAGCAATATACCGAGGGAGAACGCCGCCGAGGTGGTGAAGATACTCCGGGGAGCGCTCCAGAGTTCTCCCACGGTGCGGCTCACGGTCACCAAGGACGGTCTCTTCTATGGGGGTCTTCCACTACTACCCGGTCGAGCCGCGTTCATCGCTTTCGCACGTGAGTTGTATGCCTATCACCTGAGTGACGTGCGCTTCCATGCCGGAGTCACCGCGGAAGAGGTCGTGTCCTTCCTTGCGATACTCGATGAACCGCCCGAAGAGGTCGAGGCCTCAGGCGGGTTCAGTACGCGACTGTGGGACAGGCAGGTGGATGGCATCACTGTCGGAGAGATCGCGACCAAGATAGTGGATGTTCCGCCCGAGCCGACGGACCAGGGGCCAGGCGCGTCCCAGGCGCCGCAGGAGGCGTGGCCGCCCGACCCTGCCCTGGTGGACAGCTGGCTTGCCTCCGTCAAGGGGCTCAATCCCTCCAACAGGCGTTTGCTCGTGCGAGTCTTGCAAAGCCCTATGCTCACCACGCGCTATCTTGAGGAGTCGGTCGTCGATCGCGCGACGAGCGCTGCGGTGAACCTCCTTGGTGAGCGAGTGAGCGCTATGGCTCATCTCGCCGCCAACGAGGTCGCTGACGACCGGCCTGCCCTATACCGGGCGATCGCCGAGTCGATAATGGGGCTCGATCTCGAGTTGCGCGAACACCTGCTGGCGGATCGGCTTCTCGGCGATGCTCGGATCGACGACACCCTCGCTGAGGTGGTGCGCCAACTCAGCCTGACCGACGTCTGTATGGCGCTGGCAGAGGGCTTTGCCGCTGACCGCATCTCCCAGGAGGGGTTGTCCCGAGCGTTGCGGAACCTCGCACTCATCTCGAGAAGTGCTCGGGAGGATTTCCTGGAGACTGCGCGGGCCCAGATGGAGCAGACAGGTGCGGCGGCCGACGCTAGCGAGAGCATCCTGGAGGCCGTCTGGCCCATTCAGCTGCGAGCGGAGGCGGAGCACAAGATACCCGAGCAAGATGACGCCGTTCTCTCAAGCGTGATGAAGCTTGTGGACCTGGCTGCGGCCGGCCGGCTCGCCGACGAGTCTGACGAAGAGATCGCCGCGCTTCGTCAAGAAGCGCATGCAGGCGTGACCGACGGCGATGTGCTTGCCGCACTCGTCACCCTCGTCACGCTTGAACGACGGCCTGATGCTTTCAGTTCGATGATGGCGCTTGTGGAAGACAGTCTCGGCATGCTGCTCGAGTGGGGGGAATACGAGATCGCTGCGGATGCGGCTGCATCTTTGATGGCGCTCGAGGGTGATGAGAGCCTTGCGTCTGCGGCGCGTGCTCGAGTCCACGACGCGGTGCGCGCGCTTGCTCGACCTGAGCTCATGGGGAGGATCGCGCCGGCGATGCGATTGTTCCACCGAGGGTCTGCGGAGTATGACGCCTGTCGTCGGCTCCTAGGGATTCTAGGAGCGCATGCCATCGAGCCGCTTCTTGAGGTGTTGGCGGACGAACCTGACATGCTCGCGCGCAAAGCGCTGGTCGAGTTGATATCAGCAATCGCCGTGGAGCACATCGCAGCACTGGGAGAGCACGTGCAGGATTCACGGTGGTACTTTGTACGCAACGTCGTGACCATCCTCGGTGCGACACGTGCCCGGGAGGCGCTCCCGTACCTCGCGCGCGCGCTGCGTCATAGCGATTCCCGGGTCCGTCGCGAGACGATCAGGGCCCTCGCGAGCATGAGGGACCGCTACGCGGAGGAGATGCTGATCGCAGCTCTCGACGATGACGATGCTCAGAACGTGCAGCTGGCCTCTCGGTTCCTCGGCAGCACGCAGGCGCGAGGTGCGGTGCCTGCGCTGTGCGCCGTGGCTCGCGGTGAGGGCCGAGGCAATCGAGACACCGGTCCTCGCGTCGAGGCGATCGAAGCGCTGGGGAGGATCGGAGATCGAGCGGCTGTGGCGGTCCTGACCCAGATCGCGGCATCTAGGGGCATACTGAGGCCGGGCAGGTCTCGCGAGGTCAGGGTCGCCGCTGAAGGCGCCCTGGAGGAGATCGGGCGGTCGGTAGACGGGGGCACGGCCACATGACAGACGGCGATTTCGAGACCTCCGCGGCGCGTATCGATGCAGACCAGGATACCCAGAGCGTGGCAGTCGATGACGACGCGATCGGTGCGGAAACTCGCATCCCCTCGAGCGTGATGTTCTCGGCCAAGCAGCTCCGCCGTGCGCGCGATCTTCTCGCACGGCTTTATGCGCTTCGACGTACCAAGCGCTTCTACCCAGAGGACCATCCTGCGCTGGATCAGGCAGCTGAGGAGTTGTTAAGGGTCCTCGACCAGTACTACGAGGAGGGCGTTGACGTGCCCCTCGCCTTCTACGAGGACGAAGTCCTCCTGGGCGAGCAACTCCTCGTCGAGGACAGCGTGTTGTTCGATCAGCTCATCCGCGACATGACTGCCATCGGTGCGGGGAGCATCGTCTTCAGTCGAGGGATCACCATTGGTGAGCTCAAGAGGTTCGCTGGAGTCATCGCGAGCGATCCAGAGACGGCCGCCGAGCAAGGCGGCATACAGGCGGTGCTCCACGACGCGAATGTCCCGAACGTGCAGATCGCACCGGTGATTCTCGTCCATGAGAAGACCCAGCTCACAGACGTGGACGCCGAGAAGGCGGCCAAGGCGTCGTATGCAGACGCACTGGATCTTATGCGAGAACTGGACCGTCTGATGCGCAACAACCAGGTCTTGGATGTCACGCACATCAACGGGACGGTGAGGAGCCTTATCGAGAACGTGCTCAACAACCGCTATGCCATGCTGGAGCTTTCGGGTCTCAAGAACTACGACGAGTACACCTTCTACCACTCGGCGAACGTCGCGATACTTTCCCTTGCTTTGGGCTCCACGCTCACTACGGACTACCGGTTCTTATCCACGCTCGGCGTGGGCGCCATCATGCACGACCTGGGCAAACTCGCGATCGATGTGAGTATCCTCAACAAGAAGGGGCCACTCAGCTCCGATGAGTGGAGGGAGATCCGCCGACATCCCGTGCTTGGCGCGGAGACCGCTGTTCTCACTCCCGGCCTGGACAAAGCGGCGGTGGTCATGATCCTTGAGCACCACATGCGGCTGGACCTGACGGGCTATCCTCAGCGGGAACAAGCACGCCCGCAGCACCTTGCGAGTCGCATCGTCGCTGTCGCGGACGCGTACGACGCGATGACGTCTCGGAGGTCCTACAGCGGTGCACGCCGACAAGATGAAGCGATAGGCATCCTCGTCAAGAACGCTGGGTCGGCGTTCGATCCCGTGCTCGTACGACTTTTCGTGAGCCTCCTGGGGCTGTATCCTCCGCGCTCGGTGGTGCGTCTCTCCTCGGGAGAGATCGCCGTCGTCGTCGCGCCGGGAACGAATGACATCACTGCACCGCGAGTGAGGATCGTCGCCGCGAGCGACGGAGCCATGGTCGAACCGTTCGACATCGACCTTGGTGATGCATTGCAAGCCGCTGGACGACACGTCGAACGCTGTCTCGACCCTGCCGGACTCAACGTCGACGTGAGCGACTTCATATAGTTGTTGTCAGCGTGCTCGTCCTCAGTCCGACCCGTTCCGAAGGGACACCTCATGGCGTCATCAAGAAACCCCAAGAGTCGCGTGGCGGCCATTGTCGTCGCGGCGGTCTTCGTGCTGTTTGCCTTGGCAGGAGGGGCGGCAACGCTGTATACCGACGCGCTGTGGTACGACGACCTCGGACAGGGGAGCGTGTTCTGGACACGGCTGGGAGGGCAATGGCTCACGGGCGGGGTCGCATTCGTCTTGTACTTCGCGATCTTCTACTCCAATGTCTCGGTGGCGAGCCGGATGGCGCCCCGTGCCGTACTCCGGTCCACCGATGAGGCAGGTTTCCGGGTGCAGATGGCGCTCCAGCAGGCACGTACCGCGCTGGAGCGCGTGCTCGTGCCGGTGCTGGTGACCGTGAGCGTGGTCTTCGCCCTCATCGGGGCTGGCGGCATCGCATCGCAGTGGTCGATTTTCCGTCTGGCCGTCGAAGCGGTGCCGTTCGGGCAGACCGATCCGCAGTTCGGACGAGACCTCGCCTTCTTCTTCTTCACGACACCCGCGTTGAGGACTGCGGCCGACTGGCTCATGGGGACGCTGGCCGTCACGCTCATGGGAAGCGCGGTCATGCACCTGCTCATGGGCGGTATCCGCCCATGGGACCGGCTGAAGGGTTTTGATCCGCATGTCAAGGCGCACCTCTCGGTGCTGGCGGGCGTGATGGTCGCCCTGCAGGCTTTCCGGTACTGGCTGGACATCTTCGAACTCGACTTCTCACCCCGGGGCCAAGTGATCGGCGCATCGTACACTGACGTGCACGCCCAGATCCCCGCGTACCAGATCCTCATCGTGATCGCGATAGCGTCCGCTGTCGCACTCATCGTGAACATCCGCGTCAGGGGGTGGAAACTCCCGGCCATCGCCTTGGGCGTGTGGCTGGGGGCATCCCTGCTCATCGGCGGTGTGTACCCCGAGCTCGTGCAGCAGTTCCGGGTGGCTCCGAACGAAGTGGCCGCCGAGACGCCATACATCGAACGCAACATCCAGATGACACGCAAGGCTTTCGGTCTCGACGAGATAGAGGTGCGCGCATTCCCGGCCAACGAGAGTCTCACGGCTTCGGATGTTGCGGCGAGTGCCGATACGATCGGTAACATCCGATTGTGGGACCCTGACGTCGTCCAGCAGTCGTATCAGCAGTTGCAAGGAATCCGCCCCTACTACGACTTCTTCGATGTTGACGTCGATCGTTACCTCATCGGTGGCACGCGTCGGCAGGTCCTGATCTCTGTCCGTGAGATGAACATCGATCGACTTGCCGATCAGGCCAAGACCTGGGTCAACGAGCACCTCGTCTACACTCACGGCTACGGAGCTGTCGTGAGCCCGGTAAGCGAAGTGAGCGGGCAGGGCCTTCCTTCATTCATCGTGAAGGACATCCCGCCGGTTGCAACGACCGACCTTACGATCGAGCGTCCCGGCGTCTACTTCGGAGAGATGACCACTGACTACGCGGTGGCTCACACCGACATCGAGGAATTCGACTACCCCGTGGGCGAGCAAAACGCCGGCACTTCCTACACCGGCAAGACAGGTGTACCGGTTGGCGGGTTCTTCCGGCGCGCGGCGTTTGCACTGCGCTTCTCCTCCCCGCAATTCCTACTGTCGAGTTACATCACACCGGACAGCAAGGTGTTGTTCCACCGGTCACTGACGGAACGCATCAACGCCCTTGCACCATGGCTGCGGCTCGACAACGACCCATATGTGGCGATCGTCGATGGCCGGCTGGTGTGGATCATGGACGCCTACACGTACTCGGACCGGTATCCATACTCTGAGCGGATCGATGGGCTGAATTACATCCGGAACTCGGTGAAGATCACGGTCGACGCCTACGATGGAACGACCACCTTGTACGCGATCGACCCAGAAGATCCGCTACTCGCAACATGGCGTGCCGTCTTCCCCGGTCTTGTCATGGACGCTAGTGCGATGCCCGAGGAAGTGCGTGCACACCTGCGCTACCCAGAGGACTACTTCCGCATACAAGCCGAGGTGTACAAGACGTACCACATGCAGGACGTGCGCGTCTTCTACAACAAGGAGGATCAATGGGCGTTGCCGGGGGAGGGCTCACAGGGCGCCGCGGGCATGGCGCCGTTCTATGTGCTCATGCGTCTGCCCCAGGAGCCTGCCGAGGACTTCATGATGATGCTGCCCTTCACCCCAAGGAACAAGGACAACATGATCGGCTGGATGGCGGCGTCATCGGACCCTGATCGGTACGGCAAGCGCATCGTCTACACGTTCCCCAAGCAGAAGCTCGTTTTGGGCCCCGATCAGGTGAGCGCCCGCATCAACCAGGATCCTGCCATATCACAACAGCTCACGTTGTGGAACCAGAGGGGGAGCGGCGTCCTGTTCGGGAACATGCTGGTCATCCCGATCAAGGACTCGATCGTGTACATCCAGCCGCTGTATCTGCAGGCCGAGCAGACCGCCATGCCCCAGCTGACGCGGGTCGTCGTCGCGTATGGCGACTCGGTGGTCATGCAGCCCGACCTTGCGCGGGCGCTCACGGCGGTGTTCGGCGACTCACCGCCTGCTGGGGCCGAGACAACGCCGGGGCAGCCTTCTGTAACGGCCGCTCGCGCGCTCGAACTCTATAGCAAAGCGCTCGAGGCACAACGGGCGGGTGACTGGGCGGCGTACGGCAGGTACATCGAGGAGCTCGGGGGTGTGTTGGAAAGCCTTTCGGGTGCGTCTGAGAGCACGGCCACACAGTGAGGCTGCCTTACTGTAAGAACTGATCACCAGAGTCAGCACCAGGCTACTTGCGCGCGAGGCAAAGGTCGCGCTGGCGACACGTGCGTGACCGACACACTCGTGAACGCCATGGCTCGCTTGCACTCACCAACCGCTCTCTGGTCGTCACCGATGGCCCCTACGATGCGCTCGTTGGCGTGACGCTCACGATACCGGTGCCCGGCGTGCCCGGTAATGACACCGATGTTGACGGCGACCCTCTGGTGTCCCCGGGGGTTTCATCCACAGGCTGAGCGACGGTAAGGCGGGTAGCGCTGCCGTCTGCACGACCACGGTCACCACTCTCGAAGACCTTGCCGTAACGCACTGCGGTAGAGCGAAGCCCCCTCCGGATGCATCTGGAGGGGGCTTCGCTTCTGCCCGGGTATCAGCCCGATGCGGGTCGTACTACTACTGGAACAGCCCGCCGATCGCAGCGAGGCAATCGTCGGAGACTGCCCCGGTGCCGCCAAGGAAGCGCACCTCACGGATGAGGTCGGTGTTCTCGGCGATCGCACTGCCGGTCTCGGCAGCGAGTGTGGTGGGTGTGGTCAGCAACAGCACGGTGTTCTTGGCGCCGAGGAGCGGGCCGCCGGAGAGCGCGTCGGCGGGATCGACGCCTGACGCGACGCCGCAGCCATTCCATGACATGCCCTCGCCGACACCGAACTTGGCGATTGCAACGGCGGTCGCGTAGCGTGTAGCACCCGCCAGGCGTCCGGCATAGGCTGAACCCAGGGTCCGCTGTACCGACTCGGGCACCACGCTCGTGCCGCCGAGGATGTAGACCTTGGTGACTCCAGCCGGCAGAGTGTAGCTGCCATCAGGGGCGGCCAAAACGACCGGCATTCCCTTGGCATAGGAGACCGGAGCAGCGCCCAGTGCGTCGGGGAAGTCCGATCCGGTGGCAAGGAACGCCGAGCCGTCGTAGGAAGCGCCGAGCAGCTCGATCGTCTTGCGAGCCACCAGCTGTGCGGTATCGTACCGATTCGTGCCGCCGAGACGCTCAGCGGAACCGGCTGCGGTCTTCAGCTGGTCAAAGACCTTCGCGGAGATGGCGCCCTCGCTGCCAAGGATGTAGACCTTGGTAGCGCCGAGGCGCTTGATCTCAGCGATGGCGCTCTCCGGAACAGAGGTCGAGGAGGTCAAGAGCAGTGGGCCATCCACGGCGCCTGCAAGCGCGGCCCCACCGAGGGCGTCGGCGAACAGGTCACCGCGTGCGATGACCACCGCAGATGCCGAGCTGAAGCCGGCCTTCGAGGCGGCAACGGCAGTCTCGTAGCGGTTGGTGCCCTGGATCCTCGTGAGCATGGTGCTCGGAGGGGTGAGGGTACCCGCCTTCACAGTGACGTTCAGGCTGTTGATGTCCTCTACGTTACCCGCGCCGTCCTGTGACCAGTAGCGCAGACGGTACTGGGTAGAGCCAGTCTCCGGGGCCGGCAGAGTGACGGTATGTACCGGCGCCCCTTCGACCTCGACGAGTTGCGTGGCGTGCTTGTCGATCCGGTAGTACATGTACGAGATGCCCTTACCGTCGGCATCGTCGTACGCGGTGAGCTTCACCGTCGCATCTCCGTAGTAGACCGCCGATGCGTTAGCGAATGTCGTCGGATCCGTGGTATCCGAGCCGACGGCAAGCGCTGCGACGCCGACGCCGAGCACGGCGACGACCATGATCGCAATGATGACGAGTCGTGCTTTCTTCAACGGTCACACCCCAATCGTTATCGCGATGAGTGAAGTAGATGGTGCTTGCAGGTCATGCGCAGTGCGCAGTGGCAGGTCAGCTACTTCACAACAGGGTGGACGTCGGTGTCGTGGCAAGAATCGCACGCCATCTTGGTCTTCTGCGGAGCGATGCCCTTTGCCGAGTGGCAATCGCTGGCGCACGCGGTGGCGTACGGATCCAGCTTCACGGTCGGCAGGGCGCCGGTCGCTTTCCACTCGTTCAGCAGCTCGACGGTCTTCTTGGTCATGTCGAAGCATGCCTTGGCACAGCGGTCCTGCTGCTCGGGGCCACCATCGGCAAAGCCGGTCATCGTGGTCCAAGCGGAGATGGACGCGTGGCAAAGCTGGGTGTGGCCCACGCAAGTGGGAACGTTCGGGCGAGGGGTCTTTGCAGGGGTCCACCCGCCGGCCGCCACGGCAAGCTCAACACCGTTGGTGGGCAGAGGTGTCTCAGCGTAGTACAACATCACAGCATCAACGAGGTTGTTGGGTGCACCCACGGCCTTGATCGCTGCTGCAGAACCGTTGCAGGTGCCGCAGACGGTACCCCAGCCGGAAATGCCGCCTCCGCCGAACGCGAAGAGCTTCTTGGGGAGCGATGCCCAGAGCAGCTGGTCGGGGTTAGATGAGTCGTTGGCGAGGGCCTCGACGATGGAGTACCAGGTGGCCTCGGCGCAGCCGCCGGCGTAGTAGACCTCATACGAGCGCTTCGCCACAGCGAGCGGATCCTGGGTGGTGTACGCCCAGGGGATGTCCTTAGCTGCGGCCGCGGAGGCCTCGGTGTCCTGGAGCACGAGCGGCACGGCGGCCAGACCCACAGCTGCGCCGATGCCGACGATGAAGTTCCTGCGAGAGATGGTGCTTTCGGGCATTCGATTCTCCTTTAGTTGCGGGTTGGATTTCAGCGCGCACAGATGGGTTGCGGCGCGAGGACCAAAGCGGCGCCTGTCAGTGATATCGCGCCCGGGCGCGCGAGGGCAGGATGGCCTCCTTTCGTGGACGGAAAGCGATGCATGCAGGCACGTGCTCAACCGTGTGCGCGTGTTCATGGACATGCTATCGGCATGTTGTGCGAGATTGTGAAGCAAATAACGTTGAGTGGAAATCACGGGCCTGATTGTAAGAACGCTGTTGATAGACACGAGGCGACAGATGTGGTAGCCTCTCGTCTCGTTGTGTGTTGAAGGGACGCCCCACGGCGTCGGGTCAGCGAACGTACTGACCCTACGGACCAGCGCCTGGGTGTCGAAGTCCGATGAGAACGGGCGGTAAGTCTGTGGTCGTCAGGGCCACGCACCGCCCCCCAAAGGATCATGGTCCACGCCAACAGCATAGCTGATGCTTGTTTGGCCAAGGCGGCACACACGCCGATCCCGTGGCCGGGTACGAGGCAGCTAGCTCTTCAGCCACCACCGCTGTCACACGTCTGATACTCCTATGCCGTCCCGGTTGCCGCCTGTCCTGTTGTCGGACCAGGAGGTTCGCGTGAAGGTAGGAAGTACGTCCGCCACATCGACCGTCGGCGCGGTCGCGCTCACCATTGTGCTTGCCCTCGTCGCAGGGTCCGGTCTCGCCTCGGCTACGACGGCGTTCGCATCGACGGTGGCGGGAGCGCCGGGTATCCCGCGTCTGGGCATCAGCTCCGGACAGATGCTCGAGGCGAAGATCGCCGATGCCGGGACAAGCGCCGTCGCTGTTCCTGCGGGCTTCTCCCAGCCGAGTCTTAAGACTCCGACCCCCACGCAAAGCCGGATCCTGCACCGCTCCGGCCCTGCAAGAGCGCAAGGTGCACACAAAGTCGCTCACGGTTCCACCGCCCCAAGAGGCTGGAGGAAGGCTCGCGTGTCGTGGTATGGTCCGGGGTTTTACGGACACACCATGGCCGGAGGCGGCAAGCTCACCCCCACGAGCATGGTCGTCGCTCATCGCAGTCTCCGGTTCGGCACCAAGGTGGAGATCATGTATAGGGGCAGGAGGGTCATCGCGGTGGTGAAGGACCGCGGCCCCTACGTCTCTGGCCGCACGTTCGATCTGGGTCCGGGAACAGCCAAGGCTTTGGGATTCTCCGGCGTTGGCACGGTGAGTTGGCGGATCGTGAAGTAGATCGTGAGGGTCGTCATCGCGAGACGGCGTCGGAATCTGTTTCTGGCGCCGTCTTTCTTCGCGCGGGGCGCAGCCGTGGTTGGGGTATGAATGAAGCATCAACGCAACGGGAGGTAATGGCCGATGCCGGATGCCGGCGGAGCTGACAAGGACAGGATCTCTGCCCTCATCGAAATGGTCGCCGATCTGCTTCAGACGGCGACAGATTGGGTGCGTCAAGAGGCCGAAGCCGTCATCAGGGAGAAGGTTGTCGCTCCTGTGCAGCGGGTGGGGCTTACGCTCGCCTCGGCGCTGGCTGCAGCCTTGCTTGCCGTCGCCGGTCTTGTGTTCCTTGCCGTCGCCGCTTTTCTCGTCCTGGCCGACTGGCTCACGTATCCTGGCGCGCTTGCGGTGGTCGGCGGCGTCTACCTCGTTGCGTCCCTCGGCTTCATCGTCGTCAAAGTGAGGCTGATGCAGAAATGACATCTCAAGAGACGCCCGTGATCACAGTGGACGACCTCAAGGACAAAGCCATGCGGATCAAAGACATGGCTCAGGCGGAAGTCCGAGAAGTGAGACGGTCTGGCGGGATGAAGCTCGCCGTAGCGGGCGCTCTGATGGTGACAGCGACCGTGTGCGTGGCGTACTACCTGGGGACTCGACGCTGCCGCTAGGCAGCACTGGCACGGGAAGCGAGGGTCTTATGCGCGTTCATGCCGTCACGGTGTGTCCGGACAGGGTCGATGTGGTCGTGGGGATCGATGAGGAGGGAATCACGCGGACGGCGACTGCGCCTGACGTGCCCGAGCGTGCTCTCCGGCTCTTACCTGATCTGGAGAAGCATTTCTGCCACAACGGCTCCGGTCGCACGTTTGCCGAGGAGATACGAGATACCGAAGTCCCGCACCTCTTCGAGCACGTGGTGATGGAGATAATGGCGCAGGCGGGATCGCCTCGCTCTCTCAAGGGGGAAACCAGCTGGGATTTCCGCCGTGATGGCAAAGGCGTCTTCCGCGTGTCCGTGGAGTACGATGACGATCTTGTGTGTCTCGGCTCGATCAAACTCGCCAACCAAGTGATGGGCTACCTGCTCGATGGCGGTGAAGTGCCAGACGTCGAGGCCGAGACCGGACGCCTCCGCGAACTTCGCAGCCGGGCACGCGCGAGCTAGACCCACCTCGTGGGCGTCTGGGCCTGCTGCTTGACCGGTGACTGCGCACGCGCTAAGGTAGCGGCCAACATCCGGCCGTGCGCCGGGCACATCATATGGACGTGAGGGAAGAGGGCGTCATAAGCCCAGCCACCCCTCCGTAGGTCCTCCGCCAGCGCGGCTCCGGCGAGCCACGGGAAGCGGACGGGACGCCGGAGCCGTTATCCCGGCCAATGAGACCGGACAACGTGTGTCGTGTCTGGTGAAGACAGGTGGTACCGCGACGACCCTCGCCCTGTCCCGGGGGTCGTCTTGTTGTCTTTCGAGCGCGATCGCTCGCATGCGGGGTGAAGGACATGGGTACTGCTCGGGTGGTCTTCGACCGGTGGGAAGGCCGCTACGCGGCGCGGATGGCTGACGTGCGGTCCTCGGCGGTGAGGGACCTTTTCGGCGCTGCGACCCGCTCGGACGTGATCTCGCTTTCCGGCGGCATGCCGGAGATCTCGCGGGTACCGGCCGATGTGGTCGCGCGCATCGCAGCCGCAGGCGTTCGCGAGGACGCGCGTGAGGCGTTGCAGTATGGCTCATCCGAGGGCCGGCCCGGATTGCGAGAGGTGATCGTGGAGCTCATGGCCGAGATCGGAGTGCGCCTCAAGGCCGAGCAGATCATCGTCACCGCCGGTGCCCAACAAGCGCTCGACCTGCTCGCGAAAGTGTTCATCGACCCTGGCGACATCGTCATCACGGAGGGGCCGACCTACCTGGGAGCGCTGCAGGCCTTCTCGGCCTACCAGCCTAAGGTAATCTGCATCCCGATGGACGCCGAGGGGATGCGTGTCGACGTGCTCGAAGAGCAATTGCGCGAGCTTGGACCGCGGGGCGCGAAGTTCATCTACACGATCCCCAACTTCCAGAACCCCGCGGGGGTGACGCTTTCGGCGCAGAGGCGCCGCCGTCTGCTGGAACTTGCACGAGAGTATGACATCCCGGTGATCGAGGACGACCCTTACGGACGACTTCGGTTCGAGGGTGGCCATCTCAAGCCGCTCCGCGCGCTCGACGACGAAGTGATCTACCTGGGGACCTTCTCGAAGATCTTCGCACCGGGTCTGCGTCTCGGCTGGGTGACGGCTCCTCGGCCCATCATGGCCAAGATCCTGCTCGCCAAGCAGGCTGCGGATCTCTGTGGAAGCGCGTATGCGCAGGTAACCGCTGAACGGTACTTCACTCGCACCCGCTGGCGAAAGGTGCTCCAGGACCTTGTGCGCACCTACTCTGAGCGCCGGGACGCGATGGTCGAGGCGCTTCACGAGCATCTTCCGCCCGAGGTCCGATTCACACGACCTGAAGGTGGCTTCTTCGTGTGGGCAGAGCTGCCGGCCTTCATCGACACCAAGTCCCTTCTCGCCGAGGCGGTGGAGCACGGTGTCACCTACACTCCTGGTGACGCCTTCTACCCCGATGGCCGAGGGAAGAACTGCATGCGTCTCGCGTTCTGCTACGCAAGTCCTGATGATCTGCGTGAGGGCATCCGGCGCCTTGCGGAGGTGCTCGAGGACCGTCTCGAGCTGTATCGGGCATTCCAGATGGCGGGACACTTCAGCGAGGAGGTGCGTTCAGCGTCATGAGTGAGAAGATCGCGGTTCTCATGGGCGGCCGTTCCCTCGAGCGGGACATCTCGCTCAGGAGCGGACAGCGTGTGTGCGACGCGCTTGCGGAGGCTGGCTACCGGGTGCTCCCGCTCGATGTGACCCCCGACCTTACGTCGACGCTGCGTGCCGAGAGGCCCGACGCCGTCTACATCGCTCTCCATGGTAAAGACGGTGAGGACGGGACCGTCCAGGAGCTGCTCGAGTTCCTGGGACTTCCCTACACGGGTCCGGGAGTGGTGGCGTCGATGCTCGCGTGGAACAAGGCTCTGTCCAAGCGCCTGTTCACGAAGAACGGGATACCCACGCCGCGGTGGGTCGCGTTCTCCTCGGCGGCTTTCAAGGAGATGGGTGCGGCAACCGCTCTCGATGCGGTACCGCACACCCTTGGGGGATTCCCCCTTGTCGTCAAGCCTTCCGGGCAGGGTTCGGCTCTGGGTCTTACCAAGGTCGATGGGCCCGACACGCTTCCAGAAGCACTCCTGACGGCGCTGAGCTATGGCGATACCGCGATCGTAGAGAAGTGGATCGACGGCGTGGAGCTTGCTGTGTCGGTGCTCGAAGAGGCGGGAAGCCGACGCGTTTTGCCGCCTGTCGAGATGGTGCCCAAGTCCGGGATCTTCGACTTCTCGGCCATGTATACGCCGGGCGAGACCGACTACTACGTGCCGGCCCGCCTGGATCCTGGTGTCTTATCGGAGGTGACGCGGAAAGCCGAGGAGGTCCATACTCTGCTCGGCTGCCGACACGTCAGCCGCGTGGACATGGTGGTGGACGTTCACGGCGACCCGTTCGTGCTGGAGTGCAATACCTCCCCGGGTATGACTGAGACGTCCTTGTTGCCGATGGCCGCGGAAGCGGTGGGCATCGACTTCCAGGAGCTGGTACGGCGTCTGGCCCAGGCGGCGCTCGATACACTACAGTGATGGGTATTAGAATCGGTACGGGAACATCGGTGATTCTTCACGACGATGGAGGTGTGCCATATGTCCGACAATCGCAGCGGTGAAGGCATTCTCGGTGCGTTCATCCTCGGCGGGGTCGTGGGCGCCGTGCTGGGGCTGCTCTTCGCACCGCGTTCAGGAAGAGAGAGCCGTGAGTTGATCGCTGTCAAAGCCAAGGACTACTGGGGCGAAGGCAGGGAGTTCTATGAGACCGGTCGCGAGAAAGTGACCGAGGTCTACTCGACGGGGCGGGACAAGGCGACCGAGACAGCCGAGGAGCTGAAGGTCAAACTCGACGCCGCGCGCGCACGGCTGCGTGAGCAGGTGGACTCGGTCTCCAACGAGGCCAAGAGCAAAGTGACAGAGTACGCCCCCGTGGCAAAGGAGAAGGTGCAGCAGGCCGCCGAAACCGTCATCACTGGAGTCGCGAACGCGGAGTCCAAGGCTGCGGAGTTGCTGGACAAGGTGACCGAGAAGACCGGCCAGCCAGGGGAGGCCGTGAAGCCGAGCGAGGGTTCGGCGGGCACTCCTGCGGTGGAGTGACGCCTTATCGCGCGAAGCGGGAGCGGAGGCCGGTCGCGTGAAGGCGGCCGGCCTCGCTGTGAGTGAAGGAGTCGACATGCCGCGAGTCTCACGCGTCATCGGTCGCGAGGTCGTCTCGTCAAGAGGACAGGTGCTAGGGAGGGTCTCGGAGGTGCTCTTCGCCGCGTCGGAGCCAGTCGCGATCGGGCTTGCCGTCGAGCGTCCCCGCGTGGCTGGCGTCGTCGGTGTGGCACCACGCTACATCCCTCTGACCTCCGTTTCATTCGACGAGGGCAAGGTGCTTCTCGACGCTGCGAAGGCGCCGTCGCTCGCCGCGTCCGAGAAGACGATCGGCATGGCGTGGGACGCGACGGTGCAGTGGCGTGGAATGCCGGTTGTCGGTTCTGACGGGGAACGTGTCGGCACCATCGTCGACATCGAGTTCGAGCGACCGGGTGGGCGGGTGCTTTCACTCGTGCTCTCCTCGGGAATGATCGCTGATGCCGCCATCGGAAGGATGACGGTCCCCGGCCAAGTGATCACAGGCTACCGTGACGATGCGGTGCGGATCACGACCACCTATGGAGAGCTCACAGCCTCCGGAGGTGCGGCGAAGTCGCTCGCCGCCGGGGTCGCCGTTGCAAAAGAGCATGGCGGCAAGGTGGCAAAGCAGGCGTATGACACCGGGATGTCAGCGGCGATCTCCGTGGGGCGGTCGTTCAAACGCGGTAAGGCGAAGCGTGCTGTCGACGGACTGCGTAAGATAGTGAGCGACGCCATGAAGGACGACGACGAGTAAGGGTACTGCCTGGTGCGACGATTCCGGCCTCTTGTTGCTGAGAACGCCTCGAGCCTCCCGCCGGGGTGTTCGGGCTGTGCCTATTGGGAGACCGATCGGCGGTTGCCGATCGAGTGCGGAGCTGTATGCGACATCGAAGCGGCGACTGCATGGGTCAAGCAGGTGAACAGCGAGTGGGGTGAGTGCGGAAGGGTGGTCGTCGAGGACGGCGAGGCTCTGGGCTTCATCAAGTACGCGCCGAGCCTGCTCGTTCCCCAGGCGCGTCACATGCCCGCCGGTCCGCCATCCGAGAAGGCCGTGCTCGTCTGCTGCATGCACATACGGCCCGAGGCACGCCAGCGTGGATTGGGCAAGGTGCTGATGCAGGCGGCCCTCCGCGACCTCGTACAGCGCGGCGAGCGCACTGTTCAAGCGTATGCAACGACCCGGCAGGGGGAGTTCGTCACCTCTCCGGTCGTCGGAGTCCAGTTCTTGATACGGATGGGCTTCACCGTGGCGCGGCCACATCCCGACTACCCCCTCATGCAGCTTGACTTGCGTTCCCTTGCAGCGTGGACGGAGAACCTCGAAGCGGTGCTGGAGTCCCTACGCATCCCACTTCGGGTGCCTGCCAGGGCCCCTGTGCCTAACATGAGACGTGGCGGAGGATCATGAGCGAGACCGAAACCAACGAGCAGCGGGTCCGCAAGGGCGGTTCGGCCGAACGCGTTCGTGCGTTCCTCGAGCAGCACGGACTCGCCGATGCACTCGTCTGTTTCGAGCAATCGACGAAGACCGCCCAGCTGGCCGCTGAGGCGATGGGCTGCGAGCTCGGCCAGATCGTCAAGTCCCTCGTGTTCGTCGTGAACGGTAAGCCGGTCGTCGCGCTCGTTGCCGGTGACCGCCGAGGCGATCCTGCCGCCATAGCCTCGCTCATGGGAGGTCGGACCGCCGCGTTCGCTGACGCTGAGACCGTTCGACAGGCGACTGGCTATGCCATCGGTGGCGTATCTCCCTTCGGTTTGCCGGAGGGACTGCCCGTTTACGTGGATGACTCTCTCGGCCGCTTCGATGTCGTTTATCCGGCAGGAGGAACGCCGAGTTCGATGGTGAGACTGAGCTTCGACCGCCTCCTCGAAGTGACGGGCGGTATCGTCGCGCGTATCTCGGAGTAAGCGAGTGCGACTGTTCTCCGTCAAACGCATAGCCGCCAAGCCTGTCCTTGGTGGCGCGGCCGCGGGCATTGCGTGCTTCGTGGTCCTGGCCGTCATAGGCCATGGGCTGTTCTCGCACACGCACGTCGTGGTCGACGGCCGACGTGTCGACGTGCAGGTGGGCGAGACGGTTGGAGAGGTCGTTGCGCGTGCGAGCGGCGCTGTTGCGGGCGACCTGCTTGCGGTCCGCGACGGTCGTGTGATCGTGCCGGGAGGCGGCAGGCCACCCGTGATAAAGGTGGACGGCGTCCGCGTGGGGCCAGAGTCGCTCGTACGATCCGGCGATGTCATCGTCAGCGATTCCGGTTGCGACGTCGTGGAGATGTCCGTCGAAGAGACGCGCGTGATCCCCATCCCTACGAAGGTCACGGGCACGGGCGCGCTCGTCGTGGTGGAAAGCCCCGGGCGCGAAGGCGTACAGAGGGTCGTTGTGGGGGCTGTCTCCAGAGACGTCGTGGCAAGCGAGAGCATCGTACCTGCCGAGCCTATGGTGATGCGTCGAGTAGGTGACGGTGATGGGCGAGTGATCGCCCTCACCTTCGACGACGGGCCCTGGCCGGCTCAGACCGATGCTGTGCTCAAGGTGCTCGCCGACTATAACGTTCCTGCAACGTTCTTCATGACCGGCGACAGGGTGAAGCGCCGTCCGGACATCGCCCGGCGCGTCGCCAAGGCGGGTCACGCGATCGGCAACCACACGTATCACCATGCTGACCTCACAGGCCTGCCCCCAGGCAAAGTACGCAGCGAGATAGCCGGCACGAACCGCATGATCACGCGAATGACCGGCGAGAAGGTCACGTGGTTCCGGCCCCCGATGGGACGGGTCGATGCCCGGACATATGCCGAACTCAAGCGGCAGAAGATGCGGCCGGTGCTGTGGACTGTCGACCCTCAGGACTGGCGCGAGGGGGCAACGGCTGCACAAATCGAGCGCGCGGTCGTTCGAGCGGCGCGCCCTGGCTCCGTCATCCTGCTGCACGACGGCGGCGGTGACCACAAAGAGATGGTGAAGGCGCTGCCCCGGATCATTCGTGCACTGCGCTCGCGCGGGTACGACTTCGTGCTCCTCGACGACCTAGAGACCGTGAAAGGGCGCTGGTAGCGCTCACTCACGCCGGTACACGCTGCTCGGCGTGCACACGATATGTACGGATTGGTCGTGGTCCGAGCAGGGTACGCTCTCGACGACCTGTTCCTCATAGGCGAGACCGATCACAGGAACCGAGGCCGGCAAAGAGGCGATGAGCCGGTCGTAGTACCCGCCCCCCATGCCCAACCGTCGACAGTCGCGATCGAACGCGACGCCAGGGACGACGAAAGCATCGATCTCCTCCACCGACGCCACGGGCGCGTCTTCGCAGGGTTCGCGGAGTCCAAAAGCCCCGCGACACAGCGAGTATCCGCACTCGTACCAATGCCAGGAGATATGCAGCTTGTCGACGACTCGCGGGAGCGCGACGCGGACGCCGCGACTCCACAACTCCTGGATGAGTGGGTCGGCGTCCACTTCTTCCGGCATCGCCCCATACGCGCCCACGGCGTGGGCGTCGCGAAGCTCAGGAAGACCGAGGACTACCTGCGCCACCGCCTCGGCGGCGGCCTGACGCAGCTCCGGTGTCATCGCCCGCCGGGTCGCCCGTCCCTTGAGCCGCAAATTCGATTTCATGCGCGTGATGTCTTCGTGATCCGTCATATCTGGTCACTCCTCCCCACGCGCAGTATAGCGCGCCCTGCTGACACGGACAGGAGAGGGTGTCTCGGCTTGATCAACCGATCCCGAGCAGGGTCATCGCAAGGAGCGCGACGGTGAGCGAGATCACGACCACGATCGTTGCCCACGCCAGGGTGTTGTCGACACGGTTGTTGGCGTAGCGGCCCATGATGCGCCGGTCGTTGATGATGACCATCATGAAGATGAGGATGAACGGCAGTAGGACGCCGTTCACGACCTGTGAGATCAGCATGATGCTGATGAGGTTCAACCCGGGAAGCAGGATGAATGCCGCTCCAACGAACATCACGAAGGTGTAGATGCCGTTGAAGGCCGGTGCTTCTGCCCATGAGCGGTCGAGACCGGCCTCGAAGCCGAAGGCTTCGCAGATGGCGTAGCTCGCGGTGAGCGGGAGGACGGCTGCCGCAAGCACGGAGGCCGACAACAACCCGATGGCGAAGAGAAGCTCGGCATAGGGTCCTGCGAGCGGTGCGAGGGCGCGCGCGGCCTCTCCTGCACTCGTGACCTCGATCCCCGCCGGATGCAGCACGGTCGCAGTGGTGATGATGATGAAGCATGCGATCACGTTCGCAGTGATGGCGCCTACGATCACATCCCACCGCGCGAGTCTCCACTCCTTGATGGACGTCCCTTTGTCCACGATGTTGCTCTGCACGAGGAACTGCATCCAGGGCGCGATCGTCGTGCCCGTGAGACCGATCGCAAGGGCGACGAAGGCCTGGGTGGGGACGATCCGTGGTACAACGAAGCTTCTTGCCACGACTCCCCAGTCCGGGCGTGCGAGGAATGCCGCCACGACGTAGGTCACGAACACCGAGGAGAGTGCAAGCAGGGTCTTCTCGACATTGCGGTAGGAGCCCCGGATCACGAGTAGCCACACACTGATGGCGGCGATCGGCACGGAGACGTACTTCGAGACCCCGAAGAGTTCCATGGCGGCGGCGATGCCAGCGAATTCGGCCACGGTGGTGGCCGCGTTGCTGGTGAGCAGCAGCATCATGGCGACGAAGGTAGGGCGGACACCAAAGCGTTCGCGGATGAGGGCAGCGAAGCCCTTGCCGGTGACCGCCCCCATGCGGCCCGCCATCTCCTGCACTATTGCGAACGACGGTGTCATGGCCAGCATCATCCACAACATCGTGTAGCCATATCGAGCACCCGCGGCAGAATACGTGGAGATCCCACCAGAATCGTTGCCAGCCGACGCGGCGATGATCCCGGGGCCGATGACTCCGAGAAGGGCGAAGAGGCCCGTCTTCTTGCGCTTGTCGGTCTGGCTAGGCACGTGCGCCACCCTATGCGAAGACCCGTGAGTCGACGACCACAGGCGTGAGGACGGCGAAGAACGCGACCACACCGATCACGATGAGGACGGCGGTGACCGCCATCTGCGGACTGCGCTTGCCGTCACGAGCGCGAGCCTCGGCAGCAACACCGAGCAGCGTGCCGGAAAGCGTCACCACGAGCGCCGCTACTCCCAGCGCGATGCCGACCCATGCCTGGTAAGGCAGGGAAGACGCGCGGAAAAGCGCCGCCACCAGCGGCGGCGTGCCGCCCCACACCTCTAGGACCGCGAACGCGGTGACACCGATAGCCCCGCCGAGAACAGCGCCGGCAAGTCCGTCGTTGATGAGCCGGCGAGCGACGGGCGTCCGCGCTTCGCCGGTCTGAGATTCGATCACGCGCGACAGCGTGTGCGCGGCGACATCCTCTGCCAGACGCATGATCACTGCGGCCACGAGAAGACCGAGGAAGATCGGCTCCGCGAGGTGAGGGTAGGCGCGAGCGATGGCCGCCGCCGTCAGAAAGAGCGCTCCCCACACCGCGAGCCATCCGTTGCGAGAGACCCACTGCCAGATGCCGGTCACGTCCAGTCCGGAGCGGCGTCCTGTTGCGAGCTCAAGGTCCTCGGCCGACTCCTCCTCCATGACCTCAAGCGCGTCGTCGACGGTGACCATGCCCAGGATGTGGCCCGTCTCATCGACGACGGGAAGCGCCAGCAGGTCGTACTTGCTCATCATCTCGGCGACCGCTTCCTGGTCGTCGTCGGGGCCGACAGTGAAAAGCTCGCGTTCGGCGATCTCGGACACGGGTGTATCGGCAGGCGAGACGATGAGGTCCCTGAGCGAGATCACACCGGTCAGCGTGCCGTCGTCATCGGTGACGTAGATGTAGTAGATGCTCTCGTTGCTGGCGGCGCCCGCGCGAAGGTGCTCGATCACCTCGCCGACCGTCATCTCCTCGGTCACCGTGGTGACCTCCGGCGTCATGATGCCGCCCGCGGTCTTCTCGCGATAGCCGAGAAGGGAGCGGATCGCTCGCGCCTCGCGCACCCCCATCAGCCGCAGCAGAGTCTCGGCCTTGTCATACGGCAGGTCGCCGATGATGTCGGCTGCGTCGTCGGGGTCCATCTCTTCGAGGATGTCCGAGGCGCGCTGGTCTCCGAGGTCATCGATCACGTCGGCCTGCAACTCGTCTTCGAGCTCCGAGATCGCCTCCGCGGCCTGCGCGTTGTCGAGGTGCTCGAAGACCTTCGCGCGCTGCGACGGGCCAAGCTGCTCGAGGACGTCCGCCACATCTGCGGGGTGGAGCTCGTGTAGGCGCTTATGAGTGACCGAGAGCTTCACTTGCGACAAGTCGCGGTCGAGGAGGTCCATATAGTTCCACGCGATGAGGTTCTCGGGAAGCTCGTGCCCGAAGAGCTTAGCGATCCGGTTGGCGGCGCGTTCAAGCCCGGGATGCAGCCCTCGCAAGATCCCGCGGATGCCTACCTCGGCGCCGAGGAGGCGCAACTGGTTGCGGGACTCTGAAAGCTTGAGGTCGTTGACGCGCACGACCTTCATGCCTTGTGTGTCCACGATCTGCTTGTTGAGGAGGTCACGCGCAAGGAGGATCTCGTCGGGCTGCAGGTAACTGAATCGCAGCTCAGAGCGCGGCGCGTTGAGCGTCACCTGGTCGTCGTCGATGCGCGCCACGTACTTGCGCCACGACAGCATGAACGGCGTCTTGTCAGGGCCGAGGAACGCCAGAGATGTGACGCGCGGGAACACCTCGCGCGTGGTGATAGCGACGTCGTGGATGGTGCCGATGGTCTCGCCGGTGGCGTCCACCACCGGCTTGCCCAGCATGCGGGTCAAGTAGAACACGCTGCTCCCTCCCTTCGAACCAAGGCTCGAAAGGCCTTCTTGGGGGTCCCGCGCACCCGAGGAAGGTCGGGAGCCGGGACCTACGGACTGTGGGGAATCACGGAGGTCCTTTTCAACGGCAACAGGTCGGGCAACAAGAAAACCCCTCGTCCGCGAGGGAGGAGGGGTCTCAAGCGGCAAGTGTGCGCCACCGCTCGCGCTGTCAGGACACGCATGCCCCGACCGCCCCTTCCCTCGTCATCGGTTTGAGCACTGTCCGACGTAGGGAGCGCGATCGCGTGCTTATCGCGCGGCGGAGTGGCCGCCCACCGTGTCCCAGCCACGTTAGCCTTCGCCTTAAGCCGGCGAGGGCTGTTCTACCCATTGGCGTCTCTCGACATTTCCGGGCAGTGGCCTGTGTTCGAACAGGAGCCGCACCTAACGGAACGGAGCCTTACTCGTTGTCAACGCCCCGAGGGGCACCGCTGATTGTAGCCTCCGAGCAGCGCGTATGCAATCTCGACGGTCGAAGCTTGCAGTTCGACATGCAGTTCTCGGGGTCAGTCTCTCCTCGCTGACAGCCAGGCCCACACGAACTCGGCCCACCCCTCGCCGCGCTGCCGCTGCGTGACAGCCACGTTGTCGCGGGCTGCGGCAGCCGCGCGTACTCGCTCATCATCGAGCGCGTTGCCGACAAGGACACACAGGGCCGTCACGTCGGCCATCTCGACATCGGTCGCACTGTCGCCGATGCTCACCGCGTCTTCGCGCGTGAGGCCGCGGCGCTCGAGTACCCGGGTGATCGCGGTCGTCTTGTGCGAGCCCCGGGGCACGAGGTGGTACGCATGGATCTCGCTCACGCCCACCAGTGTGTGTCTCGGCGGGTTGACGATCCCGTTGTCGACGATATCGATCGGCAGGTCGAGCCTATCAAGCGCTGCCTGCGCCTGGTTGCGGTCGACGTTACCACGCAGGACGTGTGTGGCCACCCGGTCGGTGTGCCACGGGGTGTGTTCCTCGATGCGTCCCGGGAACTCGCGGGTGAGGGCTTGCAGCGCACCGGCGCGGATCATCGCTTGAAAAGGAGTCTCCCCGGGCTGCAAGGCATCCTCCGGCCAGTCGCCCATGAGGTACTCGGGCTCCTGGCTGCGATCGAACTGGACGACGCACCCGAGTTCCGCGATGAACGCCCGCCACCCGAGCAGGCGCGTGATCTCCCCGCATTGGGGGCGATTGCGGCCGGTGGTGATCACGGCCGACAGGCCGGCCCGGTTGAGCTCGACGACCGCCTCGGCGGTGGCGAGCGATGGCGCGCCGCTCGCGTCGGCAAGAAGCACGCCGCCTGGGGCCACCAGCGTGCCGTCCACGTCGGTGAAGAGTATGGACGCGCGTGCGAGGGCCTCGCGGACTAAGCCCGAGTCATCAAGATGCAGTGGCGTGGGAGTCATGTCTCTCCTAGCAGTACGACGCTGTGGACAACAGTTCGCAGGGGGGGGGTATCATGTACGCTAGTCTTACAGTTGAGCGAGGGGGGATTCGTGAAGCTGTCAATGAGCCATCGGCGCATTTCGATGGCTGTCCTCGTTTCGGCGATACTGCTGGTTCCTGCGTTCGCATACGCCAATCCGTACTCGGTGAACCGGCATGAGGACCAGTATCACTGGGGGGTCTCGGCGGACGTGTACGTGTTCAAATACAGCACTTCGAACTTGAACACTAACACGACGATTGTCGCACACCGGACTGATCACGCGGGCTTCGTGGAAGTCGGTCACGGCCGCGTTTCCCAGAATCCCTACGAGGCATTCTACGTCTGGGGAGAGTACGGCGGATACAACTACCGCGCGATCAGGGCCGTGAACGCGTTGGAGACGCACCGATATTGGACTGCCTACAATGCAGGCGAGGGAGCGTACTGGGTTTGGATGGATGACTCGTCCGTCCCGGTTGGGAAGATCAACATCTCTCAAGTAGCAGGGATGACGTCAAGTTGGCCGTGTGTGAACGTGGACAAGGCTCTCGTCACTGATGAAGCGAGAGGCTGTTTCAAGACGTTGAAATACAGGAATCAGACATGGGGCTCGTGGAGCTACTGGAACGGCTCAGCGTTTTGCTGCGACAACGACCCATACTACAGCGCGAGGGTGATCAGCCCCACGCACATCGATGTAGTACAGACGCTGTTGCCATAAGAGGAGGTCGAGATTCGTGCGAACGAGGCGGCGCAAGATCGAGATACTCATGACGGCTGCGTGCGCCTGCATGCTGCTGACTGCAGGTTGTGGCGGGGTCGTTGAGACGTCCGACCTGTCTACGCCAGGATTGGAGTGGGTCAACCCCGGTGCGCCTGCATCCTCGCATGTTGTCGGCGGGGACTGGTTCACAGTCGGCCAGGGAGTGGCCTCAGCCGACTTGTCCGAACTGCCAGACAGGATTGGCTATCGCGTCAAGGTCCGTGGCGATCGCGGTGTTCCGGTCCCCCAGGACAGGGTCCTGGTGCAGCCCGCCGAGTGCTTCGTCGGATCGGAGTCTTTTGATGGCTACACTCTGTACTACAGCGACCGGATCGCACTGGTGATCACGCCCACGACGGCTCCGATGGACGTGGGACAGGAGCTGGAGTCGGAGGACATGACCACGACAGCGGGCGAGACACGGCTCTGGCAGGTGACCTCGGTGGAGGGATTCGACGCGGTCCAGCGGGCAGAGGCGACACAGAAGTGGGAGTCCGGGGCCGTGAACAAGATGCCCGCCGTTCTCGAGTGGGTCGAGCCCTCGAATACCCCCGATGGTCCGGGGTTCGTGAGGTATGCGCTCCTCGGCGATGTGGAGTTGGACCGGCTGCACACGATCGCGGCCGATCTAGTGTACCGCCGATAGCGGGCTGGCCGTCCGATACCTGGATGAGTGCATCACCACGCACCGGGTCACTATATAATGTGACGCGTGCGCCCGATGGGCGCCGTGATCCAGGAGGAGTCCTGTGGCACCGGAACCGATCGATTCATCGATGGATGTGCCTTACCCGCAGTACCGCTGCGCCATCTGCGGCAAGGAGCTGCCGCTCACCGAGACGCGCATGACCGTCACCTGTCACGAGCACCGCGCTGATGGGGAGGTGGTAGCCTTCGAGATCCGCACAGCGGTCGCGTCCGACCGGCATGACATCGAGGAGATCTGCGATCGCGCCTGGGGCGAGACGGAGATCGACGCCTTCGGTCGCACGTTCGACGTTCTGGCAGGTCATAACTTGGTAGCGATCGCTGATGGCAAGCTTGCGGGGCTCATCTCGCTCGCTCTCGATCACGGTGAGCTTGCGATCGTGCTCCTGTCCGTGTACCCCGAATACCAGGGTTCGGGGGTAGGGGGTGCACTCGTGGAAGCCGCCGCCGCGCTCGCCTCGGAAAGACGTCTGCCCTCGCTCAAAGTGGCGACCAGCAACGACGACATCGCGGCTCTTTACTTCTACCAGCGGCGGGGGTTCGTGTTCTACCAGATAGAGGCAGGCACGCTCGTCGACCATCACGGCGAGGTGGTGTCAGGTTTCGCTGACATACCCGTGCGTGATGAGCTTCGGTTGCGTCGCCCCATCTGCTGATACACCCGGTCCACCATCCGGCTCAAGGAGGTATCGTGTCCGATCGTCACCGTGTGCTCACCCTCGTCTTTGCGCTTGTCCTTGGCGTGAGCGCGCTTGCAGGCTGCTCACCTACGGAACCTGCGTCGAAGCCGGCGACGAACCCGGTCGAAGCCGCCGAGCCCGAACCCATCAAGATCGGCACTCTGCCCACGGAAGACGCGCTCCCCTTGTGGGTGGCCGAGGAGGAAGGCCTCTTCACGAAGGCGGGCCTCAACGTGGAGATCATCACCCTCCAAGCCGCCCAGGAGCGCGATGCCGCGTTCGCCTCGGGCGCCATCGACGCATTCATGGGCGACGTCATCGCGGCAGCGGCTCTCGAAGCCGGAGGTTCGCCTGTCTCACTCGCGACCGTCATGCTGGGCGCGACGCCTGCGGAGGGCCGCTTCGGCATCGTTGCGAAGCCGGGATCGAAGGCCCGGACACTCAATGACCTGGCGGGCGTTCCGGTAGGCACGTCCTCGGCGTCTATACAGGAGTACGTGTTCGATGCGCTCATGGCCGATGCGGGAGTATCTGCGGATCAGGTCAAGAAAGAGGTCGTGGCGAAGGTCCCCGCGCGTTACGAGTTGCTGATGAGCGGGAAACTCGAGGCCGCATCGCTGCCGGAGCCGCTGCTCAGTCTCGCCGAGAAGCAAGGCGCCGTGCTCATCGCCGATGACACGACCGGCGATAACCTCACCCAGACGGTGCTGGGCGTCTCGGACGGGTATCTCGCGATGCCCGGAGGCATGAAGACGGTGAGCGAACTTCTCAGAGTCTGGGACGAAGCTGTCACGACCATCAACAAGGACCCAGACTCTTGGCGGTCGCTTCTGGTAGACAAGGCTCGTCTGCCCGAGCCTCTCAAGGACACGTACGCGGTCAACATGTATCCCATGGCGTCCATGCCGACGCAAGCCATGGTCGATCCTGTGCTCGCATGGATGAAAGACAAGGGTCTCCTGAAGACCAGCGTCACATACGCCGACCTGGTGCAGGAACTGCCCGAGTAAGGCGCGCTCGTGCCCGCCATCGACATTAACGCTCTTGCGGTGACCTACACAGGTGTCGATCGTGACACCCGCGCGCTTGAAAGCATCGATCTGCACGTCGGTGATGGTGAACCGATCGCCGTGATCGGCCCATCAGGATGTGGGAAGTCGACTCTCCTGCTTGCGCTGGCGGGCCTACTGCCGGCGAGCCAGGGGCGTGTGAACATCGGCGGCGAGCCTATTGCGGGTCCTCGGCGGCGGACGGCGCTCATCTTGCAGGACTTCGGCCTGCTGCCTTGGAAGACGGTTGCGCACAATGCCGCACTGGGGCTCGAACTGCGGGCTGTGGCGGCTGCCGAGCGCAGGCGCATCGTCGCCGAAGCGCTCGACCGTCTCGGCCTCGCGGAGTTTGCCGACGCCTATCCCGGCGAGCTTTCGGGGGGTATGCGGCAACGGCTCGCGCTTGCGCGCGCGCTCGCGCTGGACGCGGACCTTCTGCTGATGGACGAGCCCCTGTCGGCGCTCGATGCGCTCACGCGCGAGGACCTGCAGGACCTGCTGCTGGAGATCTGGCGCCAGCGTGGACACACTGCCGTCCTCGTGACGCATTCCATCGAGGAAGCCGTCTACCTCGGGCGCCGGGTCGTCGTGCTCACTCCGCGTCCGGGGCGTGTCGCCGCCATCGTCGACAATCCTGGTATGGGCGACGAAGGATTCCGCTCCTCGCCGGAGTTCCTGAAGAGGTGCGTCAAGCTCCGCCGCTTGCTCGAGGCCGAAGGCGCGCTCGCCACCGCAGCGACCGGTTCCGAGGGCGACGCATGAGAGGGTGGGGACGGAAGGTGGGGGGCTACGCCGCCGCGACGGCCATGCTGCTGGCGGTGTGGGAGCTTGGCTCGCTCGTCGTAGGATCGCCCGCCCTGCCCGGTCCTGTGCCCGCGATCCGGGATTTCGTCACGGCCTTCGTGAGTGACATGTTGCCACACTTGGGAGTGAGCGCCTGGCGCGTGGTCGCCTCCATGGTGCTCGGGGCGGCGCTCGCCGCGCCTCTCGGCCTTGCGGTAGGCCGCGCGCCCAGGGTCGACGCGGTGGCCGGGCCGCTGCTGTTCTTGACGTACCCGATACCAAAGGTGGTATTCCTGCCTGTGTTGCTCGTGCTCCTTGGGATAGGTGATGCCCCCAAGATCGCACTCATCACGATGATCGTGTTCTTCCAGATACTGGTGACGGCGCGTGACGCGGCGCGCGGAATCCCCACCTCAGCGGTGCTGTCCGTGCGGTCTTTGGGTGCGACACGGTGGCAAGTCTATCGGCACGTCGTCGTGCCCGCTGCGCTCCCCGACATCTTCACCGCACTTCGTATCAGCACGGGTACCGCCATCGCGGTGCTCTTCTTCTCGGAAACCATCGCCGGTACCGATGGTTTGGGCTGGTACATCATCGATGCATGGACACGCATCGCGTACAGCGAGATGTTTGCGGGGATCATCGCGATGGCGCTTCTGGGTGTGGCGCTTTACGAGGCGCTCGACCTGGCCGAGGCGAGAGTCTGCCGCTGGACGCGAGCCGGGCGATAGCGCCATCCTTTCTGGCGCCAAGCGGCAGGGCTATTGCGTGAGCACGGCTTGGACGACCTCTCTTAGCTCTCCGGGCTCGAAGGGTTTGACCAGGTAGTCGTCGCATCCTAGCTCGGCTCCGCGCTTCTTGTCGGTCTGCTGCGCCGCTGTGGTGAGCATGATCACCTTAAGATCCGCGGTCTCGGGCCGTTTCCTCAAGAACCCCAGGACCTCGAAGCCGTCGAGTTTGGGCATGGTGACGTCGAGCAGCACGAGGTCAGGCCGCTCCGCGATGGCTTTCTCGAGCGCCTCCTCACCGTCGACGGCCACCACCAGTTCGTGGCCGAGCGAACGCAGGGATGCGCTCACAAGCATGCGAATCTGCTGGTTGTCGTCTGCTATCAGGATCTTGCGGTTCGTCACGGGCGCCCCTCCTCGTGACGGTGGACGGGCCGCTACTCTCTGTCGCGATGCATGATGTTGACGATCGTGTGGAGCTTGGCTTCGCGCTTGGCGCGCTCCCGGGCGACTTCCTCGCGCCGTTTCGGATCGAGCATGGCGTCGATGTGCTCGGCTACCTCAGAAGGCTTGAAGGGCTTAGGGATGTAGTCGACCTGCTCGTCTTGCATCTGCTCGGCCTGCTCTTCGAAGGTGCCGGCTGCCGAGAGGAACAGGATCGGTACCGTGTTCCCGCGCTTACGGATCTCCTCGCGTACCTGATGCCCGTTCATCTTCGGCATCATCACGTCGAGCACGACGAGGTCAGGCTTGTCGAACTCGACCGAGGCGAGCGCCTCGACGCCGTTGTCGGCGGTGAGAACTGTGTGCCCCCGGTTCGTGAGGGCCACCGTGAGCAACTTCTGGATGTTGGGTTCGTCGTCCACGACAAGGATCTTCGCCATCTTGGTTCCCCTTCACGTCCCGAGAAGTTCCGACACTTTCTTTACGAGGTCCTTTGGAGTGAACGGCTTACAGATGTACTCCGTCGCACCCGAATCGAGCCCTTGCGCGATCTCGGTCACTTGGGACTTGGCCGAGAGCATCACGATCGGTATGTGAGCCGTTGCAGGATTCTCGCGGATGCGTTTTGCAGCGTCATACCCGTTCATGATCGGCATCATCACGTCCAGTAGGATCAGGTCCGGCTGTTCTTGCTCGGCAAGCTCTGTCGCGGACTGGCCGTCGGTCGCGGTGACTACCTCATACCCATGATTGCTGAGAGTGAACGTCACGAGCTTGAGGATGTGCGGCTCGTCGTCGGCGATGAGGATGCGACTCACACGCCCTCCTTCGGTTCGCTCGCGAGCAACGCCTCGACTCGGTTGAGCAGCTCCTCGGGCGCGAACGGCTTGTCCACCTTGGTGTCCGCCATGCCGAGGATGTCGGTGCGTGACCGGTCGATCTGGTAGGCGGTCATGATGACGATCGGGATGTCGCGCAGCTCGTCGTCGGTCTTGATGGCTTCGATCACTTGGTAGCCGTCCATCACAGGCATCTGCAGGTCGAGGAGCATCGCATCGGGTTTGCGCTTGCGGACGGCTGCCATCGCCTCGGCGCCGTCGTAGGCGGCGATTACGCTGAAGCCTTTGGTCTTCAGAGTCGCCGTGAGGAGGCTCACGATACTGCGGTCGTCGTCCACCACCAGCACCACCGGGGACGCCACACTGCCGACAAGGTCGTTCACGATCGTGAGGAGCCGGCTCTTCTCGATGGGCTTCTCGAGGTACCCCGCGGCTCCCATCCGGCAGGAACGGCCTTCATCACAGACGATCGAGAGCACCAGCACCGGGATGTCAGCGGTCTCCGGGTCGTCTTTCAGGGTCTGCAGTAGTTCGAAGCCGTCGCCGTCGTCGAGCATGACATCAAGGGTGATGACGCGCGGCTTCAGCTCGCGCGCCTTGACCAACGCCTCGCTCGAGCTATACGCCTTCTCGACTTCGTAGCCCTGACGTACCAGGTAGGTCTCCACCAGGTTCGCGACCTCCGGATTGCGATCGACCACGAGAACGCGGCCCCCCACGCCTGCGCCCTCGAGTGCAGGTGTGCGCACAAGGTCCTTGCGAGCGACTGGCAACGAGAACCAGAAGGTCGAGCCCTTGCCCGGCGTGCTCCTCACGCCGACTCGTCCGCCGAGCAACTCGATGATGCTCTTGCAGATGGACAGGCCCAGGCCCGTTCCTCCTATCTCTCGGGTGAGAGAGGAGTCGACGCGATAGAACTTGGTGAAGAGCTTCTTCTGGTCGGCCTTCTCGATGCCGATCCCTTGGTCGGAGATGCTCATGACCACCATGTCGTCTTCGAGCTTGGCGCGGATCGTCACAACACCACCCTCAGGAGAGTATTTGATGGCGTTGCTGACGAAGTTGAGCAGGACCTGGCCCACCCGGTCTCTGTCCCCGGCGACGCGAGGCAGGTCTGGCGGGATCTTGAGGACGATCCTGTGTCCTGATTGCTCACTCACGGCGGCAAAAGTGTCCGCGGCCCCTGCCGCCATGTCGGCAAGGTCGAGGGGCTGCACCTTAAGGTGGATACGTCCCGACTCTATGCGGCTGATATCGAGCATGTCGTTGATGAGCTCGACCAATCGGTCGGAGTTCTCCTTGACGATCGACAGGAACTCGCGCTGGATGTCGTTGATCTCTCCGGCCTCGCCCTCCAAGATGAGGTCGATGTAGCCCTTGATCGAAGTCAGCGGCGTACGCAGTTCGTGTGAGACCGTGGAGACGAACTCGTTCTTCATCTGGCTCACTTCGCGCTCCGCGGTCACATCGTGTAGCGTGGCGACGAAGCCGAGGTACCCGCCGCTCTCATCCAGCACGGGGTCGGTGCGCACATCCAAGATGCGATGAGCAGGCTTCTCCAGACGTACCTCGCGCACTTGCGAACCGTCATAGGCCGGGTCGAACCCCTCTTCGGCGACCATGTCGAGCAAGTCCCACAGTGACTTGCGTTTGCCGAGCACGGACTTCGGCTTGACGCCGATGAAGTCGCACGCCGCCGGGTTGATGTAGGTGACCACCTCGTCAGGGTCGAAGACGATGAGCCCGTCGCCCGTGCTCGCGAGGATCGCCTCGGCCTGCTTGCGGTATCCCTCAAGGGCGGTATCGTCACGTATGGTCACGACGGCCGCGCGGTCGTCGCCGCACATGTACGGTGCGACGGTGGCAGTCAGGGTGCGGTCCTCGCGTGTGAGTCGTACGCGCTGAGGGTCGCGCCGCGCACGTGGGCGCATGATCCGTTCGATAGCCGCTTCGAGTTTGGGCTCGCCAAGCGCATGGTACGGTTTGCCCACGACCTCGTCTCGGGACTTGCCGAGAAGCTGCTGCGCGGTCTCGTTGAACACTCGGACTTCACCTGCAGGTCCGGTCGCGATCAGTCCCTCGCTCGTTTGCGCCATCAACGCTCTGATGTGCATGAATGAACGACGTTCGTCAGTAGCGCGCGCCATACTACCACCCTTCGAAGGGCAGACGACTCCAAGGATGCTATTCGCCCGCCACCGTTGAATCCCTGCATGAGCGCGTGTGGAATCGCCGCACACAGATGCGCGGCGGCTACAGAACAAGGAGGCCGAGGCGCTCGCCTCGGCCTCCTGTCGTCTCGCGTGGTGCCCCCGGCAGGAATCGAACCTGCGACACCAGGTTTAGAGAACAATCAATAATGTATGGTCAGGTTACCTTCTTGACGGGCAAACCACCACCTGACCACTGTGCGTTCCGGTGAAGGCGCTCACACGGAGCCAAGGCCAGCGCCCTACCTTCCCGTCACGGACTTACCTCTAGTACTGCGGGAGTGACAGCAAGTTGTCGGTGCTCTCGTTGTTGGCGTTCGTTCGAAGGTACGGCGGATTCACGTGCACCACATGCACGAGTACCTCGCTGCCGTCGCGGTCGCGCACCCGTGCCTTGCCGCCGCCGTCAATCCAAGACACCATCTGGGAGCGTGAGGTCTCGCCCGACTCACCAGTACTGGGCCTCGACCACTTGACGCGCGCGATGTGCTTGAGGGTCTGGCCGCCCTCCATGTGGCGGGCTGTGATATAGATGTGGCTCATAACTAACCTCGTGTTCTCGAGTGATGTAACGGGCCTACGCCGATACGCGGAAGCGCCCATCGTGTTGACCGTGCGGTCTTTGGCGTACTAGACTCGAGGCATTGCGGGGGCCTC
>JAJFTR010000085.1 GCA_021372825.1 Actinomycetes bacterium
TCGTGGGATTCAACAAGAAGAAGATCAAGGAGCTGTTGGGGCTGTGAACACGGAGAAACCCGTTCGGCGCCGGTTCGCGCCCGGGACCACGGCCGATGACCTCAAGGAGTTCATGGAGCCGTTCGTGGACCATCTCGGCTACAAGTTCAACACCGAGCATGACTTCGTCGAGGAAGTGCTTGCTTCCGAGATCGAGATTCTCGAGCGGGAGGGTGACATCTACTGCCCGTGTCGTATGCGCACCGGAGATCCGAAGGAAGACGTCGCGGTCATCTGTCCTTGCATCCCTTTCCACACGGACGAGTTCGCTGCGATCAAGAAGTGCTGGTGCGGCTTGTTCATCCTGAAAGATGTCGAGGACGGCGCCGATCTTCTCGGAGTCATCGATGAGCCGACAGGTCCCGTGGACGTCCCCGTGTTCAAAGTCGAAGACCTGCCATCTGGGCAGGTCCGGCACGTGAAGATCGGAAAGAGGGACATCGCCGTCGCACACGCCGCCGATGGGTTCTACGCCCTTTCAGACGTCTGCCGCCATGCCTTCGCTCCTCTCTCAGACGGCTTTATGGAAGGTCATGTCCTCGTCTGCCCGTGGCACGGATGGCGCTATGACGTGAGGACGGGTAGTACCGACCACCCTGATTCCGATGTGCGCACCTATCCGACGAAGGTCGTGGGCGGCGAGGTGTTCGTGACGGTCCCGCCGAGGCGCCAGACCTAGGCGCGCAGTTCTTCGAGTGAATCGAAGCAGCTCTCCGACGAATAGGAGCCGCTCGCCGCTGCGGTCCGGGTGGCAACTATTGCATACGCCGCTGATGTGCTACAGTCCGAAAATCTCAGGCGGTGCGCGCATCGACGGGGACGCCGATGCGCGTGAAGGATCGTGCGCGCGAAGGAGGAAGGCATGACCAGGAACCGTAGGCGGTTCTTCGCTCTGGTCGCCGTTGTCGCCATGCTCTCGATGGTGGTCACTGGCTGCTCGGCGAAGACTGAGCAGAGCACGGGTGGCGAAGGCGGAAAACAGCCGGTCACGGTCGTCATCGGCGTCGGTGCTCCCCTGACCGACGGCGCCGTCGCTTTGGGCAAGGGCATGTCGCGCGGCACCAAACTCGCGGTGAGCCAGGCGAATGAGTCGCAGGAACTCAAGGACCTCGGGCTTACGATCGAGGTCGTCGAGGGTGACGACAAGGGCGACCCGACCACCGGAGGCAACGTCGCCACGCAGTTCACCTCCAACCAGAAGCTTCTCGGCGTGATGGGACACCTGAACTCGGGCGTGACGCGCGTTGCGGTCAAGATCTACAACCAGGGCAATGTCGTGCAGGTGAGTCCGGCCAACACTGCCGTGGACCTCACGAAGATGGGAATGAAGAACTACTTCCGCGTCTGCACGACCGACGATGTCCAGGGTCCTACTGCCGCCGACTACGCCTACAAGGTGTTCGGCGCCAAGCGTGCATACGTCGTGGACGACTCGACGGTCTACGGTGTTGGGCTTGCAGCTGAGTGGGCCAAGCAGTTCGCCGCTGATGGCGGTACTGTGGCAGGCACTGAGAAGACGGGCGACAAAGACACGGACTTCAAGGCGCTCGTGTCCAAGATCAAAGCCGCGAATGTCGACATCGTGTACTACGGCGGCATGTACAATACCGTCGCCCTCCTCTCCAAGCAGCTGAAGGAGACCGGCGTCAAGGCTCCGGTCATGAGCGGTGACGGCTGCTATGACCCTGAGTACATCAAGCTTGCTGGCGCCACCAACGCCGAAGGTGATTTCTGCAGCTCGATCGGGTACCCCGTCGACAAGCTGCCGAAGGCCCAGGAGTTCAAGGCCGCGTATGCGGAGGAGTTCCCTGGTGAGGCGATCGCTGCCTACGATGCGTACTCCTACGATGCGGCTCAGGCGATCATCAACGCGATCGTGAAGGTCGCAAAGGAGATGGGCACGGACAAACTCGCGAGCGTCGATGGTAAGAAGGCGATCATCGCCGCGGTGGCCGCGAGCAACTTCGAAGGCGTCACGGGCAACGTGTCCTTCGACGAGAAGGGCGATACCACCAACAAGGTGGTAAGCATCTACGTTGTCAAGGACGGCGCCTGGGTCCCGGCCGAGTAGACCGTCAGTCCCACCCGGCGTGGTCCCGTACGGACTGTCGGCTGAAGCATGACCCGGTCGGGCTCTCAACGCCCGTCCGGGTCGTGGGCCGTCGGCGGTAGCCGTCGGCTCGGGCGTCGCGCGCTCGCTTCGCAGTGATACGGGGAGAACTTCGTGACCTTCAGCTATGTGGTCGAACAGACGATCAATGGCGTCACGCTTGGCGGCCTGTACGCCCTCGTGGCGCTCGGATACACACTGGTATATGGCATCCTTCTCATGATCAACTTTGCGCACAGCGAGCTGTTCATGATGGGGGGATACGTCGGACTCGGCGTCTTGAAGGTCCTTGCCGATCCGGCCGTGGCCGACAAGGCAGGTATGGGTTTCTTGAAGCCCATCCAGGCCTTCTTCATGTCAGGGGGTGTCGGGTTCGTCGCGCTCATGGTGGCGACGTTTCTCGTCTCGGCCGTCGTCGTGGGCTTCCTGGGCGTGATCATCGAACGATTCGCCTACCGGCCTTTGCGGCACGCGCCACGCCTGGCTCCGCTGATCTCCGCGATCGGCGTGTCGATCTTCCTGCAGAACGCGGTCCTGTTGTGGATCTCGAGCAAGCAGCTGCCCTACTCGCGTGCTGATGGCGTACAGTTCGTGACGGCGACGACGGCTTTCAGTGTTGCGGGGGTCGACGTCTCCACTATGCAGGTCTTCATCATCGTGACGTCTCTGGTGCTGCTCGCGTTGCTCGACACGTTCGTGTCGAAGACGCGCACGGGGCGTGCGATGCGAGCGACCTCTCAAGACGCCGAGGCAGCCGGACTCATGGGTGTGGATATCAACCGGGTGATCGCGCTGGCCTTCTTCATCGGACCAGCGCTGGGTGCCGTCGCCGGTGTCTTCAACGGCATGTACTACGGGTCGGTGAAGTTCAACATGGGCTTCATCCCCGGCATCAAGTCGTTCACGGCCGCTGTCATCGGAGGCATCGGCAATCTGCGCGGCGCCATGCTAGGCGGCTTCATGCTCGGCATCATCGAGTCGCTGGCAGCGGGATTCATCAGTAACGCCTATCGCGACGTGATCGCGTTCATCGTGCTGATCTTGGTCCTCGTCTTCCGGCCGGGCGGCCTGCTCGGCGAAGCTGTTGCGGAGAAGGTGTAGCCGATGGCTGAGACCACTACTACAGCGGCGCAGAGCGGTATGAAGCCAGGTAGGCGTCCAGGCACAAAGAAGGCTGCGCTCTACGCAGGCATCGCGCTTCTGATCCTTCTCGTGCCGATCTACTTCCAGGCGGCGCCGGGGCTCGGCTTCCTCGTCCGCATCTTCGTGATCGTCGGCATCTGGGTACTGCTCGCTTTGGGATTGAACATCGTGGTCGGCTATGCGGGTCTGCTCGATTTGGGCTATATCGCGTTCTACGCCATGGGGGCATATGCAGGGGTCCTCATCGGACAAGCGACGTCGGGCGTCTTGGGTGGCGCCACATACTGGGTGATGCTCATCCCGGGCGCGCTTGCGGGCGCGATCACCGGGATCGCCCTCGGCTTCCCGGTGCTGCGTTTGCGAGGGGACTACCTCGCCATCGTGACACTCGGATTCGGAGAGATCGTGCGCATCGCGCTCAACAACGACTTCCTCGGTCTTTCTAACGGCGCGACGGGTCTGCCGAGAGGCAGCGAAGTCATGGTGCAACCGGGAATGATCGACTGGCTTTCCAGCAACGTACACTTCATGACGCCCTTCGGCGGGGAATTCGTGTTCACGTCCAACGTGTTCTGGTACTTCGTCGTGGTGCTCTTGTGCCTGATCGCGATCGTCGTCATCAATCGACTGGACGATTCGCGCTTGGGTCGCGCGTGGGTCGCGATGCGTGAGAACGAAGTCGCCGCCGCCGCGTGCGGCATCAACATCACCACCCAGAAGCTGTGGGCGTTCTCACTCGGAGCGCTTTCTGGCGGGGTCGCAGGTGTGACGTTCGCCTATGTGCAGCAGTTCATCAGCCCGGAGTCCTTCACCTTCATGGAGTCCGTCTTCGTCGTGTGTATCGTCGTTCTCGGTGGGATGGGTTCTATTCCTGGCGTGATCGTCGGGGCCCTGCTCATCAAAGGCATCCCTGATCTGATCCAGGGTCTTGCAGTCGCTGGTGTGTTCAAGGTGTCAGGTGACGTGAACTCGATGATCACCGGCTACCGGTTCCTGGTGTTCGGACTGCTGATGGTCGTGATGATGGCAGTGCGACCACAAGGCATCATTCCCAGCGCCCGGCGGGCGCGAGAGCTGCGTCCAGAAGATGAGCGGATCTTAGAAGAAGAGGACCAGCAGATGTGGGACGTCGAGCACCGGGATCCCGGTCCCGTCGATCACCCGTAGGCCGCGACCGAGGAGCAGTTCATCCATGGCACTGGTGGAAGCCAAGAACGTGACGATGATGTTCGGCGGCCTGCGCGCCGTCTCGGACGTCACCCTTAGTATGGAAGAGGGAGAGATCGTCGCCTTGATCGGACCCAATGGGGCCGGCAAGACGACGTTCTTCAACCTGATGACCGGCATCTACACCCCCACCGAAGGCTCGATGATCTTCAATGGCACCGACCTCGGTCACAAGAAGCCGCACCAGGTCTGCGAGTTGGGTATTGCAAGGACCTTTCAGAACATCAGGCTGTTCGCCAACATGACGACGCTTGAGAACGTCATGGTCGGACGACATTCCCGGACCCAGGCAGGACCCCTGCAGGCCATCCTGCGTACTCCGAAGTTCAAGCGCGAGGAGCAGCGTACGGTGGACGAGGCCATGAAATGGCTGAGGTTCGTCGACCTCGCGGGGAAGGCGAACGAGCTCGCCAAGAACCTGCCCTACGGTGATCAGCGCCGGCTCGAGATCGCCCGGGCGCTGGCCACCGAACCCAAGTTGCTCTTGCTCGACGAACCCGCTGCCGGCATGAACCCAGAAGAGAGCAGGCGACTGACCCGCCTCATCGGACGTATCAGGGATGCAGGTGTCACTGTTCTGCTCATCGAGCATGACATGAAGGTCGTGATGGATATCGCCGACCGCATCTACGTACTCGACTTCGGCGAGCTCATCGCCCAGGGTAGGCCATCGGAGATACAGCGTGATCCCAAGGTCATCGAAGCGTATCTCGGCAAGGGTGCCGAGGCGATGCTTGCGGCGATAGGAGGGGAGAGCTGATGCCCCAGACCGTACTCTCTGTGGATGCTATCCACACGTACTACGGACAGATCGAGGCGCTCAAGGGCATCAGCGTTCATGTCGACCAGGGCGAGATCGTCACGCTCATCGGAGCGAACGGCGCCGGGAAGTCCACGACACTGAAGACGATCTCAGGCCTTCTTGCGCCCAAGACGGGGACCATCACTTTTCTCGGCGAGGTCATCTCCGGTATGCCAGTCCACAAGGTCACTGAACGGGGCGTGGTGCACGTACCCGAGGGCAGGCGCATATTCCCGACGATGACCGTCGAGGAGAACCTAGAGATGGGGGCCTATCTGCGTAACAAGGACCCCAAGGGCGTCAAAGAGTCGATGGAAAGAGTTTTCGATCTCTTTCCGCGCCTCGAGGAGCGGCGTTCCCAAAAGGGAGGGACTCTCTCCGGGGGTGAGCAGCAGATGCTCGCGACTGGCCGCGGGATGATGGCCGATCCTAAGCTGCTGATGCTTGACGAGCCGTCCATGGGACTCGCGCCAGTCGTGGTGGAGATGATCTTCGAGACCATCCAGAAGCTGAACAAGGAGGGTATCACGATCCTGCTCGTGGAGCAGAACGCAGCCATGGCCCTGCAGGTCGCCGACCGCGGATACGTGCTTGAGACAGGCGGCATCGCGCTGGAGGGGACAGGCAGGGAGCTTCTCGTGAACGAGCAGGTCAGGAAGACGTACCTCGGCGAGGTCTAGTCTGGCGTCTTCGACGATCGCGTGAGCGCCCGGGTCGCCTTCACGATGTGGCCCGGGCGCTCTTGATGCGTCGCCCGGACGAATTCCTTGAAGCGGCGTGCCCCGCCTGGTCGAAGCTAGCCGCCCAGATAGGCGCGCTTGAGCTCCTCATTGGCGAGCAGCTCCTGAGCTGAGCCGCGCATGACTACTCGGCCGTTTTGAAGGACGTATCCGCGGTCGGCGATCGACAGCGCCGCGGTAGCGTTCTGTTCCACCACGAAGATCGACACCCCTTGGCGGTTGATCTCTGCGATGGTGTCGAACGACTGATCGACGAGTGCGGGAGCGAGCCCCATGGACGGTTCGTCCATGATGATCAGCTTCGGTCGGCTCATGAGCGCGCGTCCGAACGCGACCATCTGCTGCTCGCCGCCAGACAGAGTGCCTGCACGCTGGTTGCGGCGTTCGTAGACTCGCGGGTACAGTTCGTACACGCGATCGAGGTCTTCGGCGATGCCGGCGGTGTCGTTGCGGGTATAGGCTCCCATCTCGAGGTTCTCAAGAACCGTGAGGTGAGGGAAGAGCCGCCGATTCTCAGGGACAGTCGCGATGCCCAGCTTCACGCGCTCCGAGGTGCGAAGGCCGTTGATGACCCTCCCCTCGAAGAGCACCTCGCCTTTGGCGGGCCTGACGATGCCCAAGATGGTCTTCATGGTCGTCGACTTGCCCGACGCGTTCCCTCCCAGAAGACACACGATCTCCTGGGGGTACACCTCGTAGTCGACTCCCTTGAGGACCTGGATGCGACCGTAGTAGGTATCTACGCCGCGGAACTCAAGAAGCGGTGTGCGCGCTTCGCTTGCCAAGATAGGCCTCCACAACCAGCGGGTCGTTCGCGACCTGCTCGTAGGTTCCCTCCGCGATCTTCACGCCATGGTCCATGGCGATCACGCGATCCGAGACACCCTCGACGACATGCATGTCGTGCTCGATCATCAGTATGGTGTAGCCCGCGTCGCGCAGGTCGCAGATCTGCTCCATGAGTTCGTGGGACTCCATCGGGTTCATCCCTGCCACAGGCTCGTCGAGCAACAAGAGCACCGGATCGGAGGCAAGGGCGCGCGCGATCTCAAGACGCCGGCGGTTAGCGTAGGACAAAGAGCCAGCCGCCTGGCTCTGACGTGGGCCGGAGAAGCGTCCAGGGAACATGCTGAGGATCTCTTGCGCCCGGGCACGCATCGCTGCTTCCTCTCGGCGGACAGAGGGCAGCCTCAGCATGGATGCGACCAAGCCGGACTTGGAGTTGGAGTGCATTCCGACAAGGACGTTGTCAAGGACACTCATATTGCTGAACAGGCGCAGTGACTGGAATGTGCGAGCGATGCCCTTGTCGTGGACCTGGTCCGGCCGCAAGCCGGCTACGCTTTCGCCTTTGAGCAGGATGTCTCCAGAATCGGGTTCGTAAAGTCCGCTGATGACATTGAAGGTCGTTGTCTTGCCGGATCCGTTGGGTCCGATGATCGAAACGATCTCGTTGCGTGTGACATCGAACGTGAGATCGTCGACGGCCTTGAGGCCCCCGAATGACATGGACACGCCGTCAAGGTTGAGGATCGTCTCCAACTCTCAGGCCTCCAGGTCCTGCTCGCCCTCTTCAAGATCGAAGAGGGTCTGGCGTGTCCGTTCAAGTTCCCGTGGATCGGCCTCATGGGCCTGCCCGCGCCAGAGTTTGTCAGGCAGAAGTCCTTCGGGGCGCAAGACGACCATCGCGACGATGATCACGCCGAACACCAGCATCCGATACACTTCGAACTCGCTACGGGCTGCTCCGGCCGACTCACGGATCACCTGCGGCAAAGCTTGCAGCACGATTGCGCCGAGAATCACTCCGGGTATGCTTCCCATGCCGCCGAGGACGACCATGCACACGACGATGACCGATTGCATGAAGATGAACGACTCCGGGCTGATGACATTGGAGTAGTAGGCATACAAGGAGCCCGCAAAGCCGGCTATCGCGGATGAGAGCAACACGGAGAGGAGCTTCATCCGCGACGCGGTTATCCCCGACGAGACGGCTGCGAGTTCGTCTTCGCGCAGCGCGTTCCAGGCGCGTCCGACCCGTGAGTTCTTGAGGTTGGAGAGCAACAGCGCCCCGAGTGCTACGCACACCAAGACGAGGTAGTAGTACTCGGTAGGCTTGTCGATCGTAAGAAGGTTCGACACCGCCTGCGGGAGTCCCGCGCTCTGGAGCCGCGCTGTCACACCCGGTCCCAGAGGCTTGAGGAAGTCGATGCCCGTGATACCGTTGGGGCCGTTGGTCAGGGTAGGCACGTTCACGATCGTGAGACGGACGATCTCGCCAAAAGCGAGAGTGACGATTGCCAGGTAATCCCCGCGTAGCCGCAGAGTGGGCAAGCCGATCAGAAACCCTCCGAGCATGGCTACAAGTGCGCTCACGACGATCAGGGCGGCGAAAGGCCAGTGCAGGTCGAACTTGGGAGACGACAATAGCGCCGTCGTGTACGCGCCGAAGGCGAAGAACGCGATGTAGCCAAGGTTGAGGAGACCCGTCTCACCCATGATGATGTTGAGTCCGAGTGCGAGCAACGCGAAAAGGAGCGACAACACGCCCACGCGGATCCATGCGGTCTGCACGAGGTCAAGAGCATTGAGTACGGGAAACAGCGCGGCGAGCACCCATGCCGCTGTGAGGTACACCCAGCGCGGAACCTTCGTGAAGGCGCTGCGGACGGTCTGCGTGAACGCGGCCATCGCTACACCTTCTCCGTGATGTGCTCGCCCAGGATGCCCGACGGGCGGAACATCAGGATCACCATCAAGACGACGAAGGCGATCACTGGCTGCCAGCGCGTATCGATCCGTGCCGATCCGTTGATGAAGAAGATGGCCGCTGTGGCGGCAAGGAAGATGTTCCCCACGGTGAGCCGCACGGCGTGACTGGCCGAGACGCTCAGGAGCGCGTCCGTCCTTTCGCCGAGCAGCGTCTTCACGGCGTGGTACGGCGCCAGGCGGTAGACGTTCATGATCCGTCGTTCATAGTCAGGTGTCCGGCGATCGTTCGCGATATGCAGGAGCCGATGCCGAGGCACGCGCACCATCTGGACATACAGCCCGGCCACGAGTCCTGCTACCACAAGCCAAGCGATGAGCCCGAGGTCCATGCTGACGCCATAGGTCTCGGTCATGCCCAGCACGAGCGCGCCGAGTACGGCGCCCGGGATGTTACCGATACCGCCGAGCACCGCTGCGGTGAACGCCTTGAGACCGTACAGGAAGCCCGCGTCGAACTTGAGCGAGCCATAATACATGAGCACCAGAAGTCCCCCGATGCCGGCCAGCGCAGAGCCCACGATGAACGTGAAGACGATCGTCTTGTCGGTCTCGATGCCCATCATCTCGGCCGCCTCCATGTCCTGCGAGGTGGCGCGCATCGCTTTTCCGATGCGGGTGGAGCGTACGAGGTAGCTCAATGCCACCATGAGGAGGGCCGAGATGACGATGATGGCGAGCGCGAGAACCCGGACTCTCACGCCGAACAGGCTCACCGCGGCCGACGCGATCTTCAAGGTGGGCATGGTGATCGGGGTCGGTCCGAAGATCAGGATGATGAGTTGCTGCAACACGATCGATACGCCGATCGCGGAGAGCAAAGGCATGATGCGCGAGCGGCCCCTAAGCGGGCGGTATGCGACGCGTTCGACGACAAGTCCCACGATGACGGGCGCAGCCACCGCGCCCAAGAGCGCCAGAAGCAAGCAGCCCGCAAGCGTCGCGAACGACATGCTGTCGCTTACCCCCAGCGCCAACAGCGTAAAAGCCGATACGTAGCCACCGATCGTGAAGATCTCGCCGTGGGCGAAGTTGATGAACTTCAAGACGCCATACACCATCGTGTAGCCGAGCGCGATGAGTGCATATATCATGCCCACGGTCAGGCCACTGACGGTGACGCTGACGATATGATCCAGGTTCAGTTACGGCTCCTAGGTGCTCGTGAGTGCCCGGCCCATTGTACTGTGGTGCGCACGTGTTCTGCATTCTCTAACACATGTCCGAGAAAAATGCACGGGGCGCAGGAGCTTACTCCTGGCCCCGTGCATATTTCCGCGACGTGACCGAGTCGATGAAGGTCTCTACTCGACTCCTACCCACTCTCCGTTCTTCACCACATACCGCGGCACGTTGGCAGGCGTGAGTCCCTCCACGACGATGTCGCCGCGTGCGACGCTACCCTCAGCTTTCGAGGCGAAGCTGAACGTGCCGGTCACGCCTTCGTAGGTAAGATTCTGAAGCGCAGCGATGATGTCCTCGGTGTTGGTGGAGCCAGCCGCTTTGATGGCGGCGATCAAAGCACCGAACGCATCGTAGTTGTTCTGCGCGTACGGGCCGACCTTGGCGCCATATGCCTTCTCGTACTTGGCAGCGAACTCTTCGTAGCCGGGCTGCTGAGCCTCTGGGAAGCCGCCGAAGGTCGCGTAGCACCCTTCCGCGTTCTTCGTGCCCCCCGCCTCGGCGATGAACTCCGTCGACTTGATGCCGTCGCCGCCCATGAAGATCACATCACCAAGGCCCGACTCGATCATCTGCTTGCGCAGAAGGCCTGCCTCGGGGTGGTACCCTGTGAAGATCACCGCGTCCGGGCCGAACTCCTTGATGTTGGCGACCTGAGCCGAAAGGTCCTTGTCGCCGGATTGGCAGTTCTGCCGCAGTGTCTGGACGCCCGCGGACTTGAGGGCTTTCTCGGCAACGTCAGCCAGTCCTACAGCGTACGCGCCGTTGTCGTCCATCAGCACGACCTTCTTGGCGCCGAGCTCTTGCGCCCATGCCGCCAGAGCCTCGCCCTGGATCGCGTCACTCCAGCAGGTGCGGTAGAAAGTGTCGACGCCGCTTTCGTTCGCTTTGGGACCGGTGACGGACCCGCTGATCAGGGGGATCCTGTTCTGCGCGTAGATCGGGATCGCTGAGAGAGTCGCGCCAGTGGTAAGGCTGCCGATGACACCCACGACTCCGTCATCGACCATCGTCTGTGCCACGACCGCAGCCTCAGCGGGTTCCGCCTTGTCGTCCAAGACGACCAGTTCGACCTTGTAGGTCTTGCCGTTCATCTCGAACGTGCCGAAGTCCTTCGCGGCGAGTTCGCAACCCTTCTTGGCCGCGTCCCCATAGTCCGGAAGCGGACCGGTCAAGGCCGTCTGAACACCCACCTTGATCGTCTCTACCGGCCCCTGTCCCGACGTCTCCTCCGTGCTCTCCTTCTGGCCAGAGCAACCGGCGAGTCCGGTCGCGCCGAAGCAGAGAACGACGGCGAGCGCCAGCACAAGAGACTTCCGTGCCCATCCGTGCCTCATGCTGCACCTCCCTGCGACCTTGGGCAGCTGCGCTGCCATCAGGCTACCGTGTGAGTGAGTATTCTACCCGAGTGATACATCGCATTCCAGTATGCACTTTCGTTCGTGGATTCGGGGGTATTCGCGCCTACACCGTGGAGGTTCGACCGACTGGATGCGGTCACTTGCCGAAGCCGCCTGAGCGGCGACTCGCCAAAGAGCGTTGCGCGACGGGCCGACGGGTTCTACCCTCGGCACATGTCTCGACTCGCTGACATCGCGCATGCAACCGTCACGGAGCACCGCATGCTGCCCGCTCGCTGCGCAGTGGTAGCCCTTGTCTCGGGAGGCGCGGACTCCACTGCTTTGTTGCGGCTGCTCTCCGGAGGTGGACTCGGCGACCTTGAGGGCCGCCTGTTCGTCCTGCATGTGAACCACCTCCTGCGCGGCACCGCGGCAGATGAGGACGCTGATGCCGTCCGGGCGCTCTGTGCGGAGCAGAAGGTTCCCTGTTCGGTGGTCCGTTACGATGTGGCGGGCTTTGCAGAGGCAGAGGGGCTCAATCTTGAGGATGCGGGCCGGCGGGTGCGCTACGCCCTCGCCGAAAGTGAGCTTGACGCCCGATGCGCGGACCTCGGCCTTCCGGGCGATGCCGGACGCATCGCTACCGGCCACACTCTCGATGACCAGCTGGAGACTTTTCTCATGCGCCTCGTCACCGGGTCAGGACCGGGAGGACTGCGCGCGATACAGGCAGTGCGAGGGCGTGTGGTGCGCCCGCTCATCGAAGCCCGCCGATCAGAGGTGGTGGCCTACCTGGACGAACTCGGCCAGACGTGGCGCGAGGATACGACGAACGCTGACACCTCGCGCCTGCGATCGTGGGTCCGTCATGAGCTCCTCCCGCTGATAGAGGGTGTCAATCCCTCGTTTCACGAGACGCTCGCCCGCACGATCCGCATTCTCGCCGAGGAGGACTCTCTCCTTGCGGAGATGGCGGACGCGTTCGCAGCTGACTTCGCTCACTTTGACGGGACCCGCCTGTCCTTCGAGCGGCAGATGATGGCGACTCTTTCTCCGGCGATGGCGCGCCGCACCTTGAGACAGGCTCTCATACGCGCGTTTCCCGAGGCCTCGCGGATCGAGGCCGAGCACATAGATGCGCTTGCAGCTGGCATCCATAACCCACGGTTCGCACGCGACCTCTCTTTCGGGCTGCGGGCGGAGGTCGAGTACGATAAACTCAATGTTTTCGGACATGAGGACGCAATACCACCCGTGGCACCTTGTTTGCTCACCATACCAGGAGTGTGTGCGCTCGGGCCTTATGGCACGATCACCGCGACGCTGGTGGAACCAGGCGAAGTGACTGGGGACCCGATGAGGGCGGTGATCGACGCGGATCGTGTCTCGGGAGAACTTGTTGTGGACGCGCCCCGAGAAGGGGACCGGATAAGGCCGCTCGGCATGACCGGCACCAAGAAGGTGGGGGATCTTCTCACGGATGCGAAGGTTCCGAGACGGCTCCGACGCGTGACGCGGGTGGTGCGAGACGGTGAGCGCATCGTGTGGGTTGCAGGAGTGCGCATGAGCGATGAGTTCAAGGTGACACCTGCGACACGCCGAGCGGTGGCGTTGCTCTGGACGAGGGAAGACAATAGTAGGTGACACGGACACGCACGGTGTCCGGCGGCAGGTACGGAAGGGACTCACCGCATGCACCCTGATGTGGAGCGAATCATCCTCACTGAGGAGCAGATCAAGAGGCGCGTGCAAGAACTCGGAGCCCAGATCGCACAGGACTACGAGGGCAGCTCGCTGTTGCTTGTCGCAGTTCTGCGTGGCGCCGCTCTTTTCGTCGCTGACCTCGCGCGCGCGATCGACGGTCCCGTGGAGATCGACTTCATGGCGGTTTCCAGCTACGGCTCGTCGACCTCATCTTCCGGGGTCGTCCGCATCATCAAGGACCTCGATGAGGTGATCGAGGGCCGTGACGTCCTGGTGGTCGAGGACATCCTCGACACCGGGCTCACGCTCAAGTACCTTCTCCGCAATCTGGCCTCGCGCAAACCCAAATCGCTTGAAGTCGTGACTCTGCTCTCAAAAGAGGGTAAGCAACGGGTGCCGATCGACTGCCGCTACGTGGGTTTCAGCGTTCCGGACGCTTTTGTCGTCGGCTATGGCCTGGACTACGCCGAGAAGTACCGCAATCTCCCGTACATAGGGGTGCTCAAACCGGGGGTCTACTCCTCGTGAGGGTGGATCTCGTGAAAGGGTGTGGATGTTGAACAGGAATCTAAGAACAGCGCTGCTCTACTTGCTGCTCATCGTCGTCGCGCTGCTCTTCGTCGCCAACAGCTTCGAGAACCAGGGCAAAGTCGATACGCTGAGTACGAGCGCGTTCATCGAGTCGCTCAAAGCCGGACGGGTGGTCGACGCCGAAGTGTTGCTCTCCAGCCAGAAGGTCGAGGGTCAGTACTACCCGGACGCGGCCGCGAAGGCTGAGGACAAGCCACGGAGATACACGACCACGTACATGGGCGAGGACTCCTTTGCCTCATTGATGGAGGAGTACCCGCCGATCAAGGGCTACACGGTGAACCCGGAAGACACACAGTGGTGGGTCGCCCTTCTCGTGCAGCTCGTGCCGGTCGTGCTCATCGTGGGGGTCATGCTCTTCTTCCTGAATCAGATGCAGGGCGGGAACTCCAAGGTGATGTCGTTCGGGAAGGCCCGCGCAAAGCGCATGACCCGCGATCAGCCGAGGATAACCTTCAAAGACGTTGCGGGTGTCGATGAAGCGGTAGAGGAGCTTGAAGAGATCAAAGAGTTCCTGTCCAACCCCGGCAAGTTCCAGGCTCTTGGGGCGAAGATACCCAAGGGCGTGTTGCTCGTGGGGCCTCCCGGGACAGGCAAGACGCTGCTGGCGCGCGCTGTAGCGGGCGAGGCGGGCGTCCCCTTCTTCTCCATCTCGGGCTCGGACTTCGTAGAGATGTTCGTGGGCGTCGGCGCAAGCCGCGTGCGTGATCTGTTCGAGCAGGCCAAGGCTGCGGCGCCGTGCATCGTCTTCATCGACGAGCTCGATGCGGTGGGCCGCATGCGCGGTGCGGGGCTCGGCGGCGGCCACGATGAGCGTGAGCAGACACTCAACCAGCTCCTCGTGGAGATGGACGGTTTCGACATCAAGGACAACGTCATCATCATGGCGGCGACCAACCGGCCCGACGTACTCGACTCGGCCCTACTGCGGCCCGGGCGTTTCGACCGTCAGATCGTCGTGGACCGGCCCGACCTGAAGGGCCGGATCGAGATCCTCAAGATCCATACCCGTGGCAAGCCCGTGGCCACCGACATCGACCTCGAGGTCCTCGCGCGGAGGACCCCCGGTTTCACGGGCGCGGACCTTGCCAACATGGTCAACGAGGCCGCGCTGCTGGCCGCTCGCCACGGCAAGAAGCAGATCGAGATGGAGGAGTTCGAGGAGGCCATCGAGCGAGTCATCGCGGGACCGGAGAAGAAGAGCAGGCTCATCTCGGAGAAGGAGAAGCGCATCATCGCGTACCACGAGTCGGGCCACGCGCTCGTGGGCCACGTGCTTCCCAACACCGACCCCATCCACAAGATCAGCATCATCTCGCGTGGCCGGGCCTTGGGATACACGCTGGCTCTGCCGCTGGAAGACAAGTTCCTGAACACGAAAGGCGAGATGCTGGACGAGCTCGCGATGCTCCTGGGCGGGCGTGTGGCCGAGGAGATCGCGATCGGCGACATCACCACAGGTGCAAGCAACGATATCGAGCGGGCCACCAAGCTCGCAAGGCAGATGATCACCCGCTACGGCATGTCGGACAAACTCGGCCCGATGACGCTGGGCGAGGACCAGCATGAGGTGTTCCTGGGGCGTGATTTTTCAGCGACGCCGAACTACAGCCAAGAGATCGCCTTCGAGATCGACAAGGAAGTCCGCCGCCTTATCGACGAGGCCTTCGACAAGGCGCACAAGATCCTCTCGGAGAGGCGCAAGCAGCTCGACTTGATGGCCGATGTGCTCGTGGAACGCGAGACGGTGGACAAGGACCAGCTCGAGGCGCTGCTCGAAGACCGGTGGGAAGAGTACCTCGCCAAGGAGCAAGCCAATGAGGACGCGTCCGAAACAAAGAGCGCGGACACGGGTCATGGGCCAGAGCCCGAGCCAGAACCTGAACGTGACACGCGACCTATAGTCGATGTGCCGCCGACAGGACAGAGCGGGATCGCTCAGGCATAGAGCACACGGTCATCGAAGGTACGACCATGGGCGTCGCACAAGCGGCGCCCATGTGTGCACACCGGCTTGTCATATACCGATATATGTGGTTAGCATATAGATGCAAGTGACAATGAAGGAGGTGTGATCATGACGTGTGATCGCGGCACTCATGGTCATGAGTCCGGTGGGCGAGAGGGCAGGTGTTGCGGTGCAGCTGGCGGCAGCCGGCCGGGCCGTGGTCGCGAAGGTCTGATCGAGCCGCTTGTGCTCGTCGCGCTCACGTCTGGCAGCGCGCACGGCTACGACCTCATCCAATCGGTTGAGACGATCGCGGAAGGGGCCGTAAAGGCGGATCCGGGTGGGCTGTATCGGACACTCAGGCGGCTTGAGGAGTCGGGATTGGTACGCTCCATGTGGGTCGAGGGCGACTCGGGGCCTCAGCGCCGCGAGTATGCGATCACGAGTGCGGGTCGCGAGGCTCTTGGCTGGTGGCAACGACACCTCTCGGCACGAGCGCAGGTCTTTCAGAGGATCGCCGACGCGGCGGGAGCTGTCGTGTCGGCCGGAGACAAGGAGCGGTCATGAGCGACAGGACCATCATCGCGATACCGAGCGTAGCCCCGGGCGGGCTCACAGACGCGCGCAGCGCGCACTTCGGGCAGGCGGACGGTTTCACGGTCGTCACCATCGAGAACGGCGCGATCGCGGAGTCGCGCTTCCTCCCTAACGACGGGCATGCCCATGGCGGGTGCTTGTCGCCGGTTCAGCTGCTCACAAGCGCTGGCACGGATGCGATCATCGTGAGCGGTATCGGAGGACGTCCACTCGCGGGATTCATCGAGGCGGGAGTATCCGTCTATCAAGACGGGGTTTCAGCGACTGTGGGGGAGTCGGTGTCGGCGTTCCTCGCGGGGACGCTTCCCGAGTTCGGCCCAGTGAGCGCATGCGGATGTGGCGGTCACGACCACGACCACGGTGACATGCACTAGCGTGAACGCGACACGCGGTACTGCTACTCTTGGAGCAGTGTCCCCTCACCGTGTTCACGGGAGTGTGCGATGGACCGAGTCAAGATCGAGCAAGGTGTTCGTCTGATCCTCGAAGGTATCGGAGAGGACCCGGCGCGTGAGGGGTTGCTCGCCACTCCGCAGCGGGTCGCGGACATGTGCGAGGAGATCTTCGCCGGACTGCGGCAGGACCCCGCCGAGCATTTCTCCGTCACTTTCAATGAGGACCATCAGGAAATGGTGCTTGTGCGCGACATCCCGCTGTACTCGATGTGCGAGCACCATCTCGTGCCGTTCATGGGAAAGGTCCACGTCGCTTACATCCCCGGCGCCCATGGCCGCATCTGCGGGCTTTCCAAGCTCGCGCGCGTCGTGGATGTCTTCGCGAAGCGGCCGCAGGTGCAGGAACGCATGACGTCACAGATCGCGGACACGATCGTGACGAACCTCGATCCGCAGGGCGTGCTCGTGGTGGTCGACGCGGAGCACATGTGCATGTCGATGCGAGGTGTGAAGAAGCCAGGTGCGATCACCACGACTTCGGCTGTCCGTGGCGTCTTCGCGCGCAATGCGGCGACGCGGGCCGAAGCGATGTCGCTCATCAAGGGCGCCTAGCGTGGCGAGGACCTGGCGCTGCGGGCGTTTCGACCTGTCGCTTCGCACACCGTGTGTGATGGGGGTCTTGAACGTCACGCCGGACTCCTTCTCCGACGGCGGAGCGTTCGCGGACCACGCGAGCGCGCTGGCGCACGGCCGGGGGTTGGCGGCTGCGGGCGCTTGCATCATCGACGTTGGCGGCGAATCCACGCGGCCCGGCTCGGCCGAGGTGAGCACTGCCGAGGAGATCCGGCGCACGCGGGACGTGGTGAGTGTCTTGGCCGAGGAGCTCGGTGTGCCGATCTCGATCGACACCCGGCACCCGGAGGTGGCTCTTGCCGCCCTCGGCGCAGGCGCGAGTGTCATAAACGATGTCTCCGGGTTCCGGGACCCGGCCATGGTCCATGTGGCGGCCTCGTCTGACGCCGGGCTCGTGGTGATGCATATGCAAGGCGAGCCTCGTACGATGCAGACTGAGCCGCATTACGAGGATGTGGTGGCGGAGGTGGGCGAGTATCTCCTCGGCCAGGCGCGTATGCTTGAGTCGGCGGGCGTCGCGCGTGAGCGCATCTGTCTTGACCCGGGCATCGGGTTCGGCAAGACGCTCGAGCACAACCTGGAACTACTGCGGCGGCTCTCCGATCTGGCGGATCTTGGGTACCCGTTGCTGATCGGGGTATCTCGCAAGAGCATGATCGGAGCGCTCACCGATGAGCCGGACCCCCGAAAACGCCTAGAGGGCAGTCTGGCGGCGGCGTTGTGGGCGGTCAGTGCCGGTGCGGACGTGGTACGTGTGCATGACGTTCGAGAGACTCTGCGGGCCCTCAAGGTGTGGAGCGCGATCGAGGGTGAGGCGTGATCATGAGTGAGGCCGAGTTCGCACTCGTAGCGTTCGACACAGGTGACTACGTGGCGCTTTCGGCTGTCGGCCACGAACTCGAGACCAGGGGGATGGAGGTGTTCTGGGAGCCGAACGACCCGCTCACCTCGCCGGTCACTGCCGTCTACGGCGGCCACCCGGCGTTCAAGCTGTTCGTTCGCGAAACCGACTACCGCCGCGCGCGCGACATCTTGGGGGACGTCGCACCGGCGGGCGTGCGCTTCACGTGGGAGGTTGAAGAGGAGTCGGGCGAGAGGCGTGACCTCGACGACGACGCGTGGGACGCCTCCGGGTCCGAAGTGGACGACCCCGCGGCTCTCGCGGCCGCGGAGGCAGCCGTGCGCGGAGGTGCGAGGCCGGCATCGCTAGGTACTGGGGCGGCACACGAGCGCTTTCCGTCCTCTGCGGACGCGGGCTGGCACGCGCTTGTCGAATGGCCGAAGTCCGAGACGGTGCGTCACCGCAGCGTGGCTTTTCTCGGGCTCGGCTCGAACCTGGGTGATCGGATCGCGACGATAGCGAGCGCTGTGCGAGCGCTCGATGAGCTCGATGCGACAGACGTGATAGGCGTGTCTCACATCTACGAATCGGAGCCGTGGGGACCCCGAGATCAGCCGGCGTACGCCAACGCGGTGGTGGCCGTCGCTACTGCCATGCGGGCTGATCAGTTGTTGCTCGGTACGAGCGAGATCGAAGAGTCGCTGGGACGCGACCGCAGCGGACAGCGTTATGGGCCGCGCTCGATCGATATAGACATCCTGCTCTTCGGTGATGAGGAGTGGCGCGCACCGGACTTGATCGTGCCGCATCCGAGGATGCTGGAGCGCGAGTTCGTCGTGTGTCCGCTTCTCGAGATCGACCCGGACGTCGAGCTCCCCGACGGCACGCGTCCGGCTCTCAAGAAGGCTACCGCAGGGCGCATCATCGGTCTTCTCGGCACGGTACCGGGCTACGAGCGTCTTACGCCCCGGCTGGCCGAGGAGCGTCCCGAGCCCTTGGAGTTCGTCTCCGAGGAGGTGCCGACCGCGGTAAGCGGAGAACGGCAAGAGACCACAGGGTGGGTGGTCCTGGAAGAGGCGCTTCAGGGCTTGATGATGAGTCACGATGCCGCGATGACGCTTCAGGTGCACCTAGGGATACTGGAGGATGCGGGCATCCCCGCGGCGCTCGATCCGCCGCCGCTTTTCGCCTCTCCCGGAGCGCCCTACCCCGCCGCGATGATGCCGATCCGGCTCATGGTGCCTTTCGAATATGAGGAGAAGGCCCGGCGTGCGCTTCGTGATGCCCAGAGCCGCGCGCAGGAACTAGAGGGGTTCACGGACGGCGCATAGACGTGCTCAGGGCTCGGTCAAACCGAGCAGGATGCGCACCGCCATGTGGGCCTGATGAGCTGCCGCGACCGTGACCCGGCTCGCGAAGAGCGGATGGTCTGACGTGTCGCTCACAAGGTCCCCGACCATCCAGACATCGTCGGTGAGTCTGCGCGTGACGATGTCGTTCGCGGAGCCGTATCCTGCCAAGCCAGACGCACTGATGAGAGGGACACCAGGCAGAGCCTCGCCTGCCACCGAGAGGATCATCGCCTTGTCCTGCGCAGTGTCGACGGCCTCGATGATGAGGTCGACGTTCGCGAAGATCTCCGCCAGGTTGTTCTCGGTCACTCGGGTGTTGGTCACCACAAGGTCCGCGTTCGGGTCGATCCGCAAGAGGTTCTCCATGCATGCCTCGGTCTTGAGTCGCCCGACCTGGTCGGCGAAGTAGAACTGCCGGTTGAGGTTGGATGGGTCGACGGTATCGAAGTCCACGAGCACGAGCGTGCCGATCTCCGCGCGAACAAGCATCCACGCGACATTGGATCCTAGCCCGCCAAGGCCGATGATGCCGACGCGCGCGGACGCCAGTCGCTTGTGGAGCACAGCGTCCTCATCGCTTCCAGTCACCGGTGCATCGCGGTAGGGCATGTCAGCCTCCTGCTACAGGGGGAAAGATAGCCAGCCGGTCGCCATCAGCCAGGATGCCGTCGTCGTCCGCGTGCCGCCCGTTGACGAAGACGACGCGCGGTTCGTCAGGGAGCCCCAACGATGAGATGACCTGCCCGACGGTGGCGCCGTCGGGCAGGTCGATGGTCCGCTCATGCGTGGTGCTCTCGTCCGCTTCCGACGGCTCCGGAAGGTACGGAGTGAGTGTCGCGAACAGTGCGAGCCGGACGTGCATGCAGGCTCCTAGGCGACGTGGGGTTCGCTGATCCCCATGGCAGCCGCAGTCTCGGGCACGAACGAGTACACGCTGTCAAGGTCGGCGTCGGTCACCGTGAAGACCGCCTCGTGCGGCGGGAGCTTCTCCTCCAAGAAGAACCGCGGGAGGCGGTCGTCCGCGGCGGTGAAGCCCGCAGCCGCGTTGTACAGACGCTCGAACGTGAGGGCCTCTTTGCCAAGCTGCATGAGCGCATCGGCATCCCACGCGAGTCCGGTATGCGCCTGCGCCATCTCGTGGATCGCGTCGAAGGCCTCTGGGATATCGAGCACCGCGAACGCGACGAAGATGCACAGCCCCATCGAGTCCAGCATCGCGGTG
>JAJFTR010000087.1 GCA_021372825.1 Actinomycetes bacterium
GTTCAGGGTGGGAATCAAGTTGAAGCTCTGGAACACGAAACCCACCTTGCGCAAGCGTATGGCCGCGAGCTTGCTTTCGTTCAGGGGAGTGATGTCGGCCCCGTCGATCCAAACCCTGCCGCTTGTGGGCCGATCGAGTCCCCCAAGCAGGTACAGCAGCGTGGACTTGCCGCTGCCGCTGATGCCCTCGATCACCCAGAACTCCCCAGCCGCTACCGAGATGCTCGCGTCTTTCACCGCCTCGATGACCCTCGACCCATTGGAGAAACGCCTTGAGACGTTCTCGGCGACCAGCATGGTTTGCTCGCTCATTCGACAACCCCCTTGTTGATCACACTCGCAGCCGGCTTGCCCCAGGCCAGGCGTGCAAGCCCCAAGCCCGTCGCCGACAAGACGAGAACGGCGACGCCAGCGAGAGCGACGGCAAGCGCCGCGTCCAGCCGCGGCGCGAAAAGCACCGCCGTATTCGAGGCCGTCAGCGCTCCCTCGACCGCGGCGGGAACGTCGAGTTTCCACAGCCTCAACGCCGACAGGCACGCCGCCGAGACGGCGACGCCCACCCCAGCGCCCAGCGCCCCCGCCAATGCAAGCTCGAGCGCAGCCTGTGCGCTCACACGCCACTTCGGCCAACCGATCGCCCGCAGCGTGGCCATCTCGACTTCGCGCGCCGTGAAGGTGAAGAACGCAGTGACCATGCACACGGCCACGCCCATGACAAGAAGCACGACTTTCAGCATCGACCCCATCCGGCGGACCGTCGCTTCTGTCGCGCCCAGAACGCCCGTGAGGTCGGCTGAGACGTCTCCCGGCTCGAACACCTTCGCGTCTTTCACTACCGCGGAAGCGGCCTTCCGCACCGCTTCGACCTTGTCCGCGCCTGCCACTTCAAGCGCCAGCACGTTCACCCCCTGGTTGCCCGACCACTCCTGCAAGGTGCGCAGCGGCATGTACACGTCGGCTCCCACAAGCCCAGGCCGCGGCGCAGCGATCCCCGTCACAACGAACTCCGTCCCCCGCAGCACGATCTTCTGGCCAACGGAGGCCCTGAGCGTGCGCGCTGCCGCCTCCGTCAGCACGAGCTCGCTCGACTCCGCCGAAGGCAGCCTTCCTTCCTTCACGTCCTCTTCGACGAGGACTCCTTCGGCAGGCAGATCGGCTCCGAGAAGGGCGAGCCTGTTCTCGCGAGCCGTGATCGGCTGCGGTGTCAAGACCTCGGCTGGAAACTCCTTGAAGCGCTTCGGGTAGTGCGCGAACTCCTTCTCGATCATCTCCTGACCGACCTTCTCCGCTTCCGCTCTCTGGGCCTTGGTCGCTCCGCCCTGGGCGATGGCCGAGCGCAGTGCGAAGAACCTGCTCTCAAGCTCCAGGTAACGAGGGTCGGACCTGATCGCCCGATCGATCGCGGCCCGCTCGTCAGCCGTGAGCGGCGCGATCCTCACCTCACGTGAGACGAGCCGCTCGGGCGCCACCCCTTGGAGCCGCGAAAGCTCCAGGAGCAGCATGCCGCGCGCATCACGCACATCGCTCCTGCCGGTGAGAGCTTCGATGGCATCCCGCTCGATCAGCGGGGGCGACTCCATGAGACAGTCCTGTACGAACTCTCGACCTGGCGCCAGCGCGGCGGGATCGACACTCACCACCTCGCCTCCTGCTTGTGACAGCGCCGCAGTGGACACCACCAGCTCCACTCCGAGGGAAGTCACCGGCGCAAGAGCCTGACTCCTGGCGCGCACCACCCAATCCGCGAGCGCATCGGTGACAAGCGCGCCGGCAAGCGCGAGCGCTACCACCCCTGCGCTCAGCAGCGTGCGGCCAGGACGCCCTTTCAACTCACGGGCCGCATACCGCAGTGAGAAAGCGAGACCACGGCCCATCATGGCCTGCTCAACGCCTCGGCGGGAGAGACCGCGCGAGCCTTCCTTGTGACCACCACACACACGAGCGCTGTGATGGCGAGCGCAGCCGCCACCGCCCCGGCGTACGCCCCGGCAGACAGCGTCGGAGCCACCGCGACCTCGAGCGACGAGCTCGGGGCGGGGACCCCTCCGGCGAGGAAGACGAACAGGTTCGCCGCGGCGTAGGGGTCATACGGCACGGCCTGCCCCGCGCTTGCCGCGAGCGCCGAGACCGCGAGAGTGCCCGCCGCGATGCCCACCACAAGCCCTGCGGCGATGTTCGTGGCCGACTCCAGGCACAGGTAGCCGGAGACGCGCTTCAGGTCCCACCCGATCGCACGCAGCACGGCCACCTCGCGTGCGCGCCGCGTCACCCCGCCTGTGGCGATGACAGCGACGGCGAGCGCTCCTAGAAGAGCGAGGAGCACCGCAAGCGCGGTCCCGAACCTGCCCACCACTTGAGCCGCACCTGCCATCGCCGGCTTGATAGCCTGGCCGAGACGCTCCCCGTCGCTCACCACCACGCCAGGGAAGCGCTCTTCAAGGCTCTTGCGCAAAGCGCCGACATCCGCGGAGGAATCCGCAGTGACGAACAGGATGTTGTACACCGGCGCCTCGAGGTGCTCCTGGAGGGCATCGAGCGGCACGTAGACCTCCGGCGCGTTGCCGGCAAGCGATGGAGTGCCCAGCCCGATGACCTCGTATTCGGCGTCTATCAGGCGCAAGCGCGAGCCCACCCCAAGCCCGCGGCGCTTGGCGAAGTCCTCCCTGAGCACCGCCACGCGCCGGCCAGCGTCTTCCTCGGTGAAGTAGCGGCCTTCCGTGATGTCTTCAGCTTTCATGTAGCCGCTGCCAGGGGCCTGTCCAAGGACCTCGAACTCCTCCTCGCGGGTCTCGGCAGGGGGCGGCTCGATACTCTGCGCCTCGCGCACGACCTCCTCCCCGAAGACGTCAGGGCGCCACTTGTGGTAGAGCTCTGCTGCGCGTGCTCCCATCAGCTCCCCTATCTTCCACGTCTGCTCCATCGTCTCTTCGGTCTCGGGCAGCGCCCCGATCCTGTCTTGCTCGCGCGCGAGCGCTGCGTACTCCGGGTCTTCATGGAGTCTCTGCTCGAGTTCGACCTCCTCCTGCGGGTCCAGCTTGAAGCGGTCCGGGACCACCTCTTCCGCGGCAAGCACCACTTTGGCTTGCGTGGACTCGTTCGAACAGTAGGAGGCCATGAGCGCCCCGGCGACGCGCTTGGCGCCCGGCGTCGCCGCGAAGGCGTCCACCTCCTCGCGCGTGAAGCGGCCGGCCAGGCCGATCGGCACGCTGAAGGAGACGAAGACGCTATGAACGGCCTCGCTGGTCTCTTCTGTCTCGTTTTGGAAGACCGAGAGCGGACGCCGGTGGACGCCCTGCGGCAGGTCGTCCACCCATACGCCTTCCTCGGAGAGGTCAGGACTTGGCACCGCCACCAGGTCGGCGCCGATCTCCGCCAGGCTTCGCGCGCACAGGCGCTGCGCCTCTAAGACAGCAGAGGACAGCGCGAGCGCCACGACGGTCGCCCCCGAGACGAGCGCCACGGTGAGGATCTCGGCCAAAGCCACAAGCGGGCGGGCCCGCAGCCGCAAGAGAACATAGCGCCAAACGAACATGTCCCCCTCCTCGATCCACGCGGCGGGGGCCTTGGCGAAAGCCCCCACCGCACCGCGCGGCTAGTGCGCCTCTTTGGCCAGGTAGAAGTAGGTGTTGGTGCCGACGATGCCATCGACGGCCAAGCCGTTGGCGCTCTGGAACTCTCTCACGCGCGCGGACGTCTCTGGACCGAATCTGTCATCCCTTGCACATGGCCGGTAGTCCATGTAGTAGAGCGTGTACTGGATCTTGTGCGTCAGGTTGTACGGGTCATCCTTCAACCAATAGGAGCCAGGACGGTTCGTGCTCGTGTCGTGATGGTGGATCCCCTTGTCAGCAAGGACGATCGACAGGTAGTAGTTGTAGTGGTCGCGGTACCATCCCTTCGCGTGGTGGTCCGTCGCGATCCAAGCCCAGGCTGCCGATTCGCCATCGATCGTGGTGTTCTCCGCACACGACATGTCGGACATCCCACGGCGCGCGGTGTGCGCGAGCGCCGTGGAGGGAACGAGCATCGCACCGACAAGGGCGACGCCAGCGACCAGCAAGACAGATCTGCGCTGCATGACAGAACCCTTCTCTCATCCCTTGCACATGGAGTAGAAAGTACAGTTCACCCGACGTGACCACCTCGTCAGGTGTTACATGGATGGGTCTTCTCGTCCCCATGGCATCCCCCCTTCCGGCACCTCAAGACCCCTCACCGAAGCTGTGCGGGAGCGCGACAGACATCCTCCCGCGTAGAACGTGCGATCTCGTCTCCCCTGCGAGAGCCACACGACTTGTATGGACCCCTAGCACTCCTTGCGCCCGCTGTCAACCCGACCAGGCGCCGCGGCAGACCTCTTCGCGCAGACTGCGTGTGACTTCGAGCGCGATACATGCGAACGCTTCCGGCTCGCTGGGCACGAACCGGATGCGTTCGCTATCCGTTTCAGTACGCGTCGTCCGCGGATGGCTCTATGCGCCCGGCGTACGTCTTGTATACGAACGCATGGTAGAAGAGCACGAGCGGGATGCAGATGACCGCGACGATGAGCATCACGGTGAGGGTGAGATCTGACGACGACGCGTTCGTGATGGTGAGCGCCTCACCCGCGCTGCCGGGAAGAGCCGGCACGAGGGCCGGGTAGATCGCGGCGGCCCAGATCCCGACAAGCCCGATCCCCGCCGCCGCGGTCGCGTACCACGTCTCCTTGTCTTTGCCCATACGTGACGCGACGTGGCCGAGAACCACGGCGAGCACCTCGATCACCACGAAAAGCCACCCCGCGACGCTGGCCGTCACCTTCGCGAATGCGCTGGGCACAAGCACTGCCGTCGCGAGCGTCGCAACGGCGGCGACCGCGGTGTAGACGCCAAGCATCCTCTTGCGCAGGCTGGTCGCCCGCGCGCGAAGGCCGCCTGTGGTCTTCAAGGAGAGCCAGGCAGCACCGTGCATGACGATCCACACGACACTGAGCACACCGATCACGATCGCGTAGGGGTTGAGAGCGGCCAGCAGATTGCCCAGGAACCGGGGAGAGCCGCCACCCGCGATCATTTCGCCCGCGGCGGTAAGCGGAAGGCCGCGCACGACGTTGCCCACCGCCACGCCGAACAGAAGAGACGGGATCGCGCTCCCCACGAAGAACGACCAGTCCCAGAACCGGGCCCACGCGGGGTCGCGCTGCCGGAACTCGAGAGAGGCCGCACGGAAGATGAGGGCGAACAGGAGCAGCGCAAGTGCGAGATACATCCCCGAGAAGACAGTCGCATACACCGCGGGGAACGCCGCGAACAGCGCGCCGCCCGCAGTGATCAGCCATACTTCGTTGCCGTCCCACACCGGGCCGACGCTGCGCCGCATGATGGCCTTGTCCTCCTCGGACCTGCCGAGGAAGGGATAAAGGATGCCCACGCCAAGATCGAAGCCGTCAAGGACCGCATAGCCGGCGAACAGCACCGCTATCAAAGCGAACCATGCAGATGCGAGCGTCATCTCAGACCACCCCCTCGGAGACCGGACCCGGTTGCACCGCCAGTTCCTTCTCGGCAAGCTCCGGACCCTTCTTGATGATGCCGAGCACGACACGCGCCCACGCGATGTAGATGATCGTGTAGAACGCCGTGAACAGCACGAGCGAGAGCAGCACTTCACCGGCGGGGACCGCCTTGCTGATGGCGTCCACCGTGCGCAACTCACCCCACACTATCCATGGCTGCCGTCCGACCTCGGCCGACGCCCATCCGAGCTGGATCGCGAGCATGGGCAAGAGCGGCGACCACACGAGCAGTCCGAGCAGGCCCCGCTTGTCCTCGAGCGTCTTCTTGCGATGCTGCCACCATGTGACGATTGCGAGAAGCAGCATGAGGCCCCATAGGATGGACATGAAGTGGTACGTCTGATAGGTGAGTTGCAGAGGCGGCCGGTCTGCCGCCTCGAAGCTGTTCAAGCCGGCGAACGACCGTGTCCGGGCAAAGTCGCCAGTGAGGATGTTCACCATCCCCGGGATCTGCAACGCCACCGTCTTGCCGTTCGCCTCGTCGACGTAACCGATGAGCCCCAGCGGCATCGGGCCGTCGTTCCAGTGGCCTTCGAACGCAGCAATCTTGCTCGGCTGCGTGTTCGCGACCGAGACCGCCTGCAAGTGCCCCATGGGCAGCATGAGGATGGTCGAGGCGAGTGCGATCGCCACGCCGGTGGCCATGGTCCGCTTGGCGAAGTGGCCGTGCGTGCCTCGGCGAAGGTAGTACGCCGCGATGGCCATAGCCGAGAAGCCCCCGACCATGAGCACTGCGTCGATGGTGTGCAGATACCGCGGCAGTGTGGAGGGATTGAAAGCGGCCGCGAAGAAATCGGTGAGCACGGCCTTGCGGCCGAGGCCTTCGCCTATCACCTTGTAACCCGCGGGCGTCTGCATCCAAGAGTTGGCGATGATGATCCACAGCGCGGAAAGAAGCGTGCCGGCCCACACGAGCCACGCTGATGTGTGATACACCTTCTTCGAGACCTTGGTGCGACCGAAGATCAGCACGCCGAGGAAGACGGACTCAAGGAAGAACGCGAGCAAAGCCTCCGCGGCGAGCGGGGGCCCGAAGACGTCCCCCATGAACCGCGAGTACGTCGCCCAGTTCATGCCGAAAGCGAACTCCATCGATATCCCTGTGGCGACTCCGACCGCGAAGGTCGCGGTGAAGATCTTGATCCAGAAGTCGGCGGCCGCCTTGTCCCGTTCGTCACCGCTCTTGTAGTAGCGGTGTTCGGCCAACGCCATCACGAGGCCGAGCCCGATGGAGAAGGGCACGAACAGGAAGTGATAGATGACCGTGACCGCGAACTGGATCCGCGAAAGCATCACGACGTCCATCCCATCCACCTCACTTTCCTCACTCCGTGACGAGACCCGCCAGGGTCTTGCTGCGTAGATGCTGTCGTACGAGCGCGTCTGCCTCCTTCCAGATGCGGTGGACCGAGCAGGACCCGGCCCGTTCACACCAGCCAGGGTCGCGTGTGCACACCGAGATGGAGGTGTCACCGTGCGTGGCCTCGACGATGTCCAGCACGGTGATCTGCTCCGCAGGCCGCGCAAGCGCGAGCCCGCCGGTCGCCCCCCTGGCGGTCGTGATGAGACCGGCGGTCATGAGGTCGCGCTGCACGTTACGCGCGAACGCATAGGGGACATCTTGCACACCCGCGAGTTCACGCAGCGAGACGGGGACGTCGCTCCTGGCCGCCGTGAGAGCGGTCATGATCCGTATCGCATAGTCGGTCCGGCGGGTGATGTCCACGATGCGGCTCCCATCCACTCATGGCTACTCAGGACGCGGCGTCCGGTAAATGATGTTCCAGCGCCATCATATCACGCGCCTAGACGAGCGCAACAGTGTCCTCGGGATGCCTGCGAGACGACGGCGTTCACGCGCCAGGACGCTGGCCGACCGCCAGGTCCGCTGCGGCTCCGCTCCTCACTTTCCCTCGACGTAGTCGTCCTTCTGGAGGAGCCCCTTGATAGGCTCACCAGCAGCGTAGTCCCTCAACCTGGCGACCACGACCTTGGTTGCGTGCGTAAGCGCACCCGGCACCATCCCTGAGTCGTGCGGCGTGCCTATGACGTTCGGAAGGTCGAGAAACGGGTACGTCAGCTCGAACTTCCCGTGACGGAACGGCTCGACCCACCACGCATCGATGCCAGCGCGGAAGCCGGGGTGCGCCTTAAGGTGCTCGAAGAAGGCGCGCTCGTCGATGATCTCGCCTCTTGCGACGTTGACGAGGATGGCGTCGGGCTTTGTCCACCCGAGCTCGCGCTCCCCGATCAGACCCTCGGTGACCTTCGAGAGGGCGAGTGAGATCACGATGATGTCAGCCTGACGAAGCACCGTCTCAAGGTCTGCGAGCGTGCCGATGAAGTCCACCTTCTCCTCGGTGCGCCCGCTGGTGTTGATGCCAAGGATCCTCGCCCCGAATGCCTGGAACAAGTGCGCCGCGGCCTTGCCGATACCACCGAAACCGAGGATGGCGACGGTGGAGCCTTCGATGGAGCGGTTCATGCTGAACTGGTCGAACTCCCCCGCCTTGAGCTTGAGGTAGTTGCCCTTGAGGTCTTTGGCGAGCGCGAGAGTGAGCGCGAGCACATGTTCCGCCATAGGGCGGGCGTAGGCGCCCACGTTACCCGCTATGTCGAAGCCCCTTGCGAAGAGCTCGCTGGGAACGTGATCGCCTCCTGCCGAGAACAGCTGCATCAGCCGCAGGCGCGACAGCAACGGGTACTCGTCTGGGGCGATCTCCCGCGGCGGGTTCCACGAAAGGATGACATCGGCGTCTCGAAGCCCTTGCGCACGGTCTGCGACGTCCGCGAGGTAGGCGACTTCGTACACACCGCGTAGGCCCTCGTCTATGATCGCTCGCTGGTCCGCATCCGCATCGTAGGTGACGAGCAGGTTCATGGTCCTGCCTTCTTCCCTTGTCCTGAAGCTCCATTACCGCTCACTAGCGACCGAGTCCTCTTACGGCGCGGAACCCAGGCTGGTGAGCCGACGGGTCACGCCCGTCCATCACGTCGAGCACCGCCTGCTCCAGGACCGGCTCCGGCACCGCTCCAGAAAGCATCCATCGGCCCGCGAAGACCACCGTCGGCACGGCGTTCACCCCGAGGCGCTGCGCCTCGCCGAGGTCCGCCATCACCGCTTGTCGGGTAGCGGCGCTTTGGAAATCGGCTTGCCAGCGCGCGACGTCCAGCCCGATATCGGCAGCGCATGACGCGAGAACGTCGACGTCCGCGACGTTGCGCGCTTCCACCGCGTGCGCCTTCTGAAGCCTGTCGAACATGTCCCAGTGAGCCGCCATGCCGCCCTGCGTCTCGGCCGCCTTGCAGGCGAGAAGGCTCGGCATCGAATACGGATACGGGAACTCGCGGCTGCTCATCAGGGCGACATCGATCGCCTCACCGCCAGGGTGAGCCGCAGCAGCGGCCCAATGCCGCATGATCTCTTCTTTGGCAGCGACCGGATCTCCGAACATCCGCGAGATAGAAGACGGGTCCGGAGCCAGCGCGAACGACCGGTGCTCCACGTGCACGTCAGAGTGCCGCTCCACGACATGTCTGAGCCTCGCCGAGGCCAGGAAGCACCAGACTCAAAGAACGTCGTGGAAGAACTCGACCGTAAGCTCTGACATCTTGTCACCCTTCGCGAGGCTGTTCTTGCGTCATGTGATGTGTAGTACCCGAACAGCCTCGCGCAGTGACGGGTGGCAAGACCCGTGATCTTGGTTCCTGGACGCCCGCGCCCGGTATCACTTCTTCTTGGTAAGCTGCTTCAGCTCCTCGACGATGTCATCCTGCTTCTGCCCATCAGCGAACAGGCGGTTGTCCGGTCGCACATCGCTCGCCCCACGCTCAAGCCCGATCTGGCCCTGCCCTGGATTGACCAGGCTATAGGGTATGTTGTCGGGATACGCCTCGAGGAACAGGATCGCCTTGCGTCCCGCCTGGAGGAGGGCGTCGCCATCCGCGAGCAGCTGCTTGACCTCGATGGTGTTCCCCGGTTCGGCCTCCCCCTTGATCACCGTCATCACACGCACGGTGGAGATGCGATAGTCGAGGGCTTGGGGATCGGAATCGCGGTCCGGACCGATGCTGACGTTCAGGCTCTCGTCTCGGCCGCTGATCACGTCACCGACGACGATCAAGTCGCACCGGCCCACCAGTGCTCGCTTGGTGTCGAAGTACTCGTAGTCCGCTTCCCGCACCTGCGCGCTGGGAGATGTGACGTCGACGGTGGGCGTCGCACATCCAGCTAGAACGACCGTCACGATCAGCAGGATGCTCGAAAGGACTGCGCTGCCCGATCTTCTTGTTCTCATGACGCCTCCTTACCTTGCCCAGCTCGCCGCGACGCCGTTCTTGTCGTCAAGCTGGGGTGTGTATATGAAGTTGCGGTTCCGGTTGGTGTTCATGAGCGCGCTGCCAACGGTGATGTCCGCCAAGCCATACGAGTGACCGATCTCGTGAGCGACCACGCTCTGCTTGTAGTTGGTCGATTGCGCATCACAAATGCGACGGTTGATCAAGATGAAGAACGACGTGCATCGGTGATACGGGTCGGAGTTACTCATGGTCTTGACTCCATACAATCCCCGCCACGCATCGGCGTAACTCCGCGTGTACAAGATGTTCGCGTAGGGAGCCGAACCACCGGTGAAGGTGCAGGGCGTTCCTGCTCGGTTCCAGGCAGTGATCGCCCGGCTTACGGGCGTGACGTATCCACTCGACACATTGGTCACCGTGTTGCAGCACACGCTCCTGCTACGGTAGCCGTAGTTCCAAAGCCCGTATCCGAAGGCAGTCTCCGGAACGATCCCCGCCACCAGTACCCCCGCTGCTACAGCGACCTCAATACGCTGCAATCTCGTTCTCTTTGCACTCATTGGCCCTCCCCCTTGGCTACAAGAAGCTATCCCCCTGACTAACATGGCCTGAGCCGACCCACCGCGATCATGTCAGACGGCACTTACCAGCACCTTGCCATATCCCAACCGGAGTACGTCTGGAGCGTATGGGCCGTGTCCTCTCGGCGTGATAAGGTCTACTTCCACGACACCCTGACGAGGGGAGCACCCATGGACGGCGTTCGCGAGACGTTGCGGCGCGAGCTGACATTGAGAGGTTTCGAGGTCGCGGACGACACCGTCTCCGTTCGCGGTGAGTTGTACGTCAAGGGCCAGAGCGGCCTGGCTGGTGCGTTGTTCGAGTTCTCGCCATCGGTGTCCGCGGCCATCGACGCCTTGTACCGGGGACACTGGAGCGAGGGTCTGCCTCCGCGTTACGCCGTGCTGCCTGCTGAGACAGGAGACGATCCCGCCTTCGAGCTGCTCGAGCAGATGCACATCCATCCGCTGCTCTACGAGATCGCCGAAGCGCAAGTGGTGTTCCACGCACTGGACGCCGCACTCACGCGGCTGCCCTGAGCGGCTAGTAGCCCCAATCCCACACAAGCCAATGCCCGTCATCTGTCTTGACGAGGATCCAGTTCCAGTCGAGACGCTCGCCGGGCTCGACCGTTAGATTCTCGCCCCTGAAGCACACCGGGACCTTGAATGCGCAGGCGTCCGAATAGGTCGGGTCGCCTTCGCGCTGCATGCTGGGATCTAGCTTGTAGTCGACAGGGACGGCCTCGCCGAGGACTTCGAGCTGACCGATCCCCGAAGGATCGCTCACTCGGCGCGTGGGCACGACCCGCTCGTTGAAGCCGGTCAGGTCGAGCTCTTCCCACGAGCGCAGAAAGTCTTCGAGCACCTGCTGTGGCGTCTCGGGCACTTCCGCCGTGGACGTGGCGGCTTGCTCGGTCGCGGGAGATGGAGAAGGCGGCGTCTGGTCGCTTGTCTCGGCCGTGCACCCGGCCACCATGAGCGCGACCACCACGATGGCCGAGAAGATCCTTGCGTAACGCATACGCTCCCCCCTTCTGTTCCAAGCCCTGCCGCATCCTCTGCGCGACCGCTATGTCATAGACAGCCGAGTCCTCTCGACTACTTGCCCATCTTCTCGATCTGCTCTTCTACTTCCTGCGCGCCCTCTTCGTAGAAGCCCTCCTCGTCAGGGGCCAGTTCCTTCAAAAGGCGGAGGAACTCGCCTGCGTGCACCCGCTCCTCGTCAGCGATATCTACCAAGACGCTTCTAGCGAGCTTGTTGTCGGTGGAGTCCGCGAGCTGCATGTAGAGCTGGATCGCCTCGTACTCAGCAGCCACCATAAAGCGGATCGCGCGCACGAGCTCGGCTTCGGTGAGCTTCCTGTCGCTTTTGAGTCCGGACAGAGACGAGCTGAATTCAGGCATGGTGACGCTCCTTTCCTTCCGCAGCTTGCCGCCGAGGAACCGTGGCCCTTGTAGTGTACGACACGCACGAGGTGACCCGAGGGCGTCGCAGAGGCACGCGGCTTGACGTCGCGAAGACCGTCAGGCATGAACGCGCCGAACCACCGCCAAGCCGGCTTACCTTGGCATCTTCCTCCCGCTACACTCTTGCGAGCGCGAATGCACCACAGGCGAGCGTCACCGCTCCGAGCACGAGAACCCACAGCCCGAGGAGCGCGCCCACGACCACAAGGCCGGAAACATCGCTCAGCAGCACGAAGATCGAGACGCCGATAAGAAGGAGTCCTCGCAGCAGTCTCAACCACCACCAGCTCACCAGCGGGAGTATCGCGATTGCGCCGGCGATGTCATTCAGCCCTGCCAGCAGTGTGACGACCGCTGCGAAGACGAGAAACGCAGTGCCCACGGCATCTGGGAAGAAGAGGGCGATCACCCCAAGGAGTGTCAGCAGGATCCCGAGCGCGAGCGGGAACGTCCATAACGGTGCCGCGAAGGACCGCATCTTCACCGCGTTGACGACGAGCACGATGCCAGAAGCTGTCGTGAACGCGCCCACCAGCGTCACCAGCACTGTGCCGGTGAGCTCAGGCCATGCGAGAAGCGCACCTCCCAGCAGCACGAGGAGCGCGCCCCATGCTACAAAAAGCCATCCGCTGCGGCGTATCGCTTCCAAGTCCTTCGGCCACGGTGACAACATCGCGAATGCCCCTTTCTCTTGAGACCACCTGTGTCGAAACCTCTTTCCTCGTTGTACCCGGGTGACCTTGCATCCAGCACCGTCACGTCGGCATTCTCGAATCCACCCTTCCCCCACGCAGGGCGAGTGGGGGCTGGGCCCTTGGCGGCGCGGCCTCGGTGGCTGCCTGTGTCACTATCGTTGAGCGCGGGCGGAGCTAGCTGAACGGCCCTTGGATCGTGTCTGCACGTGGGCCGTTCAGCTGACTCCACTGCTGCACTCTTCGCAACACTCGGACTCTATGGTTGCGGCACATCCAGACGCCGGATAGCGGCCCCCTCAGGGGTTCCCAGGCACGCCACGCGTGTGTAGCGCTCCGCCCCGAGGAACGCGCTGCGCTCGGCTGTGTCGAGCAGGAGCGGCATGAGGTCGCGACCCCACAGATGACCGAGCGCGCCCTCGCGGCAGTACCTCTCGCCGAACCTCTCCACGTGGTCCCGTCCGCTCGCCCCGCCGCATATCACGAGGGGCACGGCGCCCCCCGAGTGGTACAGAGGGCCTGAGGCGGGCGTCTGGTGGTCTGCGGTCACACACACGACGAGGTCGTCTCGGACAAGCCGCTCCAGGTGGGCCGAGACGGCCGAGTCCAGCGCCTCGATGAGGTCGCGCTTGAGAGCGGGCGACTTGCGATGTCCCGCGTGGTCGGGCCACTTCGTGTGTACGTGAACGAATGTGTACCCGGCGTCGAACAGCTCGAAGGCGCGGCCAAGGTCCCGCTCGAGGTCGGCGGCAGGGTCATGGGTGTCTTCCGAGCCGAGAACATCCAGCCCGATAGCGTGGGCGAGGCCTCGGTAGAGCGCACCGGCAGCGAGCGTGGCGCCGCGCAAGCCTGTGAGCTCCGAGAAGCGCACCAGTGATGAGCCGCTGGACGCCGCCCACTTCACGACTGCCATGTCGAGCGGCCTCCCCGAGAGGCGGCTTCGTGTCTCCAGCATCCACGCGTTGAGCGCATCCGCGGTGCGGCGGGCCGCGTCCTGGTCGGCCGCCTCGGCGAAGGGCTGCACGCGCCGCACAAACGTGGCAGGTCTCATCGGGTCGGCGTCGGTCACGGCGGCACAAAGCGGACCGGCGTTGCTCGGCGAAAGGGTAAGTATGCCCTGAGCGCCCCCTGTGTGGGTGAACCGCAGCGCGATCCCGTCGATGTCCGCGTCGAGGTCGACGTCGGTGTTCACCGGCTCGCCCGCACGCGGGTCCGGCCTCTCGCGCACCCAGGCGCCGCCGTCACGCACTTCCGATCCGATGAAGTTGACCCTGCAGACGACCTCGCCGGGACCGGCCTCGATACCCTCACCCAGGGCCTCCACGCATCCTCGCCCGGGAAACGCGGATTCCGGATAGCCGAACAAGACGAAGTGAGCGAGAGGTGAGGTGGGCGCCCGCCCCGGGCCGAGCGGCCACAGAAGACCGGCAGAGCCAGCCGCCGCCAGGGCATCGAGTCCCGGGGTCCGCGCGCTTTCGAGCGGCGTCATCCCGCCGAGCTGCGGCTGCTGCCGGTCCCCCGCGCCGTCGAGGACGATCAACAGTATGCCGCTCATCGGGCGGGCCTAGAGCCGGGCGAGCACACCGGACACGATCGAGTCCCAGTCACGCTCGTCTCGGAGCATCGCATCGGCGATCGCCATCCCCACAGGCTCGATGTAGCATTCGACGAACTCCGCCGGCAACTGGCCGGCTGGCATCCCGCGAACATCTGTCTCATTCCCTTTGAGCACGCACTCGAGCTGGGGGGACCCTCCGCTCCACCGAGGGCCCAAGATCTCCTCGATCTGCTCGGCGTCGGTGATAGCGCGCAGGGGCATCACGAGGTCGAGGCCCGCGTGTGCGAGCACACGTTGGTAGGCGCTGAGTGCCTGCGGCAGCTGGTTCGCCTTGGTGCGCGAACCGTGCGCCTCCCGCTCGCCCGAGACAACCGTGGTCGCGCCGCACTCGCGCGCGATGGGGATGCGCATGAGGTGCAAGTACAGGTGGCATGCCACACACGGGAGGTACGCGCCGAAGCGCTCCTGCAGGATCCGCGCAGGACGCCCCGCAAGCGCACGCCACAGCGCCGGCTCCTCTGCGTGGCGCAGACCGCCCTCCAGACGCGCCCCCTGCGCAGCAAGCTCTGCTCTCAGGAAGTCGACGTTGGCCTCGACGCGCGTGAAGTCGCCGAACTCGGTGCCGGTGTGCACGTAGGTGGGGATGAGCCGCGACTCGGGATTCTCCGAGGCGAAACGAAGCGCGGCGGCGATACTATCGGCGCCCGAAATCTCTGCGATGGCGATCATGGTCACGATCGTAGTCCACCGACACTCACCCCGCCAGATTGCGCGAGGTACGAGGTGAGCATGCGCCGGGTCGCCCGTGCCTCCGCGGGATCGGGCAGCTCGATGGTCCACCATCCGCAGCCGAGCCCGACAAGAGCGTCGAGCGCAGGGCGGATCGCTCCCAGGTCGGCTGGCGGGTGGTGACGGCCCTCTTCTCGGCCATAGACGTGAGCGCTGCGCACGCGGCTTCCGCACCGCGCGATGAACCCCTCCGCAGAGTAGCCGGCGCCCGAGAACTCGCTGGAGATCGCGTGTCCCACATCCAGCGTGACGGCGACACCGCTGCGGTCGACCAGCTCGAGAAAGATGTCGGGGTCGCACGTCGCTCCCCACCGCAAGTTCTCCAGGCCGAGAAGCACGCCGTGCTCTTGGGCGAACTCCCTAAGCTCGCCGAGGCGCTCGACGGTGGCTTCGAACCGCGACGTGCCGTAGGAGTCGGCGGGGAGGGCGGCGTGCACCGTGAGGTAGTCTCCGCCCGCGTCGGCGATCATCCGCACCGCCGACTTCATCGCCGCGAGCGCATCGCGCGCGACACCCGCCTCACGCGATGAGAGCTCGAGGTCGCCTAACGCGAAGTGATAGCGCACCGGGCATCCGCACTCGCTCGACGACAGCAGCGGTCGCATCGAGACACTCGCGCGTGACACGTGGCTGTTCACGGTGACCTCGATGCCCGAGAAACCGTCCTCGCGCGCGAGTTCGAGAGTGCGAGACTCGCATGCGTCAGCTCCGTGATATGTCGCCAGAACGGGTTCCACGCGTACACTATATCAGGAAAGGCGATAGGTGGGATAAGCGAGAGGCGACAGCGCGTGAGCCAGACCGCTTACGGTCAAGCCGTAGTCCGGCATGAAGTCCTCACGCAGGACCTCACCGGGATGGGTGGGCCAGCGCTTCGAGCGGATGCAAGCGCTTGCCGGGCGGGACCCTGAGGTCCTCTATGCGAGTGGCCGGGTTCACCTGTTCGGGTTTACGCGCAGCCCGCTTCGCCACATCCGGTGGGACGCGCCGTCTGCCTGGAAGCGCGGGTGAGGCGCACCCTAGTCCTCGATGACGTCCAGTCCCTTATCCCGGAGCTGCGCCAGGTTGTCCAGCATCTCCTTGAGCACCTCAGGGCTGTGCCCCTCCCAGTCTTCGAGCTCGCCGATGACTCGTAGTGCCCCAAGGGTACGGTATGACCGGGTGGGATTGCCGAAGAATCTCTTGTTGGTGACATTCGGATCATCCTCGAAGGGCCCCAGAGGTTCGACGATGTAGATATGCCCCCGCCCCTCGCTCCCCGCAAGCGCAGTCGCCAGTTCCGCTCCCCAGGCGGCCGTGTCTACGAGCGCGGTGAAGTAGATGTTGTTGGAGACCCGATCCGCCTGGAAGTTGGAGCCGAATCCGGGGACAAGCTCGTCCCCCGGCTTCAGCTCGGACTTGGTTCCGTGGTAGAAAGGTCCCCCGACGTGGTCGCAGTGCTCAAAGGTGACTGGCGTCCACTCTTCGGTGCTCACCCTCACGTCCCCTCTGGTTGTGTCGAGCGTGTTCGCGCTTCAGCTGCGCGCCGATGCCCCTCAGTCCCGTCTAGCGCTTGCCGCGTCAGCTGGACGCGCTTGTCAGGCGTCGCGCCCCCGGTCTTTACGGCGAAGACCCTCGAGCATGCCGAGTGCAAGCACCTCGCCTGCCAGCAGCCCCATGGCAAGGTTTGCGACGGCGTCCCCGAGCGTCTCCAAGAAGCCGCGCTCAAGTCCCGCATGGCCTGACCAGGAGACGCTCGAAAGCCACATCACGAGGCCCAGCGCCAGACCCACGCCGGCTCCCCATCTCAACGCGGGCAGTCGGCGCTCGCCATGAGGGCGGGCGAATACGCGTCGAGAGAGTCGGGCGGCAGTCACAGTCGCAATCAACAACCACACGATGACTGCCACTGACCCCAGCAGCTTCAAGGTGGACCCAGACACCGTTCATCCCCTTCTGCACGCTCGCCGCTGTACGCCTAGTCACTATGAGATGGCCGGTCCGAATCCGCATATAACGTGGATCACGGCGGGAATGACCCCGCGGCGCCGACATACGGAGGGACCGGCCATGAACGAGTGTACTCACATCGGGCTCGACGTCCACAAGGACACCATCGCGGTCGCGGTCCTGCGACCCGGCACGACCGAGGTCGGC
>JAJFTR010000088.1 GCA_021372825.1 Actinomycetes bacterium
GAGGACGATCGGCGTCGAGGACGCGGCCACCAGGTCTTTGTTGATCTCCACGGCTCCACCTGCCATGACATGCCGAGAGGTGACATCGAGTCACGCTCGTCTATACATTGTAGCACTATACATAGCAGAGCAATGTAAGTCTAGTGGAACCGTCGTCAGCGACTCATCGGCGCACAAGAGGTGCGCCTCCATGAGCAAGGCCCGCGTTACGCGCGAAAGTGAAGAGGAACTCCTCCCGTGCGCGTGGTGAGACAAAGCTTATTTCCCCGCGCTTGTCTCCCGTGCGGATCGTCACGTGACTCGAGGAGACGCCGTATTTGACCGGGAACAGCAGCAGCCCCAAGATCGCGGCGGCCACCGCAACCGATCACGCTCGCCCACACCGCCTCCTCATCACCGCCGACGACACCGGAGACCAGGCTCACGGCCTGCCCGAGCCGCAGGTCCGCCTCCATTTGACCGTCTCTATGATCTCCGGGTCGGCTTCGTGGATGACCCGGCGAAACTCAGCAAGAGCTGCGCCCGCTAGCGGGATGTCCAGCGCCTGGGTCCTTCAGCTAAGCAATGGTGGCCGCCCTTGAGTCCAGCGCATGCGCAAGAGACCTGGAAGCTCACGCCGGGCGGTCGACCTCGCTCGGGGAGAACGGCGGCGTACCCGGATGCGAGAGGGTGCACGAAGACGATCGTCGAGTTCATCCGCGCATGGGAGTGGGTGCTGCTAGTAGCGGTCATCGCGCTCCAGATCGGCATCCTGGTGAACGCCGTTCGTGAGGGAAGGGAGCGCAAGCACCTCCTTCGAGAAATGGAGAACACTCGGGTGGAACTCGGCAGGGAGTCCTGCGCAGCAATGAAGCGCAGCGCCCTCATGAACGCCGGTCAGCATCTGTGTTTCGTGAGCAGAACGGCCAACTCGGACATCGACAACGGTCACACCAGCCAATCCGAACGCCTCTACACGCCTAGTGTGCGGTACCGGTGTATCACCGCCACCGACCCGAGCCTGTTGCGTCGGATCTTCGACCTGCATCTCAAGGGCGTGGAAGTGCGCGTGAGCCCGTCGGTGATCCTCTCGACGTTCCGTTTCCACACATGGGACGATCGCGGAGCGGTCATGGGCTTCTCGGGAGAGGCCGAAGAGGACGATGTCCGAGGGATCGAGGCCATGAACCCGCACTTCAGTAGGATACTGCGCCATCACTTCGACGGTGCATGGGGGAACGCGACCCCATGGCAGCAGTGGGCTAGGGAGGTGCTCCACGAGGCACAAGGCCCCGACGAGCCGGTTCCTATCGCCGAACTCGCGGCTCAATGGTCGCTTGACGAAGACTACGCGGCCATGCTGGAAGAGGTTCTGGCGGCTCCTGCCGCACAGCGCGCACGAGCCGGTCGGCCGCTCCGGGTGGGTGTGCGCTGACAGCCACAGGGAGCCCGCACACTGGATTCCGTCGACAACAAACCCCATGACAAGATCGCGGGCTCGTGATGGGTACCGCGAATCGAGCGCGGCTTCGCTGCACGCGATACACGGGAGCGAACAACGCCGACGCACCCATGGCGGAGACGACTGCTACGAAGAGATGCGCGACAAAGGGCGCACAATTCCAGATCAGCCCGACAAGCACTTCTTAGGTTCGTAGCCGAGGAGCGCTTGTCGGCGGCCGTGACCATCCTCACTCGGCGAGTATCTCGGCTGCATCAGCGTCGGACCGGCTGCGACACCGCGGCCACCAGAACCGTGACGGCCATGATCGCGAGAATGATCGCAAGCAGGCGCGTACCTGCGGCGGCAGGCACTCCGCCATCGCAACGGCGAAGTCCCGCTGTCGGCACGCGACGGGTCCCGCATCGTGCTTCCACTCGGCCAGCCGAGGACGCGTCCGCCGGAAGTCCGCCCCGAGATGAGAACCGCCTCCCAGCGTGGCGATCACATCCTTCTCCCGGAGCTCGAAGGTGACGCAGACAGTCCGCGACGTGACGGACCCGAGCGCCTGACGCGGAAGAGAACTGTCTACGCGGGCTGGTTTCGCAACCGAGGGCACTCGGGCCGAGCCGTGGGCCTCGATCGCGAGGTACGACGCGCCTCGAGCGCGAGCGTCTCTCCCACGAGTATCGAGCGCTGCAACACCGATAAGCGCGACAACAGCGAGTTCACCAGCGTCGGCCCGAGGCACTCGGAGCGACCCTCCATGTCACCTCCCCCGATCACTGCCCGACTCACTGAAGAGGGCCCTCAACCCAAGGGCCCGGACCGCAAGGGCCAAGACCACCATTCCAAGGCAGAACTGCGTGACGGTGAGATTGTTGACCGAGTGCGGGAGGCCAGGGCGACCTGGGTGTCGCTCGGCCGCCCGATAGAGGCCGACAACGCATAGTCCGGCGAGGATGACGCCGACCACGGAAACCCCGACGGGCGTCTTCTCAAGCATCGTCACGATGACTACGCTCGGGGGCACGCTGTCAAACAGCCGGCCGCCGGGCTCCGAGTTCCTGAGCTGCCTTCAGGTTCTCCTCGGGCTTGCCGGAGAACACAAACCCCGAGACGACCTCATGACCGCCCTCGTCGCGCCAGCGGACCTCGACGACGCGTGAGCCCATCAGCCACTTGCCGCCCCACCACGAAGTCGCGCTCAGTTGGACGGAGATGATGTGATCACGCGGAATGTCGATGGGCCGCTTCGTGAGCAGGCGCAGGAACCGTAACCCGACGTCATCGATCGTCCACTTGCCGTTGCCGCGCGCCAACAGACCTCGCGTCCGAAGGCGCCTGCCGCGATCGTCAAGCGAAGCCACGTAGTAGCCGCTGCCTTGCATCCGAACCTCCAGACAGGACCTGCCCGACGTCCACATGAGTATGCACGGTCCCCCACGGTGCCCTACGTCGAGTGCTTCAGCCGCGTGCCGAGGCATCTCGGCCGAGCTTACGACTCCTGCGCGTCGGTTGGAAGCATCTGCTCGGCGGTGGCTCTCACGTCGAGCTCGAGTCTCTGTTCCATCACCTCAGTGCCCCAACGTGATCCAAGACGCTCCTCTTGGAGCACGAATCCCGCGCAGTCGTAAAGTCGCCGTGCGCGATCAAGACCGGCGAACGTCCAGAGGGTGACCTTGCTGAAAGCGCCGTCTCGGCAGAAGTCCAGCGCCGCTTCGAGAAGCCGCGACCCAGCCCCACGGTCCCGCAGCACGTCCGACACCAAGAACCACCGCAGCTCCGCGTGCTCTGTCACCGCCCGGGAGCCGACGATGGCCACAGACCCTTCGACGCGACCGTCCACTTGCGCAGTCCACAGTCCGTCGCGGTCCGGGTCGAATCTGCCGAGGAACTCCGTCAGCTCTGTGATGTTCTTCTGGGTGAAGGCCGGGCCGAACCCCCAACGCGACCCATAATAGGCGTCGTGCATGTCGACGATCCGGCGCATCGCCTCGGGCACCGGTCCTCTCACGATCGAATAGTCGACCATACCACTCCTCGGAATCCAGGTGACGTTTCGGCACTTCAGCTGCAACTGCACGGCTTCAGCCTAGCGCACGCGCGAGGTGCGAAGAAGCACAGGTCGGCGAGCTACCTGAACCTGTCATCCGAGCGGTGCTCTGACACGGCCTCGACCTTCTTCTCGAACCATCCGATGCGGACATCGCCCCGCGGGTCGAACGCAGGCACGTACGGCTTGATGTCCAGCAGTGGAGTCCCGTCGAGAACATCGACGTCGAGGATGTGGATCACCGCCCCCTCGATCCTGTCGATACGGACGACCGACATCCCGAGAGGGTTGGGACGCCGTGGCACGCGCGTAGCAAACACACCATGCGGCGTCGAGTCCAAGAAGGGGACGACTTGCAAATCGAAGCCATGGCTGCGATGGAACTCGTAGAGCAGGATGATGTGCGAGAATCCATCGAGGTCGCGCAGGCCGTCCGCGTACTCGGCAAGAACTTCGACCGTGCCACGAACGCCAACCGCCCCAGCGGGCTGGATGGGCATTCCCGCAGGGTCCGTGTAGGGGCTGTGGATCGTGCCGATGGGGTGGAAATCAGCCATGTGGCCCTGTCTCGCTAGCGTCTTGGCGCTTCAGCTGCGCCGCGATGACTCACCTTCACAGCTTACCGCTTGTCGCGTCAGCTGGAAGCACTTCTCGGGCGTGTTGCTCCCCGCGTGTGTCATAGGTCATCATTGCAACCTTCCCAGGCTCTACCGCGATGACGCGGATGTATCCCCATTGTTCCGAGAACGTCTCGAGAGCCTCGTCCATCTGGACTTCGACCCCGTCAACACAGAAACGGGCCGACGAGTCTGCAACAGCGATGAACGAACCGCGGGGTGCCTCGTCTTCACCATATGTCGCCAACTTGAACGTTGCCGCATCGTCGGGGACTCTTCGTCGAGAGAAGGCGGGCTCACTGCTCAGGTGCTCGCCGACAGGTAGCGGCTTGCCGCGTAGCGCTAACGGGCCCGTCAGAAGCCAATCCACAAAGCCCATGATCCCTCCGAGTCAGGACTGCGATCCGCCAAACGTCTCGGTGGCTCAGCTGCGGCGCGGCTACGAGCGCTTAGTGGCCGAGCACACCGTGCCAGGCACGCTGTCGGTGTGGAAGCACTTGTCAGCCACTCCGCTACCTCTTGGGACGGAATTCGACTCCCGCGACATTCTCGAAGTGCGCATCCTGCGTCCAGAGCACGGCCTCGCGGGAGCGGGCGGTCGCGAGGATGATCGAATCCGCCATGGCGAGCCCGGTGTCAAGCGAGATCCGCACGGCATCCAGGGACAGGGCCGAGTCCAGGTCTACGACCTCGCCTTGCAGCATCACGGCGATGGCGTCGAGCGCGGAACTCTCGTCGGCCACCTGGCACGTGCGCTTGAACACCTCGAACACGGTCAGCGTGGGGACGACGAGCTCCTCGGGAGCCTCGACCGCCTGAGCGAACTCCTCCGCGTTGGGACCGTCTCCGAAGTACTCGAGCCACGCCGAGGAGTCGACGACGTTCACACCCGGTCCTCTCGGTCACGCTCGAAGGTGGTGTCGAGGCCGCGCAGCATGCCACGGAGCTCGCGCGCGGGCCTCAGCGGGATGAACTCGATCCTGTCGCCGTAGGCGATCACTTGGACCTTCTGCCCGGGCACCAACCGCAACTGCGCGCGAATCGCTTTGGGGATCACGACCTGATACTTGGGTGAGATGGTTGCCGCTTCCATGACGCACCTCCTAGCGACCTACGCCAAGTATATCGATGCGCAAAACGTACGACAACCGTACGGAGCGGCCAGGGCGATGCCGAAATGGGATGTGGGTGACGTCTCTGCGCTTCAGCCGCGCGCTTGTGATTCCAGAGTACACAACCATGCGCGCGTCGGGTGGAAGCGCAGGTTAGCAGGAAGGCCGCTACTTTCGAACGCCGACGAGGCCGTAGGAGTCACCGGCACCCATCCAGCTCCGGCCTTCTATCTCGGCCTCGCTAAACATCTCAGCGAGCGACTCCGGAGTCGGGGCCAACACCGGCTCACCGATCATGCGCTCATACGCATACGCGAGCTTGGCGGCGAAGCAGGCCGAATGTCGCTCCGCGGCAAGGACCAAGGGATGAAACCATCTCCACCGCGAGCGGATCGCGGTCGAGCACAGTGACCGCGCAGCCTGAAGCGGCTGCCACGTGCCGGGCCAGCACGCCCGTGCCGCCGCCCACGTCGAGAATCGAGCTTCCCGTCGATAGCCCGAGTTCTGCGGCGACGGCCGCGCCATCACTGCGCTCCAGCGATCCGCCGCTGCCCTAGCTGATCATCGTCGCATCAGCGCGAACACGCCCCAGCCAAGATACTCACGGGTGTAGGTCGCATAGCGTACGGGTTCGGACGTGAGCTGCGCGCGAACCTCCTCGGCGAGACCGTCGTCCGCGTTGTCCTCAAGCCACCTGCGCATGGTGAGCCACTTGGCCGCCTCGTATCTGTCCCAACTGTCTTGGTCGGCCAGCACCATCTCTACAACGTCATAGCCGTTGCAGTCGAAAGCGCCGAGAAGTACCGGAAGCCGGAGAAAATCAGAGATCGAGTGCGCGAGACAGCCTTGGGCAACGTCTTCCGTTGGCGGCAACTGACGCCAATAGGGCTCCCCGACGAGGATGATTCCTCCGGTGCGAAGGCTCTGCGCCAGAAGCTCAACGGTGCCCATGACTCCCCCGCCGATCCACGTGGCCCCTAGACAAGCTGCAACGTCGACCTTTTCTTCAGAGACATAGCCGGCTGCGTCAGCGTGGATGAACTCAACTTGACCTGCGACGTCGAGTTCCGCAGCGCGAAGTCTCGCCTGTTCGGTGAACAACCGACTCATATCGACGCCGGTCCCAGTGACGCCATAATCGCGTGCCCAGGTGCAGAGCATCTCGCCCGAACCGCTGCCGAGATCGAGCACTCGAGTTCCCGGTTCGAGGTAGAGTGCTGCACCGAGAGTAGCGAGCTTCTCGGGTGTGAGCGGGTTATGAATGCGATGGGCGCTTTCGGTGATGTTGAAGATTCTTGGGATATCCAACGTGGAGAACCACCTTTCGGGTGTCCGTATATGTACATGGGTTACCACCTGACGGCCTGACGTCCCGGCTGTGGCCGGGGCCACTGATCAGTCACCACAAATAGACAAGTCCACGGGACTGTCGGCGTGGGGAGCCAGAGTGGTGCCCTCGTGCAAGACACAGCTCGAGTTCCAGCGAACGAGAAGGGGCGCGTGCGCACAGGGCGTGGATCGAACGGGGTGCTTGACGATCGACAGTGGCCGACCGAGGTCAGCGCGGGAATTCCGGGCGCTCCGAATCCGTTCCAGCGGTGCCCGGCCTCTAATCAGACGCGGTGCACCGGTATGGAGGCGTACGACCACGTGGGCGCTGTCAACACCCCGATTTGTGTGCGATGCATCGAGTCGCCTCCTCACACTCCGTTGGACTCTTGAATCCTAGCACTCCAGCAAGAATCGGCCTAGCCACTATGGGAGCGCCGGTCGGATCCGCACATATGCGTGGCTCATCCGCGGGACCAGGCCCGCGGCGCCGACATACGGAGAGAGCGGCCATGAACGAGTGTACTCACATCGAGCTCGACGCGCACAAGGACACCATCGCGGTCGCCGTGTTGTGACCCCGAACCAGAGAGGTCGCCGCGCGTGCCTTTCGGCCATGACGATACTTGCCGAGACGTGCGACTTCACACGCTCCGGAGTGCCCGCAGCTACACGGGCTTCACGGGTCTCACCCCGTTCGAGCACTCGAGCGGGGCTTCCCGGCACGCACACCGCGGCCGTAGCGACCGCGCTGGAGCTCTCCGGGTTCGTCCAGGGGCTAATGACCGGCAACCTCGGTCCTGCCGAAACGCGTCGCGTGAGCGCGCGCCTAGTCGGAGGCTCATCTCCGGTCCGACCGAGATGTGGGGTTGAAATCCCCGAATGTCAGCATGGTCGGTGGCCGAACCCATGTGCCCGCCCCCTTGCACCGGCGAAGAAGCCGAGAGGAGCGTGAGCGATCAGGGGTTGACCGGCAATCTCGTATCAACGTGTTTGGTGCTTCAGGCGCGCGCCGAGGAGCGCTTGCGATCCGAGTCTACCGAACGGAGCGCGTCGTCTGTGTGGAAGCACTTGTTAGACCAACCGGAAGTCGCGACCGCGGCTAACAGAAGAACGCCTTCTAGCGCAAGGTCCAACGGCCCGCCGAGGTCACGCCAGGCAATCCTCATTATCGAACCAGACCCGAGCACGCCGACGGTCTGACCCATTGCGCCGACAAGACACGCCATCGCCCCGATTACGAGAGCCTGTGAGAAACCGCGATTGAGTTGGGGCAGTCCGCGAGACAGACGAAGCAGGAGCGCAGGACCGACGAAAGCATAGGCGACGAGCGCGGTATACGCGTACCACAGCGGCGCGGGGTCAGAGCGATCGAACGGAGTCAACATCCGCGTCACGAGGACAGAAACGCCGAAGAACACACCGCTCCAGACGACTGCGGTTGCCCAACCCGCAAAGAGCCAGCCGACTTGAGCAGCGACCCTGCGGCCCCGTTGTGCGACGGTTGGCACGCGTTCTGCGCGCATCGGTCCCTCCGGTTTGGTCTAGTCACTATGAGATGGCCGGCCCGAATCCGCATATATACGTGGATCACGGCGGGAATGACCCCGCGGCGCCGACATACGGAGGGACCGGCCATGAACGAGTGTACTCACATCGGGCTCGACGTCCACAAGGACACCATCGCGGTCGCGGTCCTGCGACCCGGCACGACCGAGGTCGGC
>JAJFTR010000031.1 GCA_021372825.1 Actinomycetes bacterium
GGATGTCCGGTTTTACGTACACAAGCGAGCAGCCCTGCAAAGCGGGGTACACCGAGGAGACCCGCTGGCCCGCCTCCGCGGTCGACGTGACCATCACGAGTTCGAATCCAGGATGTCCAGACACGAGCCGCGTGAGTTCGACCCCGGCGTAGCCGGTGGCTCCTACGATAGCCGCCTTGCGCATGTGCACACTCCAGACCTTCTTGAATCGGTCTGTAAATCGTATACGATAAGCGCATAGCAGTCAAACGATATGCATTTCCGCTGCAAGTAATGCCGCACGCTGAGTCAGAACGAATGCAGATGCGGCTCTTTCGCATACGCTCCGATCTACGAACGGACCTCGGCACCAACAGCAGCACAGACCTTGCGGACGACGCGCTCGTGGATCGATCTCACCTCGTCGTCTGTGAGCGTTCGATCCGCTGCCCGATAGGTGAGCGAGAATGCCAGGCTCTTGGCTCCCTCGCGCACACGTCTGACCGTCGCGCCCTCCGGGTCACGGTACACGTCGAACAGTCGCACTGACTCGAGCAGGGGACCGCCTGCCGAGCGGATCGCCTGCCCGACGCGCTCTGCCGTGACACTGTCATCCACGACGAGAGCGACGTCCACTTTGACTGCGGGGAACCGCGGTACCTCGCGGTATCGCACGTCTGTCGCGACTGCCTTCACAAGTGGTTTGACGTCGAGCTCGAACACCGTCACCGCTCCGGATACGTCGTATGCCTCGAGCACAGGCGGCGCGACCTCGCCGAGCCACCCCACCACATCGCCTGCCACGATGACGTCGGCAGAGCGTCCTTTTTGCAACCACGGGTGCTCGGCGGCCCTCATCTTCCAATTCGTGACGTCGATCTCATCGAAGAGCGTCTCCAGGACACCCTTGCCATCGAAGAAGTCGAGCGCAGGCGCGGGATCGTTCCAACCGGGACGGTTCCACGAACCAGCAAGTACGCCTCCCACCACGCCACGCTCGCGCGGGAGTTTCCTGCCCTCGGCCGTCTTGAACACGGTTCCCATCTCGTACAGATGCACATCGGGCACGTCGTGACGCTGGTTATGCGACACCGCTCTCAGCAGCCCGGGCAGAACCGTCGTGCGAAGGTGCGACTGCTCCTCAGACATGGGATTGAGCAGCTCGACCGGACCTTCACCCGGCCCGAACGTCCAGCCGATGCGCTCAAGGTCGGTCAGGCTGATGAAGGCGAGGCCGATGTGCTCGTTCAGACCGGCAGCGCGCAATGCCTCACCGATCCGGGCATGCACCCGCTGCTCCTTGGTCAGGCGCCCTACTCGCGCGCGGCCCCCGGGCAGGGTGGAGGCGACTCGTTCCATCCCCCAGATGCGCACCACTTCTTCATAAAGGTCGATCTCCCTTGCCAGATCGGGCCTGAAGGTCGGCACCACACAGGTGAGTACACTCCCCTCGCCAGCCACATCGATGCCGAGCGAAGACAGGATCTGCCGCACTTCCTCTTCCACCAACGTCGTGCCGAGAAGTGCGTTCATCCGGTCGACTCGCAAAGTCAGTTCGATGGGCTTGGCCGGCAGCGGGTAGACGTCGACGATGCCCGGAGCCACCCTGCCGCCCGCGACTTCAGCGATCAACGCAGCCGCTCTGTCGGAGGCCCTCCTCGCAAGCTCGGGATCGACACCACGCTCGAAGCGAAGAGCCGCTTCAGAGATCAGGCCAAGGCGCCGGCTGGTACGACTTACCGAGACGCGATCAAAAGAAGCAGCCTCGAGCAGGATGTCCACCGTCCGCCCTGACACTTCAGTAGCTGCCCCTCCCATCACGCCCGCCAAGGCGACTGGGCCGCACGGGTCGGCGATGACAAGTGTCTCGGCTGAAAGCTCGCGATCCTGACCGTCGAGAGTGACTAGCCTCTCGCCCGGCTTCGCTGTCCGTACGGCGATCGATGCGCGCCCCTGCGCGGTGCCGATGGTGGCGAGGTCGAAGGCGTGAAGCGGCTGCCCAAGTTCGAACATGACGTAATTGGTGACATCTACCACGTTGTTGATCGGGCGAGCGCCTGATGCGACGATTCGCTCCGCCAACCAATCGGGCGACGGCCCGATCGTGACGCCCCGGATCACACGTGCAGTGTAGCGGGGACATAGGGACGCGTCCTCGATCTGTACGTCCACGGCCTCACCGACCGGGCTTCCGCTCTCAGTGAGCACCCACTCCGGCGTACGCACGGCCGTCCTGAAGACAGCTCCGGCCTCCCTTGCCACTCCTACCATCGAGAGGCAGTCGGGACGGTTCGGGGTGATCTCCAACTCCAGAACGGTGTCGCCCAGCCCCGCCCACTCCGAAAACGGGACGCCGACCGGAGCATCTTCAGGAAGAATGAGGAGACCTGAGGCGTCGCCTCCCACCCCAAGCTCTCGCGCCGAGCACATCATTCCTTGTGACTCAAGTCCACGCAGCTTCGCTCTTTTGATAGTGACTCCGCCGGTGAGTATGGTCCCCACGGTAGCAACGGGAACTTTGTCTCCGGCTTTGAAGTTCGTAGCCCCGCATACGATCTTCAGCGGCTCGTCTGCACCGATGTCTACCGTGCAGTACGACAGCTTGTCAGCATGAGGATGCTTGTCCTTGGTGAGCACTTGACCGATTAGGACACCGTCGAGCCGCTCTCCGAGAACATGGACGGTTTCCACTTTCGTACCCGTCATGTCCAACCGGTCGATCAACTCCTCCAGCGGGACGGGGATATCGACGAGCTCTTTGAGCCACTTCAGAGATACGCGCATACCCTGCTCTTCCTCGTGTGAGGCCCGTCCCCACGAGGAGACGGGCTGTTCGGTGTCGTTAGAACTGGCGAAGGAACCTCATGTCGCCTTCGACCAGAAGGCGAAGGTCCGGCACCCCGTACTTCAAGGCCGCGATTCGCTCGGCGCCCATCCCGAATGCGAAACCGCTATAGCGCTCGGGATCGATCCCCACGTAACTGAACACGTTCGGGTCGACCATCCCGCAGCCGAGCACCTCGAGCCATCCCTCGCCCCCGCACGAACGACACCCCTCTCCGCCGCAGATCCCGCACGACACGTCCACTTCCGCAGACGGCTCAGTGAACGGGAAGAAGTGGGGCCTCAGGCGGACGCGTCTCGTTGAGCCGAAGACCTCTCGCACGAAATGCTCCAGGGTGCCCTTGAGATCGCCGAACGTGATGCCTTCGTCCACGACGAGTCCCTCTATCTGTGTGAAGCGAGGCAAATGGCTTGGATCGGCCACATCGCGCCGGTAGACCTTGCCAGGCACGAGCACATAGATGGGCGGCGCCTGACGCTCCATGACACGGACTTGAACGGGCGACGTGTGAGTCCGGAGGAGCACGTCGCACTCACCCGGCACGTTGGAGGCTTCATCAGACAAGTCACGCACGTAGAACGTGTCTGTGGCGGCCCGCGCCGGATGTTCCGGAGGATGATTGAGAGCAGTGAAGTTGTAGTACTCGAGCTCGACTTCGGGACCTTCTGCGACACAGTAGCCAAGCCCGACGAACACCGCGGTGATCTCATCTACGATCTGATGTATGAGGTGCTGCTTGCCGGGTGAACGTTTTCGACCGGGCAGTGTGACGTCGACTGACTCGGCCTGGAGCCGTGCGGCAAGAGCCTGAGAGGCGAGCTCGTCTCTGCGGGTTGCGATCGCTTTTTCGAGTTCCTCGCGTATCTGGTTGGCAAGCTGACCTATCACCGGCCTGTCTTGCGGCGCAAGAGCGCCAAGGCCTCTTAGTACCGAGGTCAGCGACCCCCTCTTACCGAGGAACGCCACACGTACCGCTTCGAGGGCGGTCAGGTCATTCGCGGACGCGACTGAATCGAGCGCTTCGTCGCGTAGCGAACTCAAATCTTCCGCAACACCCATCAAGGCTCCTCATCTCTACAAGCGCAAGAGCCGCTCCCCCTCGGGGATTCACCCAAGGACGGGAGCGGCTCCCGCGGTACCACCCTGGTTGGCGCCACACACGCACGCCCACTCATAGCAGATGTACGACATCTGTTGCTGGACTGAGCCCAGCCTCCCGATATCGGCGGGAACCGGCTTGCCTACTAGGTTCACAGGACCCGTTCAGGTCGCAGCTGCTGGAGTGAACCGCCCCCTGCACTCCATGGGCCCTTCCAGTCGACGGGGCCCTTTCCTGGTATGGGGTGTGGCTCGAGGACGCCTCTCCGTCATCGCCATAGCACTGTTCGATTGGTGGCTGAGTATACCACATCACCTCAGGCGCTCTTCCAATGCCGAGGCCGTCTGCCCTGTGGGCAGCACGGCCACGACAACACCCAGCACATCGGCCCTCGTCACCGGATCCCGGTCGGAGACCTCGTTGGCGTCGCCTCGCGTAGTGATGGTCCGGTCCGGACGGATGGCGACGACCCTGTGCAACACCTTGTGTGTGTCCCCGGCTCGACGGAACAACACGATGTCGCCAGCCGATAGAGCACACTCGTCTCGCTTGTAGATCACGATGTCTCCGGCTTCAAGAGCCGGAGACATCGACCCGCCGCGCACGATAGCTACACCATGTACCCGCAGCACAAGTCCCCACGCGACCAGTGCCATAAGGCCAAGAGCACGCCTGAGCACACGATAATCATGCGAGGGCTCCTCTGCCATCAGTGGACCTGCTCGGCATCGAAGTACAACGTGATCTTGACGTAATCGCCGGCCAGATCGTTCCCCGCCGTCGCCGGCATGCCGATAGCGAAACCGAGGCGCGACGTTGCACCGGGAGCAAGTTCGAACGCCTCAGTGCGTAGCAAGCTCAGAGGTCCATCGTAGACGGCCACCCCGTTGCTTGTGACTCGGCACGTGAGCGCGTTGTAGAAATCGGTGATGCCTGCCTTCTTGGCCGCCGTGACCACAACGCTTGAGGGCAAGGATCCACTGTTCAGTACAGAGACGGAGCGCTCGACGATAGCGCCCGGAGCGAGTGACTCGATCGAGATGGCGGCAGATGTAGGCTCCGTGGAGACGGAGACCGCACCGCCCTTGATGATGTTGTCAGGCACCTCCGATTGCCCGGTGAAATACGCTCCCGCCGTTCCGATGCAAGCAGCAAAACCGATCGCGAGCACCACCATGAGGAATCGTTTCATAGCGACTCTCCCTTCGGTAGGGCCACCCGAGGGGAGGACGGCACATGATCTACTGGCCACGGTCGCGGCCACGGCGAGCATCTCACATGCTACTTGCCGCTTCCTGAACGTTATTCGAACAGAATCTGCACACACGCTTCCACAGCACCACGCGAAGAAGCGGCCTCCGTAGAGGCCGCTTCTTCAGGCTGGTCTCGCAAACGGGCGCGGTTCAGACCGATACCTTCTCCTTGGCGATCTCGACCAATTTGGCGAAAGCACCCGGATCGTTCACCGCCATGTCCGAAAGCACCTTGCGATCGAGTTCGATCTCGGCCTTCTTCAGCCCGTTCATGAACGCCGAGTAGGACATCCCGTTCATGCGAGCCGCGGCGTTGATACGCGTGATCCAAAGACGACGGATCTCCCGCTTCTTGTTGCGCCGATCGCGATACGCGTACTGCAGCGAGTGCTGGACTTGTTCCTTGGCGGCGCGGTACGAACGGCTCTTCGCCCCGTAGTAGCCTTTCGCTTGTCCGAGGACGGTCCGCCGCTTCTTCTTGGCTGTAACGCCACGCTTCACCCTAGGCATCTTCGATATCTCCTCTTATCACGCGGCGCCGGCCTAGCCGATGCCAAGGTTCTTCTTCACGACCGCCTCATCTGAGGGATGGACGAGCGAAGGCTCGCGGAACGCCCTCTTGCGCTTGGGGCTCTTCTTCTCAAGGATGTGGCTCTTGTAGGCGTTGGCTCGCACGAGCTTACCGGTACCGGTGAGGCGGAACCTCTTGGCCGTCCCTTTGTGTGTCTTCATCTTTGGCATTCGGATACTCCTTATCGCCTCGTCGTGCTGCTACTCGGTATCGCTCACGGCCTCGGCGGCCGTCGTGGGCTCAGGTTCTGGGTCGGCCTTCTTCTCAGGCTTAGCAGGCTCCTTCTTCACCGGCGCCAGGATCATGAGCATATTCCGTCCCTCGAGCTTGGGCTGGCTTTCGACCGTAGCGAGGTCGCTCATTTCTCCCGCAAGGCGCTCAAGGATCGCGAGGCCGCGCTCCGCATGCACCATTTCGCGGCCACGGAACATGATCGTGACCTTGACCTTGGCGCCACTCTCGAGGAACCGCTGCACGTGGCGCTTCTTCGTCTCATAGTCGTGCTTGTCGATCTTCGGGCGGAACTTGATCTCCTTGATCTGGATCGTCGTCTGGTGCTTCCGCGCTTGCTTGGCCTTGATCGCCTGCTCGTACTTGTACTTGCTGTAGTCCATGATGCGGCACACCGGGGGATCCGCGTTCGGCGCGATCTCGACCAGATCGAGACCCTGCTCGTCGGCGATCCGCAGCGCGTCGCTCACATTGAAGATGCCGAGCTGCTCTCCGTCCTCGGAGATGAGTCTGCATCGCTGGACGCGGATGCGATCGTTGATCCTCGGCTCCGTCGTGCTGATAGGCGTTCCACCTCCACTACCGGCGACACGTGCGTGCCGCACCCTACAATGCGAACGTCCCGACGGCGCTGCCGACGGGACGAATCAATGATCCGCCCACAAGGCGGATCCGTGCTCGACCCGGCAGCTGCACTGTTGCGCCGTCAAGGTGGGGACCAGTCGCGACCCCGAGGGGCGGGGTCCCACTTCTCCTTTATTCGATTGGCCGTGTGAGTATACGCATCCGGCGGGGGCCCTGTCTAGGGCGACCCGGCGGCTCATGTCTCACACCCAGCGCGAGCGGTGGTGACCTAGGCGCTATCTACCCACTGCTCGAGCGAGGCAGCACCAGTGTGAACACGGAGCCCTCACCCGGAGTGCTCTTGGCTTCGAGATGCCCGCCGAGATGCTCCGTAAGCCGCTTGGCGATGCTCAAGCCAAGGCCCGTACCCGCAGGTCCCCCAGGCGCCTGGAATCGCGTGAACTTGTCGAAAGCGGCATCCAGTTGTTCGGCCGTCATGCCCGGGCCGGAGTCGCTCACCTCGAACAGCACACAGTCGCCGCATTCTTCCACACGAGCGCGAACGAACCCCTCCTCTGTGTACTTGATCGCATTGCCGAGCAGGTTCCAGAGTATCTGCTGGAGCAGACGAGGGTCTGTTCGCATGCGGATGCCGGGAGGCGTCACAGCATCCAGCACAACGCCTTTGTCGGCGACGGTCGTGCGCAGAGAATCGAGTATCTCGGCGACGGTCGCGGAGACGTCCACGTCATCCATGCGGACGTCGACCTGTCCCGACTCGATCTTCGCGAGGTCTAGCACATCGTTCACAAGACCGAGAAGGAGCCTGCCCGAACCCTCGATCATCTCGATCTGCTTGTGTTGCTCTTGGTTGAGACGGCCTGGCAGTTCCTCTCCCAGAAGATGCGCGAACCCGATCACCGAGTTAAGCGGCGTGCGGAGCTCGTGGCTCATGCTCGTCAGGAAGTCGTCCTTGGCGCGATTCGCCGACTCTAGTTCTTCCATCGCTGCGCGGAGCTCGGCGGTGCGTGCCTCGACCTGCTCCTCGAGCCGAGAACGGTACTGCGCCAGCTCCCGCTCGGCTTCCGCGCGTTGGGTGACGTCGTGCAGGATCGTGTAGAGCAAGGTTCGGTCGCCGAAACGGATCGGGGTCGAATAGATCTCGACGTCACGCGTGCTGCCGTCGCTCACGACGTGCCGATAGGTGCCGACCTGCTTGGACTGGCTGGCCGTGGCAGCCGCTTCTGCAAGTACGCGATCCCTCTCATCGACACTCACATCGGCGACGGTCATGCGCCTCAGCTGATCCAACGGATAGCCGTAGAACGCAGACGCCGCGTCGTTCGCTTCCACGATGCTCACGTCGGCGGGGTCGACCAGCAGCATCGGCTGCTGGCTGTCGAAGAACAGCGAACGGTAGCGCTCTTCGCTCTCAGCGAGTGCCCTCTCGGCCATCCGCTGTTCTGTGACATCGTGTACGATCGTATGCAGCAGCTCACGATCTTCCGATGGGATCGGCCCGGAGAACACCTGCACGTCGCGTACCTCTCCCGACGCCAGCCGATGACGGAACGCGAACGTCGACTGACCGCGCGTGCGCGCCGCCCCCATCGCCTCGGTGACCTGGTCGGGCGGCAATGTGTTGATGTCGAAGATCGTCATCGACCGGAGCTCCTGGCGGCTCCATCCGTAGAACCGCTCGGCGCGCCTGTTGGCGTCGACGACCCTGCCATCACTAGGATCGACCACTAGCATCACAGAAGCGCTCTCTTCGAAGAGCGCGCGGTACTTGGCCTCGCTCGTCTGCAGACGACGGCGCGTCTCCTCGAAGTAGCTCACGAGCACCCCGAGCGCCACTGCGATTGCAAGGAGGGTGCTCAGCATGAACCCGAGCGGAGCAAAGGCGCTCGCTGTGCCGAGAAAAGGGAAGTCGAACTTGTGAACGCCCCACGCGATGAACGCGACAGCGGTCGTCTTCGTCCAACTCAGCGCCGCGCCCCTCATCCTCCACCATGCCGCACCGGTGATGATATGAGCTGTCCCCTGGACCACAAACGATGGGAGAAGCACCCACACCGTCGGCACGTTCATGGCGAGCAACACGACGACACTCGCGAACGTGACCAACCCCACGAGCCACAGCACGCGCCGCGGCGGCCTCAGGCCGACATAGCGATACGTTCCCGCGAGAAGCAACATGCTGGAGCCCACCGCCGCCGCCTGGCCCACCACGAGCGCCGCGACGTCGACTCCCTGAACACACGCGCCCCACAGATCGCATCCGAGGCGTACCGCATACACACCCCACGCGGCCGACCATGACACCAGGTACGGCTGACGTTCGGTGGTCGCCAGGTACACGAAGACGGCGAACAGAAGGACGATGCTCGCGAGAGCGGCGGCGATCGATACCGCGAGGAAGTCCACGGACCCTCCGAAGAACGTGAACCTTTACGGGTGCTCGGACACTACCCTCTCCGCGAACGTGGCGATGTCCATGCCTCCGATATCTCCGGCCGTCCGCTCGCGCACGCTCACGGTGTGTGCTTCGGCCTCTTTGTCCCCCACGACGAGCATATACGGGACCTTCTGTTGCTGCGCTTTGGCGATCTTGATCCGCATGGGTTCGTTCTCGGCCAGGACCTCGGCCCTCACCCCGGCCGACTCAAGCTTCTCACGAACCTTGGCGGCGTAGTCGAGATGTCTGTCGGCGATCGGGATCACCACGGCTTGCACTGGCGCCAACCACGTGGGAAACGCTCCCGCGTAGTGCTCGATCAAGATCCCGAGGAAGCGCTCCATGCTGCCAAGGATCGTGCGGTGAAGCATGTAGGGCTGCGCTTCGGTGTTCTCGGCGGTCCGGTACGTGAGTCCGAAGCGAGAGGGGAAGTTGTAGTCCACCTGTATCGTCGAGCACTGCCACGTGCGTCCGATGGCGTCCTTGAGCTTGATGTCGATCTTCGGCCCGTAGAAGGCCCCGTCTCCCTCGTTGATCTCGTAGGCGAGGCTGCGCGCGTCGCACGCGCTCTTCAGCGATTCGGTCGCCACTCGCCAGAACTCCTCATCCCCGATGGACTTCTCGGGCTGGGTGGAGATCTCCGCGCTGTACTCGAACCCGAAGACCTCGCGCATCACGTAGTCGACCAGCTCGAGCATGTGCACGACCTCGTCGTGTACCTGCTCGGCTGTGCAGAATATGTGCGCGTCGTCCTGCGTGAAGCCCCGTGCACGCATGAGACCGTGGACGACGCCTGACATCTCGTGCCGGTAGACCGTCCCGAACTCGAAGATCCGCATCGGCAAGTCACGGTAGCTGCGAACGTCGTTGCCGAAGATCATCACATGCCCGGGACAGTTCATCGGTTTGACGCCGTATTCGTTGACGCGGCCGTCGCCCTCGTCGATCTCGAAGAAGTACATGTTCTCCCGGTAGAAGTCGTAGTGTCCCGAGATCTTCCATACGTCGGCCTTGTAGATGTGGGGGGTGATCGCCTCAACATAGCCGCGGCGGTATAGCTCGGCGCGAAGCCAGTCTTGTAGCAGGCGCAATATGCGTGCGCCCTTTGGGTGGTAGATGGGCAAACCGGCACCCGCGATCTCGTGGAAACTGAACAGATCGAGTTCGCGCCCCAGCTTCCGATGGTCCCGGCGCTCCGCTTCTTGAAGTCGCTCGACATAGTCGTTCAGATCCTTCTCCGAGAACCAAGCGGTGCCGTAGATACGTTGCAGCATGGGCCGTCGGGAATCTCCTCGCCAGTACGCGCCGGCGACGTTCATCAGCTTGAAGGCCTTGATCCATCCCGTGTGCGGCACGTGCGGTCCGCGGCACAGGTCGGTGAAGGCGCCCTGTGTGTACGTGGAGATGACTTCACCCTCGGGAAGCTCCGCGATGAGTTCTTGCTTGTACGGCTGCCCTTCGAAGGCGTCCAGGGCTTCGAGTCTGTCAAGAACCCCGCGCACGAACGGCTTTTCCTCGGCCACGATCTCACGCATGCGGTCTTCGATGGCTGCGATGTCCTCCGGAGTGAAGGGCCGCTCGACGTCGAAATCGTAGTAGAACCCATCCTCGATGGCAGGGCCGATCCCAAAAGCCGCTGTCGGGAAGAGGTCCTTCACCGCCTCGGCCATCACATGCGCGGCTGAATGACGAAGGATGCCGAGAGCTTCGGGGCTCTTCTCGGTCACGATCTCGACCTGGTCTCCGTCCTCGACCGTCTTTGTGATGTCGACGAGCCGCCCGCACACCTTGCCCGCAATGGCAGCCTGCGCAAGCCGGGGACCGATCGCTGCCGCGACATCCGCGACAGTGGCGCCTTGGGGCACCGCGATCACCCTGCCGTCAGGAAGCGTGACTGATATCTCGACCATTTCTGACCTCCCGAGAAGGCAGCCGCCTGGCGCGCGCGAGGCGACGGTCTTGTATGCGTCCGTCTGTCCACCGTACTCAGATATCACCGCGCGACTACTGCTTGGTCTTGCAGTAGGGGCAGACGCTCCAATCGAGTTTGAGCGGACGGCCGCAGCTGATGCATTCCTTCTTGAGCTTCTTCATGCATGAGGGGCAGATCAAGAAGTCGTTGTCCACCGGCTTCAAGCACGCAGGACAGACGGGGTCCTCGCGTGCAAGCTCCGCTTCGCGCGCCCGGATCTCCAACTCCCGTTCACGTGCGTCTTCGAGCGATTCAGGCGGTCGCACGACCATGTAGATCGCCCAGCCCGCGACATTGAACAGCACCACGACGAGTGCCCAGAACCAGGGCATGGCCCCGCGGCGGTTCGCATCCCTCCACGTCCAGAAGACGAGAGCGACGGTGAAGACAGCGAAGAACAGCCAGCATAGGCGCTGAGACAGCTTGACGACCGGGTTGTTGAGGATCGGTCCGAGAAGCTCACTCACAACACTGTCCATGGAGTCCCCTTCGCCATCTTCGGTGTCGCCAGCACAGTAGTGGTCCCGCAGTAGTGGTGCTGAGCGCGACTATGGGGATTCTAACAGAACGCGACCGCTCGTCGCCTAAGTGTGCCCAGGACTCACGCTCAGCACGCCATATCCGCTCCGAATGCCGCCAAGACCTCACCGGCGACGTAGATGCTTCCCGCCGCAACGATGCCCGCGGCCGCTGCGGTCTCGGCCATCCGCACCGCCGACGGCACGGTTCGCGCCACGCCCAGCACCGCGCCGCCTCGTACCGCCACCACCTCGGCGAGGATCTGCGGGTCCATGGCCCGCGGAGACCGGCTCGCCGTGCACACGAATCCCGAACTCACGGGGATGAGTTCGCTCACGATCCCCGATACGTCCTTGTCGGCCATGACACCCAGCACGAAGACGGGCCTGGCGGCTCCGAATGCTTCGCGCACCGCTCCCGCGAGGACATGCGCCGCCTCGGGGTTGTGCGCTCCGTCGATGACGAGGAACGGCGTTTCACGGAGCACTTGGAAGCGTCCAGGGAAGCGCGTCTGCGCGAGTGCATCCCGGATCGACGTCGCCTCGAGCGGCGCTCCCAGCGCTTCTTCAGCTGCCGCCACTGCAACGGCAACGTTAGGAGCCTGGTACGACGGCGCCTGCACGCGCAAAGAGCGATAAGCCGCTCGACGGGTCTTGACGTGCATGACCAGCGAGCCCCCGGGACGGTTCGGGGCCTGTTCAAGGTCCCAGCTGACTTCAGCGCCGGGCATTCCCACGCGCACGACAGAAGCGCCTTGCTCGCGTACCCGGTCAAGGATCACGTCTTCTACTCCCGAACAGCCCGGTCCGAGCACCGCTACCCCACCTGGCTTGATGATGCACGCCTTATCCGCAGCGATCGCTTCTCGCGTCGAGCCCAAACGTTCCGTATGGTCCAGGGCCACGCCAGTGATCACAGCCACACGGGGGGTGACCACACTTGTCGCATCCCACCGCCCGCCCATCCCTACCTCCAGGCACGCCCATTGCACTGCGGCGGTGCGGAAGGACTCAAGCGCTGCGGCTGTGATGAGTTCGAACTCCGTGTACAGGTCTTGCCTGACACCCGTCGCCGGTACCGCATCAAGAACCGCCTCGACGGCCGCCACCAAGTCGTCGCGCGCGATCGGAGACCCCGCGATACCGATGCGCTCGACATACTCCACCAAGTGTGGGCTCGTGTAGCACCCGGTCCGATGACCATGGGCCTCGAGAAGCGCCGCGATGAGTCTGGTGACGGACGTCTTGCCGTTGGTTCCGGTCACCTGGACGCTCGTGAAGCCGCGCTCTGGGTGACCGAGTGCGTCAACAAGTCCCCTGATCCCGTCCAGCGAGGGGCGGATACCGAATTGCAGCGCCGCTTCCAAGGCCGCGACCGCTCTATCGTACGCGCCCGAACGGCTCACCACGGCGACCTCAGCCGAGAAGGTCCGAGATCTGAGCACGGAGCTTGTCTACCTGGTCCGCAAGCTCAGCCGCTCTGGTGCGGTCCTTCTCGATCACTTCCGAAGCAGCCTTTGCCAGAAACGCGTCGTTGCTGAGCTTGTGTGTGACTCTCGTCAACTCCTGTTCGGCCTTGGAGAGTTCCTTGAGCATCCGCTGACGCTCTGCCTCGAAATCGACCAGCCCTTCGAGAGGGACGAACAGTTCCATCCCGGCCGCGATACCCACCGCCGCGTGCGCAGGCTTGGCTGCGGCCCCGTCGATCACCAGATCCCCCACTCCGGCAAGGTCACGCAGATAATGCTGCTGTGACTCCACGAGCAGCGCGTCGGCGCCCGACGCGCGGACGATGACCGTCACCTGTGTGCGGGGAGGCAAGCTGTATCGCGCACGAATCGCACGTACCTCGGTAACGAGCTCCTGGAGCGCTCGCATCGAGCTTTCGGCATCGTCGTCGCGGTGGACCTGCAGTCCACACGGCCAGGCCGCCACCATGAGAGAAGCTGCCTGATCTTCTTCCATGAGCGGAAGGCGACGCCATATCTCCTCGGTGATGAACGGCATCATGGGGTGGAGCAGCCTTAGTGAGCGATCGAGGACGAACACGAGGTTGCGCTTCGCCGTGAGCGCAGCCTCGGCGCCAGCCGCCAGACGGCCCTTCGCAAGCTCGATGTACCAGTCGCAGAACTCACTCCAGAAGAAGTCGTACAGCGAGCGCGCGACCTCGCCGAACTGGAATGCGTCCACCTCCGCTGAGCGGGCCCTGTCCACATCGAGTCCCACATCGACGGTTTCGGCGAGTGCCGCAAGCCGAGACAGGATCCACTTGTCAGCCACGGTCTCGGCGACAGGCGGACCGGGCACGTAGTCGTCGCCCAGGTTGAGCAGCACGAAACGGCTCGCGTTCCAAATCTTGTTCGCGAAGTTACGGCTGCTCACCAGCTTCTCTTCGGAGAACTTGATGTCCTGACTGCCGGTGGCCTGCAGCATCAGTCCGAACCGCATGCCATCAGCACCGTAGTGCTCCATCAAATCGAGCGGGTCCACACCTGTGCCGAGCGACTTGCTCATCCGCTTTCCCTCGGCGTTGAAGACGGTCGGGTGGATGATGACCTCCGAGAACGGCACGTCGCCCACGAACTTCAAGCCCTGCATGATCATGCGCGCGACCCACAGGAACAAGATGTCTCGCGCCGTGGAGAGTACCGTCGTGGGATAGAAGTAGTCGAGTTCTCGCGTCTCGTCGGGCCAGCCAAGAGTGACGAACGGCCAGAGCGCCGATGAGAACCAGGTATCCAGCACGTCGGGGTCCTGGCGAACGGGACCGCCGCAGGCGGGGCAGACGGTGATGTCTTCGACACTGGCCGTCATCTCTTTGCACGCATCGCAGTAGTACACGGGGATCTGGTGCCCCCACCACAGCTGACGCGAGACACACCAATCCCGGATGTTCTCCATCCACTGGAAGTAAACGGCCTCCCAGCGCCCCGGGTGGAAACGCACGCTTCCGTCCCGGACCGCGGCGATCGCGGGGCTGGCAAGCGGCTGCATGTCGACGAACCACTGGTCTGACAACCAAGGTTCCACGACAGTGTGACAGCGGTAGCAGTGGCCGACGGAATGCACGTGGTCGTCAACGCCCACGAGCAGACCTTGCGACTCGAGGTCAGCCACCACCCTCTCACGCGCGGCGTAGCGATCAAGTCCGGCGTAGGGTCCACCGGCTTCACTGACCACGGCTTGAGCAGTGAAGATGTTGATCTTCTCGCACCCATGCCGCTCGGCTATCTCGAAATCGTTGGGGTCGTGCGCGGGCGTCACCTTCACGACGCCTGTCCCAAAACTGGGGTCCACATACGCATCCGCCACGATAGGCACTTCGCGACCCGTGAGCGGCAACACGACAGTGGCGCCCACCAGCGAACGGTAGCGGTCGTCGTCCGGGTGCACCGCCACGCAGGTATCCCCGAGCATCGTCTCGGGCCGGGTGGTCGCGACGATCACGTGATCGCGCCCTTCGACCGGCTCCTTCAGCGGATACCGGATCCTCCAAAGGTGACCGTCGATCTCCTCATGCTCCACCTCGATGTCCGACAAGGCCGTCGTACACCGCGGACACCAGTTGATGATGCGCTTGCCACGGTAGATGAGTCCCTCGTTGTAAAGGTCGACGAAGACCTTCTTCACTGCCCTCTGGTACGCGGGATCCATGGTGAAATGCTCGTCTTCATAGTCACACGAGCACCCCATGGCCTTGAGCTGGTTGATGATCGTCGAGCCATGCTCGGCACGCCACTCCCAGCACATCTCGACGAACCGTTCGCGACCCACGTCATAACGACTGAGTCCCTGCGCCGCAAGCTTCTGCTCCACCTTGTTCTGCGTCGCGATCCCTGCGTGATCGGTGCCCAAGACCCAGCGCGTCGGACGCCCGCTCATCCGCGAACGCCGGATGATCACGTCTTGGATGGTGTTGTTGAGCGCGTGACCCATGTGCAGCGAGCCGGTCACGTTCGGAGGCGGGATCACGACCGTGAAGGGCTTCTCCCCCTCGACGATGTTCCAGCCGAAGTACCCGCCCTCGGTCCAGGACCGGAAGACTTCGGGCTCCACAGCTGCAGGGTCATACGCCTTGGGCATGTCGTTCATGCGCGCGGTCAGTCCTTCCCACTCGTCCGTGTAGCAACCGATGATACGCAAACGCCCACGTGATGGCGAATCCGCTGCGCTTGCCATTGCACGCGCGTCAAGACGCCGAAATGGTCATAAACCCTATGGATCATGTCGTGGAACATGTGCTCGACGACAGTGCGAGGAGGACAGCGATGGCCGACTGCGAATGTCTCTCCACCTGCATCTTCTTCAACGACCAGATGGCCGAGATGCCCGCGATGGCGGAGATCATCAAGAAGCGATACTGCCGAGGCAGCAACATCCACTGTGCGCGGCACATGGTGTTCCGGACACTTGGCAAGGACGCGGTGCCCGTCGACCTGTACCCGAGCCAGATCGAGTGCGCCGAGGAGATCATCGCTGCGAAGCGCTCGTGACTCCCGTCACGCAGATTCGTCGCGGACAGCGTCTTGCGCAGTGAGGACTGGCTCGGCCTCGCCACGGACGGCCGCATCAGTGACAAGAACCCGCAAGACGTCGGTCCGGCCCGGGAGCTCGTACATGAGATCAAGCAGGAGACTCTCCAGAATCGAGCGAAGACCGCGAGCGCCAGTGCCTCGTTTGATGGCTTGAGCCGCGATCTCTCTCAGTGCCTCGGGCGTGAAGGTCAAGTCGATGCCCTCGAGCGCGAACAGGCGCTGGTATTGCTTGACGAGCGCGTTCTTCGGCTCGGTCAAGATGCGCACGAGGTCGTCCTCGCTCAGCTCCTCGACGTGCGCGATCACAGGAATACGGCCGATGAACTCCGGTATGAGCCCGAATCTGTGGAGATCCTCTGGCAGCGCCTGGGCGAGCAGCGTCCCGGTGTCGTGTTTGCTCGCGTCCACGAGCTCGGCGCCGAACCCGACGCCTTTTTTGCCGATGCGGTCGGCGATGATCTTCTCCAGACCAACGAACGCTCCGCCGAGGATGAACAAGATGTTGGTGGTGTCGATCCGGATGAGCTCCTGCTGCGGGTGTTTACGCCCCCCTTGGGGCGGGACCGCGGCTTCGGTGCCCTCGAGGATCTTGAGCAGCGCTTGCTGCACGCCCTCACCCGAGACATCTCGCGTGATCGAGAGGTTCTCGGCCTTGCGCGCGATCTTGTCGATCTCGTCGATGTAGACGATGCCGACTTCGGCCTTGGCAACATCGAAGTCAGCAGCCGTGATGAGCTTGAGGAGGATGTTCTCCACGTCCTCGCCTACGTAACCCGCTTCCGTGAGCGTCGTGGCGTCAGCAATCGCGAACGGGACCTGGAGTATCCGGGCGAGAGTCTGCGCGAGCAGCGTCTTGCCACACCCGGTCGGCCCTAAGAGCAAGATGTTGCTCTTGGCGATCTCGACGTCGTCTACACCGTCACAGGGCTTACAGCGGATCCGTTTGTAGTGGTTGTAGACGGCCACCGCAAGGGACTTCTTCGCCTGATCCTGACCGACCACGTACTCGTCGAGCGCGGCGAGGATCTCCTTGGGGGTCGGCAGGTCCTGCGGCGTGAGCGAGACCCAGTCCTCGGCCTGGTCCTCATCGACGATGTCGACACACAAGTCGATGCACTCGTCACAGATGTAGACGCCTGGACCAGCGATAAGCTTGCGGACCTGGTGCTGCGGCTTGCCGCAGAACGAGCACTTGAGCTCGTCGTGCCCTTCAGTGCGTTCTACCATGCCTATCCCGCACTCTCACTCGCGCGCTGCTCCATCACGGCATCCACGAGACCGTACTCGGCCGCCTCGGTGGCGATCATGATGTTGTCTCGCTCGGTGTCGGCGTGGATCTTGTCGACAGGCTGGCCCGTATGACGCGACAGGATCTGGTCGAGCTGGTCGCGCATGCGCAGGAGTTCCTTCGCCTGGATCTCGATGTCGGTCACTTGGCCCTGCGTGCCGCCCCATGGCTGATGGATGAGGATCCGGCTGTGAGGCAGCGCGAAACGCTTACCGGGTGCGCCCGACGCGAGCAGGATTGCGGCCATCGATGCGCATTGACCGATACAGATGGTCGACACGTCCGGGCGGATGTACTGCATCGTGTCGTAGATCGCCAGGCCCGCTGTCACTGACCCGCCGGGTGAGTTGATGTACAGGCTGATGTCCTTCTCGGGATCCTCGCTCTCGAGGTGCAGCAGCTGGGCAATCACCAGGTTGGCGATGACGTCGTCGATCTCATTGCCGAGGAAGACGACGCGATCGTTGAGCAGCCGCGAGAAGATGTCGAAAGACCTCTCCCCTCGTGATGTCTGCTCCACGACGATCGGCACGAGACCGAATGCTTCTGAGGCCATGCTTCACTCCTCCTTCGCGGGTGCGGCTTTCTTCTTCGCCGCCCGCTTCTTCTTAGGTGCAACTTCCGTGTCCGCCGTCTCGCCGACGGAGGGTTCATCTTCGGTGACGATGACGTTGTCGAGCAGCCATTCCAACGCCCGCTGATGCATCAGGCTTTCGCGGACGATAGGCGTCGCACCTGCATCGGTGAGGTTCGCGCGTAGGGTAGCGACTTCGTTCTGATCTCCGCCCGCAAGGTCCAGAAAGGCCTTGTCCATGTCCTCCGGCGTGATCTCCATGTTCTTGGCACGGAACAGGGCTTCGAGCGCAAGCTCCTCCCGGACTCGTTTGCGCGCTTGTTCTTGGATATCGGCCTGGATCTGCTCGGGTGACACTCCCGTGGCGTTCACGTAGTCCTCGAGCGTCAACTGCTGACTGTCCAGCGACTCGAAGAAGTCACGGGTCATGCTCGCGGCGCGGTTGTTGACCAGTACTTCGGGCACTTCTCCTTCAAGTCTGCTTGTAAGCAGCTCTAATGCCAGAAGTTCGATTCGCTTCTTTCTTCCCGCGGCCTTGCTCTCGTCGAGCTTCTTGCGTATGTCGTCCCTCAATTCCTCAAGGGTGTCGAACCCTCCCACGCTCGTCGCGAGGGCGTCGTCGAGGTCCGGCAGGACCTTCGCCTTGACCTCATGGACCGCTATCTCGAAACGGGCGGTCTTGCCCACGAAATCAGGATCCGACGACGTGTCCGGAATGGTGAACTCGGCGACGACCCTGTCGCCGGCCTTGGCGCCGAGGAGCGCCTCATCGAACTCGGTAGGCATGAGTCCACGTTGGGTCTCGTACAGATAGCGGTCGACGGTGTTGCCCTCGTACGGCTCACCGTCCACCGTGCCGACGAACGACAGTTGGACGAAGTCGCCCGGCTCGACGGGGCGATCCGCCGTCTCCAGGGTGGCAAAACGCTCGCGATAGTAGTCGAGCTGCGCGTCCACCTCGCGCTCGGTCGTCGCGACAGGTCCTGCGGCGACGACGAGATCGTCAAGTGAACTCAACGTCAGCTCAGGACGGACGAGTATCTCGGCAGAGTAGGTGAACGGCTCGCCAGACACCAACTGATCCAGATCGCCTGTGTCCGGCGCATCGATCGGTCGCAGTCCCGTCTCATCGATGGCTCGCGGATAGGTCCGGTCGACGAGTGCCTCCTGCGCCTGCGCAAGGATCACGTCGCGGCCGACATGGGTATCTATCACGGGACGCGGCACCTTGCCCTTGCGGAATCCAGGAATCCTCAGTCTTCCGCCTACCTCACGATATGCTTCATCGATAGCCGCATCGACTTCGGCGGCAGGCACCGAGACGGTCAGCTTGACCAGTCCGCCGTCCATGTGTTCTACATGTGTCTCCAACGATCCTCCTGTGGTAGTCACGACCATCGATGTGTCCGAGGTCGGGTCCGCTGTCGTGGTGCGGGCGAGAGGACTCGAACCTCCACGGGTCTCCCCACCGGGACCTAAACCCGGCGCGTCTGCCAGTTCCGCCACGCCCGCGCTGAAGTCCGCTCAGAGCCGGACAACCACTATAGCAAAAAGGCCGCCCACTCACGCGGACGACCTTTGTCGCAAATGGTGGGCCGTATAGGGATCGAACCTATGACCTTGGGATTAAGAGTCCCCTGCTCTACCAGCTGAGCTAACGGCCCGGCAACGCTCGCCTATTCTACCGCCTCGACAACGAAATGCAAGGGACGCGAGCAGGACCGCTTGCGCTTCCTGGACGGGCGAAGCCCCCGTCTGCACGGGGGCTTCGAAAGTCAACTGGGGTGGGCAACGGGACTCGAACCCGCGACCTTCGGAGCCACAGTCCGACGCTCTAACCAACTGAGCTACGCCCACCACGTGATACCTGGCACGCCCGGAGGGATTCGAACCCCCGACCTAGAGATTAGAAGTCTCCCGCTCTATCCACCTGAGCTACGGGCGCAGATCTCATCGACTCCAGGATGCCGCGAAGCGTTACGGTACCTGCGCCGATGTATCGTTGTCAATGGAGCGGCGGACGGGACTCGAACCCGCAACAATCAGCTTGGAAGGCTGATGCTCTACCATTGAACTACCGCCGCATCCTTGGTCGGGCCGGCCGGATTCGAACCGGCGGCCCCCTGCTCCCAAAGCAGGTGCGCTACCAAGCTGCGCTACGGCCCGACCTTCGCCCAAGAGCGCCTCGCCGGACGACCCGCCTCGAGGGCGAGAAACAGTATAGGCGGGCGGGCGGAAGAACGCTACCCGCTCCCGAAACGAGCGCGAACCATGCGCCGCGTGATCGCCTACTCCGAACCGCGACCCAACGTCGCGGGAACACTGCCATTTGCGTTCTGGACCGATACCAGATGGTGACCGGTCACACTCGGCCAGGCAACGGGCACTTCCGGCCCCGCACATCCGGGCTGTGGCTGTTCTGCCGCGCCCCTTTGCTCGCCGCCCTCAACGGCCTGGCCGTCGACCACAGTGGCCCAACCCTTCCGGCGCCTCAGGACGTCCTGCCCCGCACTCGGATCGCTGACTCTCGCGGCACCGGGCAGTGGAACTCGCACACACCGCATCCGATACAGCGATCCGGCACCACGTGCGGACGCTTGACCACGATCGCCTCCCCCGCCGGTGTGACGACATCGTCCTCGGTGAACACGATCGCCTTGTCCACCACTGGACAGAGCTCCTGGCACACCAGACACTGACCCAGGTCGGCCCATGGGATGCAGCGCGTTGTGTCGATGTACGCGCGGCCGATCGCTGTCTTGCGCTTCTCCTCGAGCTCCAGCCGCTGGATCGCGCCGGTGGGGCACACCTTGCCGCACTCGGCGCATGCCCAGTCGCAGTTGCCCACCCGATAGTCCATCTCGGGCGTGAAGAATCCCTCCATGCCCGCTTTGGAGAACGACGGTTGCAGGACGTTGGTGGGGCACACCTTCATGCACTGCCCGCAGCGCGTACACAGCGCGAGCAGCTCGCCTTCGACCCGCGCGCCCGGCGGGCGCACAAGGAAGCGGTCAGGTGTGCGCCGTGAGAGCCCCGTGAAGGTGAAGAATCCGGCCAGCAGACCCAGGCCCGCGACCCCAACGAACGCCCGCCGTGACGGCCGGTACGCCGACTTGGCCGGGCGCATCCCGATCGCTATCGCGTCGGTAGGACAAACGTCCGCGCACTCGAGACACAGCTGGCACCGGGATGTGTCGGTAGCGTGAAAACCATCGCGCACAGCATCCATCGGGCACACGCGGTCGCAGGCGCCGCACGAGATACAGGCATCGACGTCCACCGTACGGTTGCGGAAGCCGAAACGCCCCACGGCGCCCAGTAGCGCCCCGAGCGGGCATAGGTAGCGGCACCAGAAGCGCCGCTCCACCAGATTCAGACCGAGAATCGCAAGGAGCATACCAAGCACGGCGACCGCCAGGCCGTACACGCGCGGTGCCGCGTAGATGATCCTGCCCGCGAGAGCAGTGGTCACTGCATCCACGGCGCCTCGCAGCGCGGGCACGAGGTACAGCACGTCGCCGATCAAGCGCGTCATGCGATCGACGAACGGGAACAGCAGCACAGTCGCCGAGCGCGTGAGAGTGGCAAGCGGGTCGAAGACGAGGTACGCGCCGCTCGCGAACAGGAGCATCCCCGCCGAGAGGAGCAGCACGAAGACCGGCACGCGCCTCCAGCGCTCTCGCCCCGCGTCGGTGAGACCGTGCTTGCGCCTCGCTGGCGAGGTCCACTCGACGACGGCGCCCATCGGGCACACATAGCCACAAAAGGCCCTTCCAAGCACGAGCGGCGCAGCCATCATCACCAGCGCCAGCCACATCGCGGGCTTGATGACGCCGTTCACCGCGGAGTTCAGGGCAACGAGCGGGTCACCGATTAGGAACGCGCCGAGGTAGACGCTGCCGAGCGGCCACACCGTGAACGCCAGAAGTCCGATGAACAAGATGAGGAAGACGACCTGGAACCACCGCCGGAAACGATGCAGGCCGTGACGCGGTGGTCGAGGCATCTACGCCGACCCCTCGTGGATATTGAGCGCCGTAAGGTCGATGACGCCGACGCCTCGCTCGGCAGCGTTACGTAGATAGTCGAGGTCGGTCGGTTGCATCCCGAAAAGGGTGGTGCCGTAGGCGTCCACCGAGGCCATGTTCGTCCCGGCGACGACCGTCTTGGGCGTTTCCACGTCCTTGAGTGAGCCGCCCGTGGGGCCGTTGCGCACCATGATACGATAGGCGTCCAGAATCACGAGATGCGGCTTCACCACCGTGGCAACGTCGACGATCTTGTGATAGAACTCCTGGTGCATCTTGCCGCGTTCGCCACCGAGGATGCCCATCAGGTTCTTCATCGCCATCGTGAGGATGGCCATCCCATGGTTCTTCGCGATCGGCATGTCCACGAAGGTATCCGCCTCGAAGACGTCCGTCACCATGGGCCACGAAGGCAGCGACCTCGCGTCAGGGATCTCGATGCGTTCGAAGTTGCGATCGGTGAGCACCTTCATCGCGCCCCCAGCCTTCTCCACCGCGTCTTGTATCCCGCTGACCGTGTAGGCGGTATACGGGTCGCCGGTGGGCCGATCGAACACGATCACCTCAGACGCGCCCGCTTCGTACGCCATGCTCACCACTGCCGCCACGGCCTGGGGGTTGGTCGTCGTGGCAAGCTCCGGCTCGCGGCCGGTGATGATGTTCGGCTTGATAACGACACGCGCGCCCGGTTTGACGAAGCGCTCCATCCCGCCGAGCGCGAGCACCGCGGCTCGTGTGTTTTGCGCAGGGTCTTCGCCACGGAACACTGCGAGGTCTGGCGGTTTCGAAGCGTCGAAAGGCGTCGGCGCCTCACTGGCTTCGGCCGTCACAGTAACGTCCTGCGAGCCGCCCATAGTCACCGTGCGTCCAGTGCCGGTGTCCTGTGCGGACCACTCGAGCAGGCGCGCGCAACCCGCGAGCCCTCCTGCACAACCGACGACGGCGCACCCCAGAACCAATCGACAGAACTCGCGCCGCTCCATTGGCAACCGTCTCTTCGCCTCCGCCTTGTCAGATTCATACCCGAGTCAACAACCCGAGTCAACATGTGATCGAACGGGCCCCCACTGCGGCAGAAGAGCGCCTGCGCCGCATCACCCCTCGTAGCTCACGAGACAGAGCACAAGTCTCCTGGACCTGGTTCCGCAGGTGCGAATCGTGCCGAAGGTACCCTCGAAATGCCGGAGGAGCGCACCACCTAGGCATCCGGCCCTCAGCAGAATCCCGCGGGGCATGCTCCTACCCGACGTCGCTCCGGGACCGCCGGCGGCCCCTCCCCCCCGAGACCTTACGCCAGGCACTCCTCGGCCAGTAGGTCGTGCAGCTTGCGCAACGCAGCACCGCGATGGCTGATCGTGTTCTTCTCGGCCAGATCGAGCTCGGCCATAGCACGGCCCGGGGTGGCATCGGGAAGGAACAGCGGGTCATAACCGAAGCCATGTGTGCCTACCGGCCTGAACCCGATGCGGCCCTCGCACACGCCACCGGCCACGAGTTCCCGGCCCTGGGGCCAGGCGAGTACTACCACTGAGCGGAATCGTGCCGTGCGAGCCTCTTCGGGCACCCCCTCCATCTCGCTCAAGAGCCTCGCGTTGTTGGCCCGATCGTCGCCGGGTTCTCCCGCATAGCGCGCCGAGCGGACTCCGGGAGCGCCTCGCAGCGCATCCACCTCCAGGCCGCTGTCGTCCGCGAGAGCGGGCATCCCAAAGTGCTGCGCGTACGCCTTGGCTTTGAGGCGAGCGTTGTCCAGGAAGGTCTCGCCGGTCTCCTGGACCTCCAGAGGTTCGGCGCCGAGATCCTCGACGGTGATGAAGGCCCAGCCCGGCGTGCTCAGTGCCGAGCGGATCTCAGCGACCTTCCCTGCGTTGGTACTGGCGATGATCACGCGAGGCATGCGCTCACCACCGCGCCTCGTACACATCCAAACCCTGGGCGATCACCGTGCGCTGCAGGTCGACCAGTGCCGCAGCGCCGCTCACCGCCAGGTCGAGCAGCTCGTCCAAACGTGCGCGATCGAACGGGGCGCGCTCGGCCGTCCCCTGCACCTCGACGAACCGGCCCCTCCCATCGACCACCACGTTCATGTCCACTTCGGCATTGCTGTCCTCTGTGTAGTCCAGGTCGAGCAGTGCCACGCCGTCGACAACGCCGACCGAGGTCGCCGCAAGGAAGTCGATCACGGGAAGATCGGCGATCCGCCCAGCATCGCGCCATGTGCTCAGCGCATCATAGGCGGCAAGGAACGCACCCGTGATCGCCGCTGTGCGCGTGCCGCCGTCCGCTTGGATGACGTCGCAGTCGACGTTCATCGTGACTTCACCGCCCAGGCCGGACATGTCGATGACCGACCGGAGCGCGCGTCCCACGAGACGCTGGATCTCATGTGTACGCCCGCTCGGACTTCCTGGACCCACTTCACGGCGTGAGCGGGTGTGCGTGGAGGCGGGCAGGAGCGCGTACTCGGCGGTCACCCACCCCAGTCCTGAGCCTCGACGCCACTGGGCGACCGTGTCGCTCAAGTTGGCGGCGCACAGCACCCTGGTGTCTCCCAACTCGATAAGACAAGAACCGTGGGCATGCGTGAGGTAATGCCGGGTCACACGAACCGGTCGCAGCGCGCCTGCGGGTCGTCCATCGCGACGTTGCATCTACTCCTCCTCGCCGATCGATATCTCTTCGAGTTCCTGGGCCACCGTCACAGGACCGCCGAACGCGCGTGCAGCGTCCGCAAGCGCCTTCACGCGGTCGACGCTCGGCCACAGATGGGTGAGCACAAGGCTCCGGGCGCCGCAGTCGTGCGCCAGCTGCCCCGCCTCTGTTGCCGTCATGTGCGCCGACCGCCCTGCGTATTCGTCCGGCAGAGTCGCGTCCGCCACCAGAAGGCCCGCCCCTGCGCTTGCCGCTCGTGCTGCCGCCCCGGCTCGAGTGTCAGACGTGTACACGAGTCTTGACCCGTCACACATCGCACAGAGCGCGTAGGTCGGCTCGACGTGGTCGACCCGGTATGCCGCGACGGTGAGTGCCCCGACGTGGAGCGGGACGCCCTCCTCGATCTCATGGACGTCGAACGCCTCGGCCAGCTCCGCTCGGCCCGTCGTGCCGAGCACGGCGCCCATCTTGGCGAAGAGACCGACAGGCACATATAGCGGCAGGGAGGGCGCAGGACCAGACGGTGCGTAACGCAAGGCTGCTTGAAGCGCATAGATATCGGCGAAATGGTCGATGTGTTCGTGGGTGATGAACACCGCGTCGAGCGCCGTGGGCTCGAGCACCCGCGACAGGTTGGCGATGACTCCGTTGCCGCAGTCGAACAGCACCGAAGTGCTCCCGCATCGAACGAGATACCCTGCGCAGGCCCTGCCCGCATCCGCGTAGGATGCCGACGACCCCAGAACAGTCAGTCGCACGCCATCTCACCCGCCTCGTACCGGGCAAGCGCATCGAGAAGACCAGCGTCCAGCAGCGACTCGAGCTCTGTGATGGGCGCGCTCTCGACGTCGCCTGTCGACCACCCCAGCACGCGCGACCCGAGCACTTCGAACTCACGAGGGTCGCCGGTCGTCGCGAAGGTGTGGCGTGGAAGGGTGCCGACCGGGGCCAGCTGACCTCGGACCTCAAGGATCTCTGCGACCTCGCGGGCAGTCTCCTCGGCCGATGAGATCAGCCGAACATCAGGACCCACCGATCGTTGGATCGCCGCCGACAGCAGAGGGAAATGGGTGCATCCGAGCACGAGCGTGTCGATGCCCGAGCCTTTCAGCGGATCAAGGTAGTCCTGCCCGAGCTCGAACAAGGATGGCTGCATGAGCGCGTCACCGCTCTTGGACATCCAGTCCTCCACGGAGCTGTCATCCATTCTAAGCCCTGCCTCGACGATGTCGACGAACTTCGGTGCTGCCGCCGAGAACACCGCCACGCCTGCATCGAGTGCGTGCACAGCGCGGCTATACGCGCCTGACTGAACGGTGCCCGTGGTCCCGATCACGCCGACGCGGCGGTTCTGCGTCGCCATCACGGCGGCCCGAGCCCCGGGTTCGATGACACCGATGACAGGAACTTCGAACGCCCTCTGAGCGAGCGTGAGACCGGCGGCCGTTGCCGTGTTGCACGCGATGACCATGAGCTTGATGCAGCGCGAACGCAGCCACGCGCCTATCTCGAGCACGAACCTGCGTACTTCGCGAGGATCCCGAGGACCGTAGGGACACCGGGCCGTGTCCCCCAGATAGATGATGGACTCCCGTGGGAGCGCGCGACACAGCTCGCGGACCACCGTCAGACCGCCAAGACCGGAGTCGAACACACCTATGGGCAAGTCGCGTGTATCAGGCATGCTAGGCAGTATAGCGTGTGGCCAACACAGCCGTCCGGACCCATCAGCAGTGAGTGACCCGTACGATCTCCTCAGCGATGTCCTGGACTGGCAGGATCTTGCTTACCGCTCCTGCGTCGATCGCCGCCTTGGGCATCCCGAAGACAGTGGAAGTCTCCTCGTCTTGGGCGATGGTGGGTGCCCCGGCGTCATGAAGCATCTTGAGCCCAACGGCGCCGTCTGCACCCATGCCGGTGAGTAGGACTCCCACCGCCCGCCCGCCGTGTGATCGGGCCGTGGTCTCGAACAATGTGTCTGCCGAGGGTACGTACAGCTGGTCCTTACGCGGCACGCCGAAGCCGACCTCCATACCGCGCACCTCGAGGTTGAGCCCCGTCGGGGCGAAGTAGGCGACCCCCGGCTCGACAGTCTGCCCGTCCTCGGCAGCTCTCACCGAGATCCGGCACGCCGCGTCCAGCCAGCTGACCAGACCGGGGACGAACCCGTCTGCGATGTGCTGCGCGATCACGATCGGCACGGGCAAGTCCCGAGGAAGGCCGCCGAGAACAGACATGAGGGCGGATGGACCACCTGTCGATGAGCCGATGGCGATGATCGACCGGCGGATCCCCTCGCGAAAGGGAGCTACTGCGACCGCAGGACCCTGACGACGGGGCCTGCGGCCCCGTATGTGCGTGATGACCTTCACCTTGGCGAGGATCTTCACCTTGTGGATGATCTCTGTCCCGATACGCTGTAAGTCAGCCCAGTCCCGAGGCTCCGGTTTCTTGATCACTTCAAGGGCGCCCGCGGCAAGAGCGTCGAAAGCACGCCCGATGCCCTCGCCGTGAACCGACGACGACACCACCAAGATCGGCGTTGGAGTGAAGGCCATGATGCGCTCGACCGCTTCGATGCCATCCATGTGTGGCATGTGGATGTCCATCGTCACGAGGTCTGGGCGCATCCGTGCGACCATCTCGACGGCCTCGCGCCCATCACGAGCGGTCCCCACCACCTCGATAGCGGGGTCAGAGGACAAGATCTGCGTGAGCATCTCCCTGGCGACGAGGGAGTCATCCACGATGATGACCCTAATGGGTGCCTCGGCACTCAACTGATAGACCCTCCCCCGTCTCCGTCTCGCGCCTTCACCGTATCAATCTGTCGACGGTGTCGAGAAGGGTGTCCTGGTTGAACACTGACTTGGTGATGTAGGCGTCTGCGCCTGCCTCGATCCCTTCGGCCTTCTCTTCCTCTCGCTCGAGAGAGGTGACGATCACCACCGGGATTCCCTGCAGGATGGCATCGGCTTTGATCGCCTTCGTGAGCTGGAACCCCGTCATGTTCGGCATTTGCACGTCGGTGACGACCGCGTCCACTTTCAGTCCCTCACGGAGCTTTGCGAGACCGGCGGCACCGTCCACGGCGGTCTCCACTTCATAGCCCGCCGCTTCGAAGATCGACCGCTCCAACTCCCGCGTCGTGAACGAATCCTCGCAGATGAGGATCCTTCTCGGCCCCTTCTCGACCTGCTCGGCCGCAGTAGGCTCTCTTCTACGAAGCCCTGACAGCTGCCGCGCGTTGTTCATCAAGTCAGGCACATTGAGGATCGGCACGACTTCGCCTGCGCCAAGGACCGTCACTCCTGCAACGTTGTCCACACGCTGGAGATGGGTGCCCAGTGTCTTGATCACTATCTGCTGCTCGCCGACGAACGAGTCCACGATGAAGCCCATCCGGTGACCCGAGAAGCCCAGCGTGACGACAGGCGTCTTGTTCGTTCTCGCCGCGCTGCCCGTCACTCCGAGGACCTCGCTCAGGTGCACGATCGGAATCGTACGACGTTGCCGCCGGATCACCTCGCGGCCCTCGACCTTGATGATCTCCTGAGGGTCGACCCGTAGAGTCTCCTCGATGGATGCTGTGGGAAGCGCGAACACCTGCTCGCCGACCCTCACGAGAAGAGCACGGATTATCGCAAGCGTCAGAGGGATCGTGAGCCGGAACATCGTGCCTTGGCCAAGCTCCGAGAAGACATCGAGCGATCCCTTGAGTTTGTCGACGACGAACTCCCGGACGACATCCATCCCCACCCCACGGCCGGAGATCTCGGTGATGATGGCACTCGTCGAGAAGCCTGGCTCGAAGATGAGGTACATCGCTTCGCGGTCCGACATCGACTTGGCTTCAGTGGCTGTGATGAAGCCCTTTCGCAACGCCGCGGCCCTGACCTTGTCCGGGTCGATACCTGCTCCGTCGTCGGAGACCTCTATCACGATCTGGTCTCCTTCCTGACGAGCCGCCAGGCGGATCGTACCCTTGGGCGGCTTGCCCGCTGCGATGCGGTCGTCGACGGGCTCGATGCCGTGATCCACCGCGTTGCGCATGATGTGTATGAGCGGATCGTTGATCTCCTCAAGGACCTTCTTGTCGAGCTCGGTGTCGCCTCCCTCGATCACGAGGTTCACGTCCTTCTTGAACTGGTGCGCCAGATCCCTCACCGCACGCGGGAAGGAGTTGAACACGGTGGAGACAGGCAACATGCGCAGCCCCATGCTGTGCTCTTGCAGATCGGAGACGACCGTCGATGTGCGAGACGTATCGTCTGCATACTCCTTGGCTAACGCAGCCAGCTGACGCCACTCGTCGGACATCAACCCTTCCAGGATCTCGATATCCTCATCCAAAGACGAGTCCGCGCCGTCTTCCACATCTGCCAGACGAGCGCGCACGCGGCTCCACGCCTGATGGACCTCGTTGGAGAGCGCTTGCACAGCGCGTAGATCACGAGCGTGCTGTTCCGTCTTGATCTGAGAGATGACGACCTCGCTCACCAGGTTCAAGAGCCGGTCGACCTGCTCGGTGCGGATGCGCACGGTCTGCTGCACGCGTGTCTGCAGCTTCTCCTCGGCGGCAGCCTGGTGTGGGGCACCTCGCCGAGCAGCCGACGGCGCCTGCCGCACCTGTGACTTCTGAAGGGGTTCCACAGAGGATGTAGATGGCTCGGAAGCAGACGCCTCCATACCTTGCTCCGGCGCAGACACAGGCGCTGCGACCTCCGGGGTCGAGGGGGGCTTCGATGGCTCGCCAGAGGCAGCGACTGCGGACAGACGGTCCAACACGGCAGGGATGTCTATCTGCTCCGACACGTCCTTTCCAGCGTTCTCCGAGAGGAACACGATCGTGTCCAAAGCCTCGAAGAAAGCGTCCGACATGCCGGGGGAGTACCGCATCTCGCCGTCGCGCACCTTGACCATGATGTCCTCGAGCTTGTGTGAGACGTCCGAGATCTCGATCAAGCCGACCATGCGCGACGAGCCTTTGAGCGTGTGCGCGTCGCGCAACATCTGGTCGATGAGCTCGCGGTTGTCCGGGTCGCTCTCCAGCGTGATAACGCCCTCGTTCAGCCGCTGAAGGTACTCGCTGGCTTCCTCTTGGAACTTCTTGATGAAGGCGGTACGGTCGAACTCGACCATGCGTGCGATCCCTCCGGCTTCGAGATGATCGGCCCTAACCTACGATCCGGAAGGCCGCTCCGACATGACTCGACTCTTTTGCGATTGCGGCGAGTTGCTCGGCAGCGTTGGCGACCTGTCGCGAGCCGGCGGCGGTCTGTTGTGCGACCGCGGCGACCTCACGCATCGCGTTCACCACCTGTTCGGTCGCGCTCTTCTGCTGCTGCGTTGCGGCCGAGATCTCCTTGGCGGCGACCGTCGTCTGCTCGATCGTCTCCAGGATCTGATCGAGGCCCTCTCCCGTGACGTGCGCGAGATCGACACCGACGTTGACCTGCTTGAGCTCTTGCTCCGTGGAGATCACCAGGTCGTTCGCCGCAGTCTGTATCTCCGTCATGATCGTCTCGATCTCGCCGGTGGAATCCACCACGGAAAGGGCGAGTTTGCGAATCTCGCTCGCAACGACCGAGAAACCCTTGCCCGCTTCACCCGCGCGCGCCGCCTCTATGGCAGCGTTCAACGCCAGGATCTTGGTTTGGTCGGCTATGTTGTTGATGATCGCCAAGACCTGTCCGATCTGCTGGCTGCGCTCGCCCAGTTGAAGGATCTTGTTCGCCGAGGATTGCGCTCTGGCCTTGATCTGGTCCATAGCATCGAGCGTGTTCATGACGGCCTGCTGGCCTGACTCGGCGTTACCCAAGGACGTCTCGGCCATGTGGACGACCTGGTTCGCGTTATCGGCAATCTGACGGTATGTCGAGGCCAGCTCCTCCATGGTAGCCGTCGTCTGTGAGATCGAGGCGGCCTGCTCCGCCGCGCCTGACGCTTGCTGCTCGGTCGCCGACAAGATCTCGGAGGATGCCTGCGCGAGACGGGTCGATGACTCCTGAGTCTGTGTGATGAGGTACATGATCAGATCGAGCATCTGGTTGTATGAGCGGGAGAGCACACCGAACTCATCCTTGGAATCGATCTGCACCTTGTGCCCGACTTCGCCCTCACATGCAGCCTTCACGCTCTCGACCACGTGGAAGAGCGGCGCCATCATTCTCTTAGCGATGGCCGATTGGACGTAGGCGAACACGACGAGTACTCCTATGAAGACCGCCACCACGATCACCAGTTTGCGGATGACATTCGCATCGATGGTGAGCTCGTCGGCAAGGACTGTAGACGCGACCCCGAGTTGGATGAGGTTCGCCACGGCGATAAGCGCGAGGTTGATCACCGAGTACTTGAACAGAAAACTACTGCTCATCTTACCGAGTAGCTTCTTGATCATCATCGACTCCTGTCAGACCGGTTCGCCTACGGGTTCGAGCACCTTCTCGAGGTTGATGATGCCGACCAGGCGCTCCTGCGTGTATACAGAGGCACTCACGAAGTCGGCCTGGTTCTTATCCAGCGTGGACAACGGCGGTTCGAGCGAATCGCGCGGCACGTCGATGATGTCGCCTATCTCATCGACGACCAGGGTGCTCACGAACGGCTCGCTGCTCACGATGATGCCATTGGGCTCTCGCACACCGCTATGGTCTTGATCTGACGCGACCCGCATGAGAGCCGCTACGTTGATGACCGAGATGATCTCTCCGCGGACGTTGATGACTCCTAGTACGTGCGACGGCAACCGGGGGATCCGTGTCACCTCGAAGTCGTTGTAGATCTCGCGCACACCGTCGATCCGCACCGCGTACCACTCCTCGGCGAGACGGAAGAGCAACAGCCCGATCGTCTCAACGGCGGACTGCTCCAAGTCGACCTGCGCGAGGGACTCAGCTCGCTGCCGCAGGATCTCGGCCGCGCGACCCGCGAGTGCTGCTGTGGGCGAGGTGTCATTCTCGCTCATCACCCGGTCTCCCTTCTGCGCCTTCATTCGCCGAGGCGAGCAACACCTGTGGCACAAGGCGATCGGGGTCCAGGACTATGACGAGTGTCGAACCCGATCGGCAGACCCCGATCATCTTGTCCGCGAGAGCGTAGATCCCCGACGGCGCCTGAACGGAGCCTTCCGGGACTTCGAACACGTCTTGAACCTCATCGACGATCACTGCCACGAGCTGCCCCCGACTGTGAAGAAGAATCATCGGAGTATCGAGCCGGTACTCCCGTGGCGGCACCCCCAGTAGCAACCGCAGATCGATCGCAGGGACCACCGACCCCCGTACGTCCAATATGCCGACAAGTGCTGGCGACGAGTCCGGCACCGGCGTGAACTCGACGATCTGCTGGATCTCCTGCACGTTCTCGATGGGAACCGCATAAAGCTGATCGCCCAGACCGAAGGTCACCACCTGTCTGAGACTCGCGGTGTCAGCCGCCTGGCCATGCTCAGGTTCGACGGCGACCTCCTCGGCCACTGCACTCTTCTCGGGCTGTGTCGCGACAGCTTCGGGCGGTTCGGCTTTCTTCTTGCGTGGCACTTGTTTGCTCCAGCCGGTCACGTGAACCTAAGGACTCGATCGAGCTCATCGGCACTGACCTGGCCCGAGATGACGCGCGCCAAGCCGGACGCAATGAGCGGGCGCATGCCTGCAGCCTCTGCGGCGGCGGCGATCTGCGGCGCCGACCCACCCGCGGCGACCACCGAACGAACCGGTTCGGTGAACGGAAGCACCTCGAAGATACCCGTCGCACCCCGGAACCCGGTCTTGCCGCAGTTGGGACACCCTGTACCCGCCTTGTTGACCGTCCCTTCGGGCACGCCGGGAAGCTTGGCGAGCGCCGCGGAAGGCGCCTCCTGCGTGCAACTCCTGCAGTTGAGCCGTACCAATCGCTGACCGACGCCAAGAGTGAGCGCCGAGGCGAGACTGTGCGGCTCCACACCCAAGGCGAGCAACCGGCTCACGCCGGACGCGACGTCTGCAGCAGGGAACGTTGCGATCACAAGCTTGCCGAGCCCCGCCGCTTCGACCGCGATGTGCACATCCTCCACCGACCGGATGCTGTCGACTGCGATGACATCAGTGTCCTGCCTGAGACCCGCAGCGATATAGTTCGCCGCGGGCACCGGTGAAGCCGTGTTCACCACGACCTGGGCGACTGCAGGTATCTCGTAGTCGATGGAGTACTCGACCGAGTACACGGTCTTGCCGACCTTCGCCGCATGCGCGAGCAGCGCGTAGTATGTGCTGCTCGCACCGGCGGCGACCGGAGCGCACAACAAGAGCAGCCCGCGCCCTCGCTCGACCATCGCATGGAGCGCCCTCGCTTCGGCATCAGACATGCCGAGCTCTGACAGACCCTTAGGCTCTGGCCGCTGACCCTCCAGCGAGATCACCATGCGCTGCCCGGCTATCGTCGGGACGGAGGAGACCGTCACCACAAGGTCGCGGTCACCAACCCGTGTGCGTGTACGAGCGAAGGACGGGTTGGAGCCAGTCTCCACGGACATCTTTGCAAAACTCTTGAAGGCGTCGATCAAGGCGCCCTGGAGCGACAAAGGAGCGCTGGCGACCTTCTCGAGAACCCCTTTGACGCGGTAGACCAAGAAGAAGTCGTCTTTGTAGGGCAGGAGGTGGATCATCGAGGCGCCTCGGCTCACCGCATGCTCGAGGATCTCTGTCACGAGGACGGCGACTTTGCGTGAGTCGGCAACCGCCAGGATGTCCAGATCGATCGCCGGTGGACCTTCGGGAGGAGGAGCCTCCACCATCTCCTGGATCGTCTCGACCGGTTGGCGCGCCGGTTCCTCCGCTGCCTCGGCGATCGGGACCACCGGTACCGATGGAGTCGCTTCTTCCTCGGAGTACTCTCCGAAGAAGTCGGATACCGCAAGCCCAGGCGTGCCCGCGCTCGACGTAGATCCCGGCTCCGCAGACGCACCCGTCTCTCCAGACACGCGTGGTGCGGGACCCGGCTCGGCAGCAGCCTCGCCGTAGTACTGGGCGATGGCAGCGCTCACTGCTGCAGGATCTGCCAGGACCGGCTCTACCTCGACTCCGAGCTCGGCCGCTAGATCGTCAAGCGTGAAGACGTCCATCGGCTCGCCTACGGCGACGGTGAGCATGCCCTCGATCTCGAAAAGCGGCAGAACGCGCCTGGTGCGGGCGATCGTACTCGGCACGAGCGCGAGTGCCGAGTCCTCCGGCGCGTAACTCGAAAGATCGACGTGCGGCACCCCCATCTCATGCTCGAGCACGGATTCGATATCCGCGGAGGAGACCAAGCCCCGTTCGATCAGTGCCGAACCGACAGAAACGCCCGCCTCGGCCGCCTGGCGCTCGAGCGATGAGATCTGCTCGGGAGTCAGCAACCCCGCAGCGCTCAGGCTGTCGAGGACCCGGCTCGTGATGCCCGACGGATCTATCATCGTCCCGCTACCCTTGCGCCTTGGCGAGCTCTTCGGCTACCGCGGCGAGGAGAGTATCGGGCTCGATGGGCTTGGTGAGGTACTGGTCGGCGCCCGTACGGATGCCCGTCGCCATTGCCTGCTCCTCGGTCTTGGCCGTGAGCATGATGATCGGGATGTTCTTGTAGTTCTGGTCGAACTTCAAGAGCCGGCACACCCGGTACCCGTCGAGCTTGGGCAGCATCACGTCGAGCAGGATCAGTTCCGGCTTCTCATCGCGTGCGGTCTTGAGAGCCTCTGCTCCATCTGAAGCGGTGATCACCTCATAGCCCCCGGATTCGAGAATCGCCTTGATCATCTCAAGGATGGTCGGGCTGTCGTCGACCGCGAGTATTCGTGCGCCCACTGCTCGCTCCCTCCTGGGTATCTGCTCCCGCGAACATCATCGACGTTCCGGCCGCAGCACTTCAGCGACTTCACCTATGCCGCACCCATCGCCTTCCGACACTCTAGCAGACTGCGCTCGCACGTCTTCGCGAGAAGATCCGCCTTGAATCCGCCCAGGAACTCCGTCCAAGCTCCTTCGGGGCTCTTGTACAGGGCCCGAAGAGCGTTCTCGTACTCACGTGCAGCAGCGTCCCATTTGCGCTGAGCCTTGTAGATATTGGCGAGGTTCAGGTGCGCAAGAGCGAACTCCGAGTCGATGTAGATGGTCTTCTTGAGCTCGCTCACAGCGCGAACAGAGTCGCCTTGACGCTGGTAGATGATCCCCAGGATGTAGCGGGCAACGGGAAGAAGCGGATCGATCGCGAGCGCCCGGTGGCACGCTTCGAGCGCCAGCTCGTAATCACCCGAGTCTGCGTGCACATATGCAGACAGGAGATGGGCTTCGGCGTTGTTCGGATCACGCTCGAGTAGCTTCCCTACGAGTTCCAGGACGCGCTCCGGATGGCCATGCTCCATGTTGTGCCGGGCGCTCTCAAGCAGGTCTTCCTCCGCCGGAGCCTGTGGCGTGCGCGGAGGATCGGCAGAGCCACGTGACGGCCGCGAAGCGGGCGCGGCTTCGGCTCGCCGCTTCGTGGCCGCGGACCCCGCCGAGCCCTTAGGCCGTGAGTCCACGGCCACGTCTTTGAGCGAGAACCCTGTCACCGGTCTTGTAGCGCTGTGCCGACGCTTCTTGGGTTTGCGATACAGGAACACCCCGCCCACTTCCAGCGGCTCGAATGCGTCGCTGATCGAGGAGAGCGTCTCGGAGTGTCCGATGAACAGGTAACCACCCTCGTTCAGGCTGTTGTAGAAGTTCTCGACCACGCGTCTGGTCGACTCCAGGCGGAAGTAGATCGTGACGTTCCTGCAAAAGATGACGTCCCAGTTCCCCATGAGTGACAGCGGATATGGTTCCTTGATCAGGTTGTGATAGCCGAAATCGACGAGTGATTTCACGTGAGGCGCCACCACATACTTGTCGCCTTTGACCTCGAAGTGCCGGGCGATCGTTTCGCGCGGCAGGTTGAGGACCGACCTGTGGGTGTACTCCCCCTTCTTGGCCATCGTCAGGGCCTTCGTGGACACGTCCGTGCCCAGCACCTGCACCTGCCAGCCCAACCCAGGGATCCCCGCATCGATGGCGGTCATGGCGATCGAGTACGGCTCCTCACCGGTCGAGCAGCCGGCGGACCAAATGCGGATCGTGCGGTTGTGCGCTGGCTTTCCTGCCATGATCTCAGGAAGCACGCGCGTACGAAGAGCATCGAACTGTTGTGGGAATCGGAAGAAGCTGGTCTCGTTGATCGTGATGAGGTTCATCAACTCGTTGAACTCACGTTCATCATTCGCAAGTGCCTGATAGTACCCGTCAAAGTCAGGGTAGTTGAGCCGCGTTGCGCGGGTCACGAGCGAGATGCGCAGCGAATCGAGTTTACTGTCTTCGAGGTAGATCCCGGACGCTTGGTGGATGAAGTCACGGAAGCGGGCGAACTCCTCGGGTGTGAGGTCCTTCGCAAGGCCATCGCCGTTCATCGCGCGCTCGCAATCACTCGGCCACGCTCTCGACGTCGACCCCGATGCGCTCGATCAGCCCAGCGGCGTACATCCCGTACAGGATCTTGGCTGTTTCAAAGTCGTTGTAGCCGGTCAGTTCCACGAGTTCACGGACTGAGCGTCCTCCGTGCAAGTAGCACAGGAGCATCCACTCACGCGGTTTCAGGTGGATCTCCATCGACTTGTCACCGGGAGCCGATGCCATCACGAACTCAGTGTCGAGCGACGGGATCTTCTGGCGGATGCGGCCCCACAGTTCGAGGCGCCGAGACGCCTCCATGATGATGTTCTCCACCGACACCGAGATGCCGATGTCCTCTTCCTCGCATGCCTCATCGGCCTCGAAACGCAGCTGCCCTTCGTCCCAGCGGAAGAGGTCGAACAACGTGTCGTGTATCTGCTCCTGGATGAAGCTTTCGAGAACCTTCGCGTCCAGGTAGCCTTCGTCAACCAGGATCTGCCCAAGCCGACGGTCGGCCTTCTCCTTCTTCTGGATCTTCTGAAGACCCAACGCCTGTCGCAGCTGCTTCTCCGATATGACACCCGCTTTCACGAGCCTGCGCCCGAGCGATTCCCGATGCCAATTCGAGGAAGCGAAGAACACGCGTCCCTTCTTGAAGCAGACCTTGCCCTGAGCATCAGGGCGCTCGAGGTAGAGCGTACCGGTCTTGCGACCCGACGCCAACAAGCGGAACATATCCGCAAGCGAGAAGTCCTTGAGGTTGCCCTCGAGGGCCACGCCTTCCTCCCAACTGTTCCGTCTAAGCCTCGCCGGAGGGCCCGACACGGGGCCGAAGAGATGTGCACGTGACAGTACCGTCACCGCATTGGTGCACAAGCGAATCCTAGCACGCAGACGCTGTCGACAGGTAGACGTACGCCGCCCGGCCCGCATCGGATCGCGCTCACGTGCGGGGTGCCGCTACCGTTCACCGACAGGTGGCGCCGACGCTTGTGAAACCACTTGCATTGCTTCTTAAGCAGTCTTATGCTGGTTTGAGCAACATTCGGATATTCGCATATCCACACAGCCTTTGCCGGAAGGTGCGTGATGGACGAGCGCTTCTACTGTCTGCACTCAGAGGTCTGCAAGACACTGGCGAATGCCAAGAGGCAGATGATCCTCGAGTCTCTCCGCTCAGGCGAACTGACCGTCTCGCAAATGGTCGAGCGCACGGGCGTCCCGCAAGCCACCCTCTCCCAGCACCTGGCGATCATGCGCTCCAAAGGCGTCGTCGTCGCACGGCGAAGTGGCAACAACGTCTACTACTCACTCACCAGCCCCAAGATCCTCCAGGCCTTCGACCTCATCACCGAGGTCATGCGGGAGGCCGAGCAGGTGCGGAGTACTGCTGGTGACGCCGAACAGCGTGACGAGGTCGAACCGGCCTGAGGGCCGTGTCCTGTCATGTCGTCCTAACGAGGAGGAAGCGATGCCCGATGAAGTGAACGAACAGAAGAAGCTCGCGATGGTGGTCATGAGCGGAGACATGGACAGGCTTTTCGGGGCGTTCATCATCGCCACCGGAGCCGCCGCCATGGGCATGGAAGTGACGATGTTCTTCACGTTCTGGGGCTTGAGGGCTCTCAAGAAGAACGTGCGGACAGGGACTTCTTTCTTTGGCAAGATGCTAGGCCTGTTCTATGGAGGAGACATCTCCAAGAGCAACCCGAGCAAGTTCAGCTTCGGTGGTATGGGACGCTGGATGTTCCGGAAGATGATGGGCGCTCACAACGTCGCGAGCTTGCCTGAACTGCGCGACCTCGCGATCCAGCTCGGCGTGAACATGTACGGGTGCCAGATGTCGATGGATGTCATGGAGATCCCACGCGAATCGTTCGTCGAGGGGGTCAAGGAACCCGTCGGTGTCGGGTTCTTCCTCATGAAAGCACAGGAAGCCGAAGTCCAGCTCTTCATCTAGCCGCTACAGGCGTTCGATCATCATTGGTGACCAGCCGCGCCGCTTGCGCGCGGCGAGATGAAAAGGAGACCGCCATGTCCGACGAGAACAAAGTAGACCTCGAACTCGATCTCAAGGGATTGCTCTGCCCGCTCCCCATGGTGAAGGTGAGCCAGAACATCGGAAACGTCCCTGTAGGCGGCGTCATCCGTGCAGTCGCCACAGACCCCGGTGCTATGGCCGACATCCCCGCGTGGGCGAAGTCGACCGGCAACGAAGTCATCTCAGCCGAGAAGGAAGGCAGTGAATTCGTCTTCCTCGTCAAGCGGGTGAAGTAGGAGCATGGAGACCTACCTCTGGATCACTGCCGTCTGGGGCGTCTACTTGGCTGCCCTCGTGTTCTTCGTGGGCATCGGCTGGCGGATCTACCAGTGGGCGACCACCCCGAAGTCACCCGTGCCGCTGGGTCTCTTCCCGAAGCCGGCCACCAAGGGTGGAAGGTTCGGGAAGATGTTCGCTGACACGTTCCTGGCCCCTCACTCAGCGCGCATCGAGCCGACGATGTGGGCCTTCGCGATGATGTTCCACGTGGCGGCGCTTGCGGCTTTCGTCGGACATCTCCGCATCCTCGGAGAGTACCCGCTTCTCCCGAGCCTTCTCGGCCCTGACGGGATGAACTCGTTCGCTGCGTGGGCTGGCTCGATCGCGGGATCACTCATGTTGATCGGCGTGGTGTATTGGATCTCTCGGCGCACCTTCGGGCCCTACAAGAACCTCTCGGTACCCGAGGACTACTTACTGCTCGCACTGCTCCTCGGCGTCGTTATCATGGGCGACCACATGCGTTTCGTGTACGGCGGCACGATCCATGCCGAGACGTACCGCGCGTGGTTCTTGAGCCTGCTCGCGTTCAGACCTGCGTTTCCTGAGCACCTGCTGCAAGGTAATGTCGGCTGGTCGCTCGGTACGCACATGCTGTTCACGGACCTCTTCTTGATGTACTTCCCGTTCAGCAAGCTCGTTCACGCGATCGGCTCGTTCTCGACCAACCTGGTGAGGAGTGAGTAGCGTGGACGCGCAGACGATCACCACCATCACCGGCGTCATCGACAAGAAGATGAACCGTCAGCTGAAGCAGTACATGGACGTGTGCGCGCGCTGCGCGATCTGCAAGGATGCCTGCCACCAGTACGTGGGAACGGGTGACTTCAAGTACCTGCCCGCACGGCGTGCGGAACTCATCCGGCAGATCTACAAGAAGTACTTCGACAAGGCGGGCCGGTTCGTCCCGGCGCTGTACGAGGCCAGAGACCCCGACGAGAACCTGCTTGATGAACTGTACGAGTCCGTCTACGCGTGCACGGGATGCCGCCGCTGCATGTACTACTGCCCGTTCTCTATCGACACACAGTGGATCGTCTCGGTGGGCAAAGCGATCCTGATCGCAGCCGGCCGTGGCCAGGAGATGCTCAGCCAGCTTGCCGATGCAGCGATCTTCAAAGGCGAGAATCTCGAGATGTTCCGCGACGTACTCGTGAGCGGCTTCAAGGACATCCAAGCCGAGGTCCAGGAGATCACCGGCAACCCGCGTGCCGAGATCCCTGTGGACAAGCAGGGCGCCGACATCTTGTACGTAGCGCTCGCTGGCGCACACTCGATCCGGCCGGCGGCCGTGATCTTCAACGAGGCCAAGGCGAACTGGACGATCTCGATGTTCGAGGCCGCCAACTACGGCTTCTTCTTCGGAGACACCGAGAAGGCGAAACTCATCGCCAAGCGGTTCATGGATGAGGCCAAGCGGTTGGGGGTGCGCGAGGTCGTCGTGCCCGAGTGCGGGCATGCATACCGAGTGGCGGACATCTTCTACGAAGCTTGGACCCAAGAGAAGCT
>JAJFTR010000002.1 GCA_021372825.1 Actinomycetes bacterium
ATGGGATTCCCTGGAACGGTGCGATATCGCGCACGAAGAAGAGCTGGTCGCCGAGAACGAGCGGCTGAGCCGTGAGGCGGCTGCCCTGGATGCAGTGACCGCGGAGCTCCTCCAGCTGCAAGACCGTGACCGCGTGTTGCAGCTGATCGTCGAGAAGACGTGCGAGCTGCTTGGCGCGGAGGTCAGCTACATAGCTCTCGCGTATCCCCGCGACCGCGAGGTACGCGTGTGCGTGACACATGGTGAGCAGACTGGCGAGCTGAAGCAGCTTGTTCATCCGTACGGCGAGGGGCTGGGAGGTCGTGTCGCCCAGACGTGCGAGCCGTCGTTCGTGGACAACTGGTTCGAAGAAGTGGCACCCACTCCATCGGCAGCTGCGCAGATTCTTTCCGCAGAGGGCATCGTGTCGGCAATGTGCGTGCCGATGCAGACACGCAGTGGGCTCGTGGGCGTGCTGTACGCTGCGAGTCGCAGAGAGGGCAGTTTCTCATCGCAACAACTCGAAACGCTCCAACGGCTGGGCGCGTACGCAGCGCTGGCGATCGAGAACGCACGGCTCTACGAGGAACAGGTTGAAGCGATGCGGGAGTTGCAAGTGACGATGGCCACCCATGAGCAGTTTCTAAGGCTTGTGCTCGAGGACGCAGGTTTGCAGGCCATCAGCGACACGCTTGCCGACCTGTTCGATGGGTGTGTGGTGATCGAGGGAGTCGATGGGCGTGTGTTGTCCCGGTCGTCGTCACCCCGGTTCTTCTGTGAGCGGATCGAGCGAGCCCTGGCTGTCACGACGTGCGAGATGCTGCACCGACCTGCGTACGGCACGTATTTGCAGAGGACTCAGCGCTCACAACAGGTGACGGAGGTTCCAGAGGCTCCTGATGCCGACGGTCACCCGATGTGCAGACTCGTTGCTCCAATCGTGGCCGGACGCCAACAGCTCGGATACGTCACGGCCTTCGTCGATGCATCGCATGTACACAGAACCGACTACCCGGCGATAGAGCAGGCCGCGGTGGTGGCGGCGCTCGCACTCAAGCGGCAGGAAGCTGCAAGGGCAGAGCTTCTGCGAAGGACGCTGCAGGCGCAGGAAAACGAACGGATGAGGATTGCCCGTGAACTGCACGACGAATCGAGCCAGGCGATCGCTGCGCTTCAGGTCGCATTAGACACGGCCGAGCTGGCGCTGTCCGTGGCTCCTGAGCGCGCCAAGGAACGCCTTGCGATGGCGCGCTCGATCGCCGATGGTCTTCTTGACGGCGTTCACCGAGCGGCAGCGGACTTACGGCCGGCGGTCTTGGACGACCTCGGTCTCCAGGCGGCTATCGCCTGGTACGGTGAGGCACGCCTCGGTCCTCTCGGCATCTCGATGTCAATGGAGAATGACAACTCCACGGTCCGCCTGGGACCTGAGGTGGAGATGATGGTGTTTCGGGTGGCCCAGGAGGCGCTCACTAACATCGTGCGGCACTCCGGAGCAGACACAGTACGTGTCACCCTTCACGCACAGCAAGGAGTTTTGACGCTTGAGATCGCTGATAACGGCTGTGGGTTCGATATGGACCGTCTAGACTGGGAGGATACCGTGCACCCGGCTTACGGCCTCAGGGGCATGAAGGAGCGAACAGAGATGTTGGGCGGCACGCTTGCAATCGCCAGCAAGCCGGGCGAGGGAACGGCCGTGCGTGTCAACATCCCGATTGGTGACTAGGAGGGGTGACGGGATCATGGATCCTCTGCGCGTGGTGCTCGCCGATGATCACGCACTCTTCAGAGCAGGACTGTGTGCACTGCTCGACTACAGCGACGACATCGAGGTGGTGGGCGAGGCTCAGAACGGACGTGAAGCTGTGGAGCTGGCCGAGACGCTCCATCCCGACGTCATCGTGATGGACATCGCCATGCCTGTGATGAACGGGATCGAGGCCACCACGGCCATCTCAGAGCGAGTACCAGAGGTAAGGGTCCTGATCCTGACACAGCACGAAGAGCCGCAGTACGTCGCACCGTTGCTGCGGGCAAGGGCCTGTGGCTTCATCACGAAGCGTGCAGCGGGCTCGGATCTGATGACGGCTATCAGAGCAGTGGCCGCGGGAGAGATATACGTTCATCCCGCGATGGGGAATCTCGTCGTGTACGAAGCTGGGCTCCGGAGCGCACCGGGGTCAGTCGACCAGTTGACCACCCGGGAGCGGGAGGTGCTTGCACGGGTCGTACGCGGCCACACCAATGCTCGCATCGCACGGGACCTGCGCTTGAGTGTGAAGACCGTGGAATGGCACCGCACGAACATCATGCGCAAGCTCGGGACACATGGAGTAGCGGACCTTGTGCGCTACGCGATCGAGCACGGTCTTGTGGACATCGACGAGACAGTCGGTGCTTGATCGCTTGTGTCTGCTTCATCCGTTCACTCGGACACAAGGACTGCGCAGGCCACGGCGTAGTCGTCCTCGTAGGAGAGACTGATATGTACCGTCGTGGCTCCACGGCTCTCCATGCATGCTGCACAGGCGCCTGTGAGGACCACGTACGGCTTTCCAGTGGGCGCATGCCGCACTTCGATTTCACTCAGGCGTACGCCGGTGCTCCAGTCGATGTCGAGGGTCTTGAAGACCGCTTCTTTCGCAGCGAATGCCGTGGCGAGGAACGAGACTGGGTCTGCGTCGTGTTGGGACGACTCCCGCTCGTGGGCAGTGAACACCGCGTCGAGGAACGCGTCGCCACCGCTTTCGAGCGCGTCCCGTACTCGCTTCATAGCGACTACGTCGATACCGACTCCTAGGACATCCATTGGGGTTCTCCAGTCGCGCTGCGGCTCGGAGAGGGCGTGGAGGTGCCCTTCCTCTTGTATATGCGCATAGTAGTGGATTGCTGCCATGACAGTCCCTGGGTGATAACCCCCGCCGCAGGTAACAGCGGGCGCGCCCTTTGCTACACTGTTCGTGTCATACACGTGATCATCGATAAGGAGCATCGCTTGGACAGCGGAGTACTCGATACCGTGCTGCGCATTGCCGGGATCGTGGTGGCAGCGCTTGTCGTGTACGGTGTGATCACGCTCGTGGTGACGCTCAAGGAGTTGCGCGCGACGATGGATGAGCTCCGCGAGAAGCTCGTGCCTCTCTTGGACAAGGCCGATGTCGCGGTCGACGCGATCAATGCAGAACTCTTGCGCATAGACGGGATCGTCACTGATGTCGAATCGGTGTCCGGGGCGGTGACGTCGGCCACCGACATGATCCGGACTCCCGGCAATGTCTTGGCAGGTGTCGGAGGTCGCATCGCTCGCGCGATCTCACGAGCCCGTCGTTAGCGGAATCCCCGAAGACGCTCTACGGAGGAACGATGGCACTAGACCAAGTGTCGCTCATAGTCCCCGCGCGCAGTGAGTACGCCAAGACCGTGCGCATGACCGCCGCTGAACTCGGCAGTCGCCTCGGCATGTCGTACGACGATGTGGATGATGTGCGTATGGCGACCGAAGAAGCGTTCGTCTACGCATCCGCATGTGTGGGGGAGAGCGAGCCCATCGGGTTCACGTTCACGGTCGCCGAAGACGAGCTCACCGTCCTAGTGGGTCCTCTCCCTGAGATCGGTTGCGGCGACGCGGACACCACCCCGGAGGACCGTTACGCCGCTTTCATCCTCGAATCGGTGTGCGATACCTATGAGGTTCTTCGCAGCTCCGGCACGTGCACGCTGCGGCTCGTCAAGCGCGTCTCGGACACCACGCCGAAGGAGTGACGGTGCCGCGGACCACACACAAAGCGGGTCGTCGACTGGTCTGGGACAAGAACCGGACGCGTGAGCTCTTCCGGCACTATCGGGAGTTCGGCGATCAAGAGTCCCGAGACGAACTCATCACGATGTACCTCAACTTGGTGAAGTACCTCGCGAGCCGCTTCCGCAATCGCGGGGAGCCCATAGACGACCTCGTGCAGGTCGGGACGATCGGGCTCATCAAGGCGATCGACAGATTCGATACTAACCGGGACGTCGAGTTCACCACCTATGCGACCCCGACGATCGTGGGTGAGCTCAAGCGGTACTTTCGCGACAAAGGATGGGCGATAAAGGTCCCGCGCCGGCTGCAGGAACTCTCGTTCAGGGTGAATCAGGCGATAGACGCGCTCACGCAGGATCTGCAGCGTTCACCCTCGATTCTCGAGATTGCCAGCTACTTGGGCGTGACCCCCGAAGAAGTGCTCGAAGCGATGGAGACGAGCGAAGCGTACAATTTCGTCTCGCTCGAAGGGGACCGGGGAGGAGACGGCACCGAGTCGTTCTCGATACTGGAGTACATCGGCAAGGACGATCAGTTGATGTCGGTGGTCGATGACCGTGCGACCCTGTCGCGAGCGCTCACGCACCTCACAGCCCAGGAGCAGAAGGTGCTGTACCTGCGGTTCTTCCAAGGGCTCACACAGACGGAGATCGCGAGCCAGTTGGACATCTCACAGATGCAGGTCTCGCGGCTTCTGCGCAAGACACTGCGCGTGTTGCGCGAGAACCTCCTCGCCGAGGAGGTGTGAGTAATGGCAGATGCTGCTGCACGCGAGGCGCGGTGGCGACGGACGGCGATCACCGCCTGGGCGCTCATCGGGATCCTCATCCTTGTGGCCGCCGCGTTCTTCGCCCTGATCAACGTGGCGCCTGCACTCGTTCCGTTCGGCCTGGCGCTCGTCATCGTGTATCTGTTCCGCACGCCGGTGAGAAGGCTCGAGAAGCGAGGAGTCCCGCGCGGATGGGGGATAGGCATATGCTACGTGGTCGCCATCGGTGCGCTCGTCATCGCGGGTGTGTTCATCTTCCCTCCGTTGGCCGACCAGGTGAGGCAGTTCATCGACGCGTTCCCGCACTACTACGACAGCGCCTTCGCGCTGTGGCAGCAGGTTCAGGGACAGTTCAAGACGATCTCGCTGCCGGGCTGGGTGGACAGTGCGCTGGTGAGCATCCGTGACAGTGTGGCCAAGCAGGTCATGCAGTGGTCGAGCTCCCTCGCGAAGCAGATCTTCTCGGTGGGAGGCGGAGCGCTCTCTTTTCTTCTCAGCGGCTTTCTCGCACTCGTGGTGGCCTTCTGGGTCTTGAAGGACATCGACGCCATCAAGCGCGAGGTGATGCTCCTTGCGGGGCCGCGTGGGCGCGAGGAAGCGTCCGTCGTCTTCGCAAAGGTTTCAGGCGTGCTGAGCGGCTATTTGCGGGGTCAGCTGATCGTCTCGACGGCCACAGCCGTGATGGTCGCCACCGTGTTCTCGATCCTGGGAGTGCCCTACGCCCTCGTGCTGGGTTTGCTGGCAGGTGTTCTCAACGTGATCCCGTGGTTTGGTCCGATGATCGCGGAGATCGTCTCGGCCATCGTGGCGGTTTTCGTCAGTCCATGGCTTGCGCTGGTGGCTGTGCTGGTCATCCTCGGCGCGCAGCAGGTGACGGACATGTTCATCACGCCGCGGGTGATGTCCGAGCAGGTCGACCTCCATCCGCTGCTCGTGATATTCTCGCTGCTCGCAGGCAACGCGTTGGCGGGGTTCGTCGGCATGATCCTCGCGATTCCCGTCGCCGCCATCGGCAAGGGTCTGTTCGTGTACTACTTCGAGAAGTGGACCGACTCCAAGCTAAGTACCGAACAAGGGGCCCTGTTCCGGGAGAAGAAGCCGGATTCAGGCGAGGACGACGACGCGTCCGTGGCCACCGTGGAGCACGATTCCGAGGAGTAATCTTTGAAGTCAGCCGAGATACGCGAGAGTTTCCTGTCGTTCTTCGAGAGCAAGGGGTGCCGGCGTCTTCCGTCGTCCTCCCTCGTGCCCGACGATCCGTCTTTGCTGCTCACCTCGGCGGGCATGGTGCAGTTCAAGCCGGTCTTCCTTGGCCTGCGTGACTTGGGCTTCACGCGTGCGACGACGTGCCAGAAGTGTGCGCGCACCACGGACATCGACATCATCGGCACCACAGGCAGGCACCACAGCTTCTTCGAGATGCTCGGCAACTTCAGTTTCGGCGACTACTTCAAAAGCGAGGCGTGTGCGTGGGCGTACGAGTACTCCACCAAGGTGCTCGGACTCGACCCTGACCGCCTATGGTTCTCGATCTATGAGGATGACGACGAAGCAGAGCGCATCTGGCGCGATGAGGTGGGCGTGCCAGCCGAACGGATCGTGCGGATGGGCGCCAAGGACAACTTCTGGAGCGCAGGGCCCACCGGCCCGTGCGGGCCGTGCTCGGAGCTCTACTACGACCAGGGTCCTGAGGTCGGCTGCGGATCACCGGACTGCGCGCCGGGCTGCGACTGTGACCGGTTTCTTGAGTACTGGAACCTCGTCTTCATGCAGTACGACCGCGCGGAGGACGGCACGCTTTCTCCCTTGCCTAAGAAGAACATCGACACCGGCATGGGCCTGGAGCGGGTGGCCGCGATCCTGCAGGGCGTGCACTCCAACTTCGAGACCGACATCTTGCGCGGGATCATGGCGCGTGCCGAGGAGATCACCGGCTGCTCATACGACGCCGGAGCAAAGACCGATACCTCCCTGCGTATCATCGCCGACCATGCGCGGGCGGTGACGTTCCTCATCGCCGACGGGGTGCTGCCCTCCAACGAAGGTCGCGGATACGTGCTGCGGCGGCTGCTGCGTCGTGCCGTGCGCCACGGCCGGCTTCTGGGTGTGGAGAAGCCCTTCCTCGTGCAGCTTGTCGACGAAGTCGTCGACCGCATGGGCGACGCGTATCCGGAGATCGTCGAGAGGCACGAGCTCACCCGCCGGGTCGTTCAAAGCGAAGAGGAGCGGTTCGGGGCCACGTTGCGTCAGGGGCTGGCGTTCCTTGAAGAGGCGATCGCCGCGACGAAGGCTTTGGGGTCCGATGTTCTCGACGGCGTGCGCGCGTTCACATTGCACGACACGTACGGGTTCCCTCTGGAGCTTACCGAGGAGATCGCTGCCGAGGCGGGCCTCACGGTCGATCACGACGCATTCTCGCGGGAGATGGACGCCCAGCGCGAGCGGGCGCGTGCCGCGGTCAAAGACGAGTCGTGGACCGCATTCGGTAACGCGTTTGCCGAGGTATCGGCACGTATCGGCCAGGTGGAGTTCGTGGGGTACCACGACGACGAGGTCGACACGACGGTCGCCGGGATCGTCGTCGGGCAGTCCTCGGTGGAGCGCATCGAGGCGGGAACGGAAGCCGAAATCGTGCTGGCGGCGACGCCGTTCTACGGTGAGCAGGGCGGACAGGTGGGCGACACCGGGACGCTCGTCGCGGACGGCGCCACCTTCGTCGTGCGGGACACGAAGATCCCGATGCCGGGGATCATCTCCCACGTCGGGGTGCTGGAATCCGGCTGCTTGCGTGTGGGGGACGATGTCCATGCAGCCATCGACGTCGGCAGACGCGAGAGGATCAGGCGCAACCACACCGCGACGCACATCCTGCACTGGGCGCTGCGCACTGTGCTCGGCGAACATGTGCACCAGTCGGGTTCCTATGTCGCCCCCGACCGTTTGCGGTTCGACTTCACGCACTTCGAGGCCCTGACTGCAGAGGCGCTCGTCAAAGTCGAGCGGCTGGCCAATGCCAAGATCATGGAGAACCATCCCGTTCGCAACTACGAGACGTCGCTCACCACTGCCCGAGAGATGGGAGTTACCGCTCTGTTCGGTGAGAAGTACGGCGAGATCGTGCGCGTCTTGGAGATCGGCAACTTCAGCAAGGAGCTGTGTGGCGGAACGCACGTGGGCCGCACCAGCGAGATAGGTTTCCTCAAGATCGTCTCGGAAGGGAGTGTCGGCGCGAGCCTGCGCCGTATCGAGGCAGTGACGAGCTACGATGCGCTCGATTACGTCTACGGTGAGGAGCAGGTGCTGGCCAGTCTCGAGGAGATTCTCAAGGCGAGGACGCCGGAACTGCCGGGCAGGGTCTCCGCGCTTCAGGAGCGCGTCAAGCAGGCCGAGTCACTCGCGCGACAGGCGCGCGCGCATGCGCTCGACACCAGCGTGCTCGAGACTATCGACGCAGCGGGTGGATACCCGGTGCGCATCGGGCGGATCGACGGGCTCGATAGTGCAGCGATGCGGACCGCCGCTGATGCGGCGCGTGGTACGGACGGCGCCGTGGTGCTTTTCAGCGTTGATGGACACAGCGTGCTGCTGCTCGCGTCGGGTTCGCCTTCGGCTGTCGGCGCCGGCTTTGACGCGGGCGCGATCATAAAGGCGCTCGCGCCGCTCATCGGAGGAGGCGGCGGAGGCCGGCCCGCGATGGCGCAAGCAGGTGGCCGGAACGTCGCGGGGATCGAGGCCGCGATGGAACGGGCGCGGCAGCTTCTCGGCGCGGGGTAGCATGCGGCTCCTCGGGCTGGACATCGGAGAGGCGAGGGTCGGCGTGGCGCTCTCCGACGCCAGCGGCACGGTGGCATTACCGCGTGCCGTACTGGATGGGCGCGAGCTTGTGCGCGATCTTGCGCCTCTTCGCGCGATCGTCGAGGCTGATGATGTGACGGGACTTGTCGTTGGTCTGCCTGTCGGCATGAACGGCGTGGAGGGTGCACAGGCGGCACGTGTGCGGGCGTGCGCCTCGCGATGGGCGGCTGAGCTCGGACTCACGGTAGTCTTCTTCGATGAGCGGCTGACCTCTGTGGAGGCATCGAGGTCCATGCATGCCGCAGGAGCGGATACCAAGCGTCAGCGTGGACGGCTCGACATGGTCGCGGCTACGCTGATCCTGCAGGGGTATCTTGATTCGCAGAGAGGCGACGTTCCCGAGGACGACGATGGCGCATGACCGACATGACAGGCGTGTACCACGACCCGCCGCCAGGCATCGAGCGGTGCCGCAGCCCCCTGATGTCGACACGACCGCCGAGGTCGGCCGAGCGACCCCGAACCAGTGGCGGCAACGTCGCCGTGCGCTGGCGATCGTGGTGGTCGTCGTGGGTGCACTGCTCGCCGTAGGTATCCCGGCATTTGGCGGCTACGTGCTTCTGGTACGGCCGCAGGTGGATGTCCCCGCAGGGCGGCCCGTGCAGGTCGAGATCCCGGAGGGCGCTGACACGCGCGCGATAGCCGACAAGCTCGCGGGCGCAGGCGTGGTGGACAACGCGGCGATGTTCCGGTTGCGGGCAAGGATCCAGGGAGTGGACGGCAAGCTCAAGCCCGGCGTCTACGACTTGGTCACAGGCGCCTCCTACGGGTCAGCGATCGACGCGCTCCTTGCGGGCCCCCCCATCACGTACAGTACCGTCACCATCCCAGAGGGTTTCACCATCCAGCAGATCGCAGAAAGACTCGAAGAGCAGGCGGGGATACCTGCCTCTGAGTTCGATGAGCGCGCGCGCACACATGCCGAGGATTTCTCCCCCGGCCGTCCATTCCTTTCGGAGATCTCCAACCACTCGCTCGAGGGCTATCTGTTCCCCAAGACGTACCGCATCCCTGAAGGCGCGAGCGCTGACGACGTGATCGACATGATGCTCGACCAGTTCGCCGAGGAGATGAAGAGCGTCGACCTTACCTACGCTCGTAGCCGCGGGCTCACTTCGCACGACGTCGTGATCATCGCCTCGATGATCGAGCGGGAGGCGCGACTGCGCGAGGAGCAGCCCTTGATCTCCTCGGTGATCTACAATCGGCTCGAGAAGAACATGAAGCTCGAGATCGATGCCACCATCGAGTACATAATCCCGGGCACACGGCCGCGGCTCCTCGACAAGCACCTGCGGATCGACAGCCCCTACAACACCTACATGTATGGGGGTCTGCCCATCGGTCCCATCTCGAATCCTGGGATCGATGCCCTTCGCGCTGCGGCTGCGCCTGCGCAGACCCGATACTTGTACTATGTGCTCACGGGTGAGGACGGGTCGCATACCTTTACCGAGACGCACGAGGAGTTCCTGAAGGCCAAGGAGAAGTCCCGAAAGGTGGTGCCGTAGGACATGGCTGAACCGGAGACGGCGGCGATCCAGGTGCAGGGAGCGCGCAAGGTCTACAAGGCCATCGGCAAACCGCCCAAGGTAGCGGTGAGTGACGTATCACTCACCGTGGAGCCGGGTACCATCCACGGGTTGCTCGGCCCGAACGGAGCGGGGAAGACCACGACACTCAAGATGCTGATCGGTCTTGTGCGTCCGACGCAGGGTCGCTTCACGATCCTGGGACAGGACTCGAGACAGCCACGAGGCCGCACTGCGCTGGGCTTCCTTCCCGAGCAACCCTACTTCCCCACGCACCTGACCGCTCTTCAGGCGCTCAAGTTCTACGGCGCCCTTGCGGGTGTCCGGCGCGAAGGACTCGACGGTGAGGCCCTCTCCCTGCTTGAGAAGGTGGGCCTTGCTGATGCAGGGCGCGTGGAGCTTACGAAGTTCTCTCGCGGCATGCTCCAGCGTTTGGGGATCGCGCAGGCGCTTCTCGGCTCGCCGCACGTGGTGATCCTCGACGAGCCCGCCTCGGGCCTGGACCCTGTGGGCCAGCGCGACATCCGCAACCTCATGCTCCAGCTTCGGGCAGACGGCACCACTGTGCTCTTGAGCTCGCACCAGCTGTCCGAGGTCGAGGCAGTGTGTGACCGCGTGACGATCCTCGATCGCGGCACTGTCGCCTCGGAGGGGCATATCGACGACCTGTTGAACATCGCTGGCCAGACCTCGGTCAAGGTGCGAGGGCTCGAGCGGTTGCCGGAGAGAGTCGCCTCCCTCGCCGAGGAAGTCGCCTTCTCAGGCAGTGTGTGGGTGTTCTCCATCCCGGACGATGCCGTACGCACGGTGGTGGACGCGATCGATGATGCTGGCGGCGTCGTCATGGCAGTCCAGCCCAAGCGTGAATCGCTTGAAGACTACTTCACGAGGCTTCTCGAACACCATGCGGCAGGGGAGGTGGCATGATGAGACGGGTGCTCACGATCGCGCGGGCCGTCTTCCTCGACAGCATCCGTCGCCGGATCCTGCTCGTCGTTCTCGTCTTCGCGGGGATCATGGTCGCCTTCATCCCCGCGCTGCCTGACTACGGCCTTGGGGTGCAGGCTGCGGTTTACGGGGAGATCGCCCTCGCGGTCACGTTCGCCACCGCCGCTGTCGTGGTCGTCGGACTCGCCGTGACCCGCATACCCTCAGAGATCGAGCGGCGTACCGTGTACAGCGTGCTCGCGCGGCCGGTGCCGCGATGGGAGTACCTGTGCGGGACATGGCTGGGAACTTTCGCGACCGCCGGTATGCTCATCGCTGCGTTCACAGTCGTCGATCAGATCGTCGCGCTGGTCACCTACGGGGAGCCCATGTGGCTCCTGTGGCTCGGCGCGGTGGGCATCTGGCTTGAGATGGGTGTGATCGCCGCCTTCGCCCACTCCGTCTCCACGATCGTCTCGCCGATCACCGCCGTGGTCGCATCGATCGCGTTCCTGTTCATCGGCCATTCGCGGTCTACGCTCTTGGGTGAGGAAGGCGCGCTTGCGTTGCGCGCGTTCTACCCGTCGCTCGACGCCTTCAACATCGTCGCCCCCGTCACGCACGGTGCCGGCGTGCCGCCGATCTACCTCCTGAGCATGGTCGTCGTGTTCATCGGGTTCGTCGGCTTGCTGCTCGCGCTGGGTGCGCTGTTGATGGGGAGTAGGGACTTGTGATGGAGAGCGGAGCGACACGGTCTCGTATCGCCACCGCCGCGCTGGTGGTGGTCTTGCTCGCGACTTTCGCGGTCGGGCAGATCAGCGCCGACTCGATCATCTCACCTGCCGAGCGTTCGGGCGCCGGCGACATCGTCGGGCGCGCCGGGTACTCGTATCTGAGCGGGCTCCGCACGTTCGCGGCGGCAGTCCTGTGGAACCGGATGGAGCCGCTTCAGCACTCGTACTACGAGGACATGCCCCTCGACCAACACCTCTTCGTGTTGCCGACGATCTACATCGTGACCCGGCTCGACCCGACGCTGCTCGACCCGTACTATGTCGGTTCATGGATCATCGCCAGGAACGGGAAGATCCAAGAAGGGCTCGATCTCGCGCGCCAGGGCATGGAGGCGAACCCGCAGTCGGGCTTGATGTATGCCTCTTACGCTCAAATGCTCTTCATACTCGAGCACGACCCGAAGGCCGCTCTGCCTTATGCAAGAAAGGCTCTCGAGCCTCAGATGACCTGGCGCTCGCTGGAGGAGCAGTTCGAGGGATACGCAGTGGTGCGTGACATCCTCGAGCAGAACGGCATGACCACGGAGGCCGACCAGGTGCAAGCCGAGATGGACCGCATCGCTCGCGCTATCGACAGCGCTCCCTCGCTCGTGCCCGGTACCGGACAGTAGGGAGAAACCGGGTGCTGCTCCAGCCAGACGAGTCGTGGCACGACGTCTGTGACATCGATCTTGACGCACTGAGACGGCAGGGCATCATCGGTATCCTTCTCGACTTGGACAACACACTTCTGCCCCGCGACACCAACGTGGTCCCGGATCGCATGGCCGAGTGGGTCGATGTGGTGAAGCGTCACGACATGGCGGTGTGTTTCCTCTCGAACAACTGGCACGAGCGCGTGTGTGCTGTCGCTCGCGAGCTCGGGTATCCCGTGGTTGCCAAAGCCGTCAAACCCCTGCCGTTCGCATTCTGGCGGGCGCTGGGCGTGCTCGGTCTGCCTGCCGAGCGATGTGCTGTCGTCGGCGACCAGCTGTTCACCGATGTCCTGGGTGGTAACCTGGTCGGGTGTCACACGATCCTGGTCGACCCGCTGTCGAGCACGGACCTGCCACACACACTCGTGCTGCGACGGCTGGAGTCCCTCATAATGGGGCGTAGCAGACGAGGACGTGCGCTAGGAGGTGAGAGACGATCGTGACCATCGACGGACGCACACGCCCGGCAGGGCTGGTCGGTTGGCCGATCGAGCGGTCGCTCTCTCCGGCGATGCACAATGCCGCGTACGACGCCCTCGGCTTCAACTGGGTCTACCTGCCCTTCCCGATCAAGGACGGAGCGGGGCTCGTGCGCTTCATCGACGCGGTGCGCTCGCTGCCCTTCGTGGGGTTCAACGTCACCATGCCGCACAAACAGGCGATGCTCGGCCTGTGTGACGAGGTGGCGCTCTTCGCGCAGATGGCGGGCGCGGTGAACACGGTGCACTGCGTGGACGATCACTTGATCGGTTACAACACGGACGGCCGTGGTCTGATCGAGGCGCTCGAGACCGAAGCGGCGTTCAATGCCGAGGGCAAGAGAGTGGCGCTCATCGGGGCGGGAGGCGCGGCCGGTGCCGCGATGGTGGCCCTCGTCTTGGCTAAGGCAGCGCATGTCACGGTGATCAATCGCGATGAGTCGCGCGCCCAGGCCATGCTCGAGCGCATGGAAGGATATATGCGCCAGACGACGGCGGATGTGGTCGCATTGAACGGCTCCGCTTCGGCGGCGGTCTCATCGGCGGATCTCGTGATCAACGCAACGCCGGTGGGCATGAAGGCCGACGACCCGAGTCCTGTGCCGGCAACATGGTTCGCTCCTGGCCAAGTCGTGTGTGACATGGTGTACCAGCAGCCGTCCACCGCTCTTCTTGCGGGCGCCGCGGCCGCGGGCGCCTCGACGGTGGGCGGGCTGTCGATGCTCGTCGCACAGGGCGCGCTCGCCATCGACATCTGGAGCGAGAGCGCACAGACGTCCGCGCCCCGCGACGTGATGCGAGCGGCTGCAGAAGAGGCGTTCGGTAAGCTGCTCGAGTCCGGAGGCGCGCAATGACGGCAGCCTCTGGAAAGCGCTTCGGTAAGGTGCTCATCCAGGCGGGCCTCATCACCGAAGAGCAGCTCGCCGAAGCGCTCTCGCAAGCCGATGGCCGCTCGCTCACCGCCGTGCTGGTGGACGAGAACATCGCCACCGAGCAGCGCATCGCACAGGCCGTGGCGGAAAGCATGGGGCTGGCGTTCGTCGACCTGGGGGCGTACGAGATCGACCCGAACGCAGCGATGATGCTGAGCTCGGACCTCGCGAAACGTCACAGCGTCCTTCCTATCAAAGTGCAAGACGACCAGCTCGTCGTGGCGATGGCCGACCCTGCGAACATCTTCGCTATCGACGACTTGCGAATCGTGACGGGCTACGAGATCCGTCCTGTGGTGGCTACGGAAAGCGACGTCCTCTCCGCTATCGAGAAGTTCGCGACGATGCACCAAGACGTCGACCGTATGGTGGGCGACATCGAAGACGTCAGTGTCGAAACCGAGAGGGAAGAGGAGGCGGCCGCCGACGAAGAGGCGCCTGTCGCCAAACTCATGAACCTCATCATCACCGAGGCGATAAGGCAAGGCGCGGGCGACATATACATCGAGCCTTTTGAGAACGAGCTTCGGGTGCGATATCGCATCGACGGTGTGTGCCAAGAGGTCATGCGCAGTCCGAAGAAGTTGCACCGGCAGCTCATCAGCAGACTCAAGATCACTTCAGGGATGGACATCGCAGAAAGGCGGGTCCCCCAGGACGGCAGGTTCGGTGTCGTGCTCGACGGAAAGTCGGTCGACTTCCGGGTAGCCGTGTTGCCGGCGGTCAACGGCGAGATGTCGGTGCTCAGGCTGTTGCGCAAGGACGCGATCATGCTCGGCCTTGAAGACCTCGGGTTCCTTGAGCGGCCGATGCAGATCTTGCTCGACGCGCTCGACAAGCCGTACGGTGCGATCCTGGTGACCGGGCCGACCGGCTCAGGCAAGTCCACGACACTGTATGCCGCCATCAACAAGACGACGCGGCCTACGGTGAACCTGATCACGGTCGAAGACCCGGTGGAGTACCGTCTGGAGGGTCTGTCACAAGTGCAGGTGAACGAGAAGGCGGGCCTCACCTTCGCTGCGGCGCTGCGTTCCATACTGCGGCAAGACCCCGATGTGGTGATGATCGGCGAGATCCGAGACAAAGAGACAGCGACGATCGCCATCGAGGCTGCGCTCACTGGCCACCTCGTGCTCTCGACTCTGCACACCAACGATGCCCCGTCTGCTCTTACGCGCTTGACCGAGATGGGCGTGGAGCCCTTTCTGTCAGCGTCGGCGATCAACTGCGTGATGGCTCAGCGCCTTGCGCGGCGGTTGTGCAAGGAGTGCAAGGAGCCCTACACTCCCGACTCTGAGGCTCTCGACCGCATCGGGTTCCCCTACGAACCAGGCAACATCCCCACGCTGTACCGGGCGGTGGGCTGCAACAAATGCAACAACATCGGCTACAAGGGGCGCATGGGGATCCACGAAGTGCTCACCGTCACCGAGACCATCGAGCGGGCATGCGTGAACCACGCATCCGGAGATGAGATCAAGCGGCTGGCCATGGAAGAGGGCATGCGCACTCTTCGAGACGACGGCTTCGAGAAGGTGAAGATGGGCGTCACCTCGATCGAAGAGATCCTGCGGGTCGTCGTGTGAGCCTTCCCGCCGCGGTTGTGTCGGCATGTGTCTCGTGAGAAACTGAAATGGCTCGCCCGGAGACGGGCGCTGTTGGCGCGCATTCGAAAGGCGCATCGTGCTCGTTTACCAGGACACGCGGAGGTGACGGGGGATGGTCGAGAAGGGTATCGGCGACTACTTCATCAGTGACGCCGACGACGAGACCCTTGACGACGACTTACTGCAGGCCCCTGTGGTGATACCGCCGACGCCGGTCACTCCTCCCGCTGCGCCGACCCCGCCGTCAGCGATAACGTCACAGCCAGTCACCCCGGCCGCGTCAGCTGCGGCGTATGCGACATCCCCTGCTCCGTCCGCCGCCCCTGCCGCGCCTCGTCCACCGGCGACCGTCCGCCAGGCCACCCGGGAGGAACGCCTTGCGCGGGCCCTCGACGAGCTCATCCAGGGCGACCCTGACATCCAAGCGGCGGCGCTCGTGAGCATGGACGGGTTCACGATGGCCTCAGCACTGCCCGACGACATGCAGGCGGACCGTGTCGGCGCGATGTCCGCCGCGATCCTCGGCCTGGGTGAACGGGCAGCCGCCGAGTTGGGCCGTGGGCCTCTGTCCCAGGTGTTCATCGAAGGGGAGGGCGGGTATGTCCTGCTCACGGCTGCGGGTGACAGAGCCGTGTTGACCGTGATGGCGAGCCCCAGCGCCAAGCTCGGGCTGGTGTTGTACGACATGAAGACGACCGCGACGCGCATCGCCGAGGTACTGAGCTGATACCGTACCGCTGCCGGTGGGCCGGGTGAGAAGGGTGAGCGTCGAGTAGATGGCACTTCGTGGCAACCTGAAGGACTTCAGTCTCCCTGACGTCTTCCAGCTCGTGCAGCTGAGCAGGAAGACCGGTGTGCTGCGCATCAGAAGCGCGAGCGCCGAGGGATCTGTGTGGTTCAGGGACGGCGAGGTGTTCTTCGCGCAGTCCAACTGGCATCGCGACCTTCTCGGACAGCGGCTGGTCTCCTCGGGGAGGCTTACTCCCAGCGCGCTGGACAAGACACTCGCGATCCGGCGGAACGAGCCGCCAGAGGGTCGTCGTCTGGGGCAGATCCTGGTCGATGAGGGCTACATCAGCGCCAACGTGTTGGAAGCTTTTGTGCAAGAGCAGATACAGGACACGATCTTTGACCTCATGCGCTGGGACGAGGGGGATTTCGACTTCGAGGTCCTTCCAGAGGTGGTGGACGAGGACATCGGCTTGTCCGTCTCCATCGAGAACATCGTGATGGAGGGCAGCCGCCGCATCGAGGAGTGGAACCGCATCCGGAAGAAAGTCCCCTCGATGGACATGGTCTTCAAGATGGCGACCGCGCCTGGTGAGGGGACCTTCGAGATCTCGCTCAAGCCGTCCGAGTGGAACCTGCTGCTCCTGGTCGATGGGACACGGTCCGTGGGTGAGCTGGCGGCCGATCTGGGCAAGACGGACTTCGAGGTCGCGCGCATCATCTACGGCCTCTTCTCGGCAGGGCTTCTGGAAGTGGCGAGCGACGAAGAGGTCACGCGCCTGCGTGCGGAGCGGGCGGAGCGAGAGGCCAGGCGCGCACGCGTCGAGGAGGAAGAACCCGAAGTCCCCGAGTTCCTCTCGGCGCCTAAAGCTATGCCGAGTGCCGATGACATGGCCGTGTTCGAGCAGATGATGGAAGCCGTGCTGCATCCGGTCGCCGGAGTACAGCCTTCTGAACCCGAGGTTCCATCGCCCGTCGAACCTACAGCGGAGCCCGAGCCTGTCGGTGAGGTGTTGCCCGCATTCGACGCGACAGCGCTGCTCGAGCCAGAACCCGAACAGGCCGTCGGAGAGACACGAGAAGAGATCCCTGCAGCCGGATTCGGCGCTCTTTATGGTGTCGACGTGGGCGAGATCCCCGCTCCCCCGGTCGCAGAAGAGCAGCCGGGCTCTCCGCCGTCCTTCGATAAGGGGGCCTATGTTCCCACAGGCGATCTGGAGGCAGACCTGCTCGCGCTGGGGCTGGGGGAGGCACCGCCAGAAGGCGTGGCCGAAGAAGCCGCCGCACAGCCGCCGAGTCTTGCCGAGGACCTGGAGGTCACGCATGAACCTGCGGAGGAGGAAGCCCCTCTCGAGGGACCCGCGGCGGGGGCCGATCTTGACGCGCTGCTAAGGTCGCTTTCGTTTGAAGAAGAGGTGTCGGGTACTCCGAGTGAGGAGCCCGCCACAGCCGGCGTCATCTCGACCGACGCGTATCTGGCGGAATTCGGCACCGGCATGGGGCTCGCGAGCGGGATGGGTGACGAGATCACCGCGCTCACAGGCGGTGGCTCGAGCCGGACGCGTCCCGTGACAACGGTGAACAAGATCCCCGAGGCGGGAGCGCCCCATGCGATCCATCGTGACCAGATGGTCGACCGCGACCTGGTCCAGCAGATCATCGAAGGCATCAAGAAGCTCTAGGAACGGAGTCATTGCATGCAGTCAGTCAAGGTCGTGGTCACCGGTCCGTTCAACGCCGGTAAGACAACGTTCATCAAGTCCGTGAGCGAGATAACGGTCCTCTCGACGGAGCGTCAGGTGAGCGATGCGAGCGGTGAAGGCGGGGGCGAGACCACTGTCGCAATGGACTTCGGCCGGATCACCATCTCAGATGAGGTCGTGCTCTACCTCTTCGGGACTCCGGGACAGGAACGCTTCTCGTTCATGTGGGAGACCCTGTCAGAGGGGATGCTCGGTTTCGTCGTGCTCGTAGACGCATCCTCGCAGGATTCTCTGCGCGACGCCGCGAGCATGATCGAGTTCTTCACGGACATGTCAGACGTCCCCTTCGTGGTGGCCGCCAACAAAGTGCCCGCCGACGACCTTGCTACGCTGCAGCGCGTGCGCACGGAGATCGGTCTTGCTCATGACGTGCCCCTGTTGCCTTGCGATGCCCGGGACAAGGAGAGCGTCAAGGCGGTTCTGCTCGGACTGTTGTACCGCATCCTCGACAGCATGGCGTGACGCCCATGGACATCCGGCTCTACATCCTCGGCGGTCTCTTCGTCTTGTTGTTGGCGCTGGTGGTCTACCTGATCGCAGCGATGTTCTCCTACCGCCGAGCGGTCCGGCGTGCTCGCGAGGTGGCCGCGGCGGCCTATGAGGAGTCGCCCGCGCTCACTCAGGCTGCGCCGCCTGCCGAGGACGTGTTCGCTCGTGCGGACGCGGGTGAGGCGATCTTCGGGCCCGCGCTGCGCACGTCGGCCTGGCAGCCTGAGACGCAGCCACCAGTGCAGGAGGCGCCGGCTTCCGTGGTCCAGGCGGAGACGCGCGCCCAGGCTCCCGTGACGCCTCGCCATCAGGAACCACGGCCACCCGAGCCAGAGGTGCTGGAGTACCGCATGGTCGCGCCTGTGGAGCTCCACTTCACCGAAGGAGACGCCCGTGTCGGGGTCAGGCCAGGGACACGCACGTTCGCCGAGTTCCAGCGGCTCGCGTCGGCGCTTCTGGATGACCTTGCCTCGCACCGGACGGCTGAACCGTGATCAGCGGTTCCGTACGCGTGTTCGATGGCGTACCATCTCATCGTGCGGGACAACAGGGGGGCACACGATGGTAGTTCGTCGCGGGAGTGTAGCGCGTGGCTGAAGCGGGTCAGCGCCTCGGGCAACTTCTCATGCGTGCCGGGGTGATCTCGGAACGCCAACTCAACGACGCGCTGGAGGTCCACAAGGCCACCGGCAGCCCGCTCGGGCGTGTGCTCGTCGATCTGGGCTACGCGAGCCAAGGCGCGATCCTCGCCGTGATGGCGCGTCAGATCGGCATCCCCTATATCGACTTCAACGAGAAGAAGCCCGACCCGAACGCTATCGCGAACGTCCCCAAGGACCTCGCGACCAGATACACGCTCATGCCCGTCGAATTCGACGACGAAGGGCGTCTCGTCGTGGCGATGGCGGACCCGCAAAACGTGCTCGCTCTCGACGACCTGCGCATCATGACGGGGTACGACATCCGCCCGGCGATCTCCACCAAAGACGATATCGTGGCGGCTGTCGACGAGTACTACCGGGTGGCCGAGCACATCGACAGCGATCTTCTGTCTGGCGAAGAGGCCGACGTCGTCGACCTGTCCACCCTCACTGAGGTGGCCGACGAGGCGCCGATCGTCAAGCTTGTGAACTACATCATCAACAAGGCGGTGACCGATCGCGCCTCGGACATCCACATCGAACCTCAGGAGAAGGACCTACGTGTCCGCTACCGCATCGACGGTGTCCTGCACGAGATGATGCGGAGTCCCAAAGCCACGCAGCAGGCCATCATCAGCCGATTCAAGATCATGGCCGACATGGACATAGCCGAGTCCCGCAAGCCGCAAGACGGACACACCGCGCTCACCATCAACGGGCACGCGATGGACTTCCGCGTATCGACTCTGCCCACCGTCTACGGCGAGCGTGTCGTCTTGCGTATCTTGCGCAAGGACAACATCATGCTCAAGCTCGACGACCTCGGGTTCCTCGAAGGCTCGCTCGCGCGCTTCGAGTCCTCCTTCCATAAGCCGTACGGCACCATCCTCGTCACCGGCCCGACCGGCTCGGGCAAATCGACCACGCTTTACGCGGCCGTCAATGTGCTCAACGACCCGAGCAGGCACATCCTCACCGTGGAGGACCCGGTGGAGTACCGGCTCGCCGGCGTCAACCAAGTGCAGACGAACACCAAGGCCGGGCTCACGTTCGCGCGGGCGCTGCGATCGTTTTTGCGGTGCTCCCCGGATGTGATCCTTGTCGGTGAGATCCGTGACTACGAGACCGCGCAGATCGCTATCGAAGCAGCGCTCACCGGCCATCTCGTACTCTCCACTTTGCACACCAATGACGCTGCCGGCGCCGTCACGCGTCTTGTGGAGATGGGAGTCGAGCCGTTCTTGGTAGCCTCTTCCGTGGACTGTGTCCTCGCGCAGCGGCTGGCACGCCGCCTGTGCAACGACTGCAAGGAGGAGTACACACCGCAGAAGCAGGCGCTCATCGATGCCGGATACCCGCAAGACGATCTGCCCGAGAAGCTCATGCGCCCGGTGGGGTGCAAGAAGTGCGGCGGCACCGGGTACCGGGGACGCATGGGTGTGCACGAGATCATGCTGATCACCGAGGAGATATCCGACCTTACAGTGGCCGAGGCCACCACCGAGGAGATCAAGAAGGTCGCTATCGAACAAGGGATGCTCACACTCAAACATGACGGCCTCGAGAAGGTGCGGATGGGACTCACCTCACTGGAGGAGATCGCGCGCGTGATCGTGTAGCACACCGTCCGGAAGGGGTGGGTCGTGGATCTCAACGAACTTCTGGTGGAGCTTGTCGAACGGCAAGGGTCCGACCTGCACTTGTCGGTGGGCATGCCGCCCATGATGCGGATCAACGGGCGGCTCGTCCCGGCTGGCTCGTCGCGGCTGTCCACCAAGGACACCAAAGAACTCCTGTACTCGATCTTGACCGAAGAGCAGCGCGAGCGCCTTGAACGCGAGTGGGAGTACGACTTCGCGTATGCGCTGCCGGGGGTAGCCCGGTTTCGTGTGAACGCGTATTTCCAGAGGATGAGCGTCGGGGCGGCGTTCCGGCACATCCCCGTGGAGATCCGTTCCTTTGAGCAACTGGGCCTGCCGAAGATCCTCGAAGACCTGTGCATGAAGCCCAGAGGCTTCGTGCTCGTGACCGGTCCGACAGGTTCGGGCAAATCGACGACGCTTGCCGCGATGGTCGATTACATCAACGAGCGCCAAGAAGTCCACATCATGACCATCGAGGACCCGATAGAGTACCTGCATCACCATAAGCTCGCCATGGTCAACCAGCGCGAGGTCGGCTCCGACACCAAGAGTTTCTCCACCGCGCTCAAGTACGTGCTCCGGCAGGACCCGGACGTGATACTCATCGGCGAGATGCGTGACTTAGAGACGGTGGCGGCTGCGCTCACCGCTGCCGAGACCGGGCACCTGGTGCTCGCGACGCTCCATACCCAAGACGCGGCCCAGACGATCGATAGGATCATCGACGTGTTCCCGCCGTACCAGCAACAGCAGATCCGCGTGCAGCTTGCCGGGAGTCTGCAAGGCATCTTGAGTCAGCAGCTGCTTCCGACGATAGAAGGGAATGGCCGCATCGTTGCGTGCGAGGTCCTGGTCCCGACACCAGGCATCCGGAACATGATCCGCGAGGGCAAGACGCATCAGCTGATGACGGCCATGCAGTCGGGTCAGCAGTATGGTATGGTCACGATGGATCAGAGCCTCGCCGGTTTGCAGCGGAAAGGGCTTGTGAGCATGGACGCTGCGCTACAGCGGGCGATCGACCCGAACATACTCAAGACGTTGCTGGGCCGGACCCGGGAGTAGGAGACGAAAGAGGCGCGCGATGGCGACGACGACGTTCAAGTACAGCGTTCGAGACAAGACCGGTAAGGTCACGAACGGCAGGCTCGAGGGGGAGAGCCGCGACGCGGTCGCCGCGAAGCTGCGGCAGATGGGCTACATCATCCTCGACCTCAACGAGGA
>JAJFTR010000007.1 GCA_021372825.1 Actinomycetes bacterium
GCACGTCATCGCCGGCGCGATCCTCCCCATGAGCTGGCCGGTGCTGCGCTCCATGTTCACCGGATGGGTCTCGCTCGAGCACGTCAAGGACGAGCACCCGGGCTGGCTCGCCGAACTCGAGGGGCGCGAGGCGCCAGAAGAGACGGCTCCGACGCAGGCAACTGTCGCTGAAGCGCGCTCATGAGATGCTCGAAAGGAGCAAGTGATGGCAGATAAGAATCAGACGGTCGACGAGACCGCTGGCAAGGAGATATCGCGTCGGCAGTTCGTGACCGGGCTCGGCGGCGCAGGCATCGGTGTCATTCTGGGCGGGCTGATCGCCAAGGGGTTCATCTTGCCCGATGAGGCGGTCGCTTTTCCGGTGTCACAGGGCTACCTGGTCGTGGACAGCAAGAAGTGCGGTGAGTGCCAGACGTGCATGTTGATGTGCTCGCTCGCGCATGACGGTGTCGCGAATCCGTCCCTGTCGCGCATCCAGGTCGAGTTCGATCCGTACGGCAAGTTCCCGTCGGAAGTGGCGGTCAACCAGTGCCACCAATGCGTGTATCCCGCCTGTGTCGACGCGTGCCCGACAGGTGCGAACCACGTCGACACCAAGCACGGCAATGTGCGCAGGATCGATCCTGCGAAGTGCATCGGCTGTGAGCGTTGCATCCAGGCATGTCCCTATACACCGTCACGAGTGCAGTGGAACTTCGAGAAGAAGCACTCGCAGAAGTGTGACCTGTGCGTGGACACTCCCTACTGGAACGAGAAGGGCGGGCCAGGTGGCAAGCAGGCGTGTGTCGAGTCATGCCCGATGAACGCGATCTCCTTCGTTTCCGTCACGCCGGCCAGCACCGACTATGACACTAACCTGCGCACGATGGGCTGGGCATTCCTCGGGATGCCCGTTGACGACGCAGGGACGCAGGATCCGACGGTCTCAGGGCTGCAGGCGGCTGTGTCGCAAAAGTAGCATCCCTCGTAGGCCACGGTCGCGTGTTCGCGGCCGCACAGCTCTCAAGACACCACGTCAGGAGGTTACAAGACATGGCATATGCAGGAGGGTTCGTGGGCAAGATCGCGGTGGTCGATCTGTCCTCTGGGAAAGTGGAAGTGATCAGCTCTGAGCCGTATCAGTCACAAGGTGGTGGCTGGGCATCTGGCCTAGAGCTCATGTTCGACCTCTCGGGCGGGAAGGTACCCGCTGACGGCTTCGATCCGCAGGCCATATTCATCATGTTTGCCTCGGGCCTGTCCGGAACCGGTGTTCCCTCAGCGTCCGAGCGGACTATCTGCACGTTCCCCGGTGTACAGGGCTTTCCAAAGCCTTGGATCACCCGCTCAGGATGGGGCGGCCGTTTCGCTCCCATGATGAAGGCCGCGGGATTCGATGCCATAGCTCTCAAGGGTGCGGCAGCCAAGCCGGTGTGGATCAATGTCGTTGACGGACAGGTCACCATCGAGAGTGCGGAGGACCTGTGGGGACTGGGCACGATTGCGACACAGGAGGAGATCTGGGCACGGGTCCGCGGAGACAAGGCCGCCTTTGGTGACTGGCTGAGCACGGGCGGCACACGTGACTCGGGGCGCAGCACACTCAGGCCCGTTGTCGCGGCCATCGGTCCTGCTGGAGAGAACAAAGTCAGGACTTCGGCAGTCATCAGTGATACCCGAGCTGGTGGTCAGGGCGGTCCAGGTGCTGTCTGGGGAGCTAAGAACCTCAAGGCGGTGAGCGTGTACGGCACTGGCGGAGTGCCGGTCGCCGATCCGAAGGCACTCATCGACCTGCGTTTGGAGATGCAGCAAAAGTACGAATACCCGGTGGATGAGATCAACCCACAGCCGAGTCCGGTGCCGGGTTTGTCCTACTGGGGACTCTTGGACCGCGGACCAGGCTTCGCCGCTATGGACTATTACCTCAATGCAAAGATCAAGACGCCGCATCGGCCTTCGGGATGCATGGGCTGCTACATCTGCTGTCGCAACTCGTACGCGGACGCTCTCGGCAATGGTCAGCACTGCGTCGAGAGTATCTTCTGGGGCTCAGACGGTGGCACCAACGAGCGCCGCATCGCCACGATGCTCAACGACTTGGGCCTGGATGCGTTCCAATACATGGACCCCGGTGTCCTCATCAGGCTCAACCAAGCGGGTATCGTCGGCCCCGGAAAGAAGATCGACAGCAAGCTTCCCTTCGACAGGCCACAGTCTGCGGCATGGGCGGAGGAGTTCCTGAAGGCGGTCGCGTACCGGACCGACATCGGAGCCGATTGGGCAGAGGGTCCTGGACGCGCACTCACCAAGTGGGGTCTGTGGGAAGAGCTCAGCGGCAACGGAAGTGCTCCGTATCCGTATCACGGCTACACAGAGCACTATGATCCACGCCTTGAGGTCGACTGGAGCTACGCGGGCGCCCTCGGCTCACGAGACCGCAACTGCCATTCCTACAATTGGGAGGTCCACTGGCTTCCGACCGTTGTGGCGATCGCTGGCGTGGAGTCTGACGTTCCGGCCGAGACTCTCGTCCAGTACATGGCAGAAGCCACCGAGCTCGGCGACCCGATGTGCTTCGACTACAGCGAGCAGGGCATCTACAGCGACGCTCGCCTGGCCGCCGTGCGGTGGATCATGCACTACGACGAGTACTACCTGCAGTCCGTCGGCTTCTGCGACTGGGCGTGGCCCCACTTCGCGACTCACCGTGGAGGGGATACCGCAGGCAAAGCGCTTGACCAATACGAGCACAAGTTCTGGACTGCGGTCACCGGCGAGGAGACCGACACCGAGAAGTCGCAGGAGAAAGGCCGCAAGCAAGCGACCATCGAGCGCGCACTGCAGATACTGCAGGGTCGTACGCGTGACGATGACACGATGGCGGGCTACGTCTTCGACGTACCGACTTCGGCTCCCTACTTCCTCCCTGCGTACATCAACGGGAAGTGGACGTACGACACGTGCTTGAACCGCACGCTGGACCGGGACAAGTGGGAAGACGTGAAGACGCGCCTGTACAAGGCCGAGGGTTGGTCCGAGAAGGGCGTTCCCACGAGGGAGACGCTGGAAGGTATGGGGTACGGCCGTATCGCCGATGCCCTTGCGGCGGCAGGTGCTCTGTAAGGAGATGTCGATCGTGACTGAACAAAGCGAACCGCTCACCATAGATGGGCTTGACATGAGTCTGCCCACCGTCGAGTCGGTGCGATATTGGATCCGTGATCTGGATCCCGTGACAGAAGGATTCGAAGTCATTCGTATGACGAGGCGAAAGGGCAATATCCGGGAGAGCGTCTCGTCATTGCCGGCTCTAGCGATAGCGATGGCGCGTGCTGTTCGGGACCTTGAGACGCCCTTGCTTGAGGAGGCGTTTCTCAACGCCGGGTTCAACTGGGTAGACAGTGCCAAATTGGTGAAGTGGGTGCGAACGGTCGTAGGCGACGAGGAGATGGCCGACGTCATCGAATCTCGGCTTCAAGGAGTCGGCGCCGAGTTTGCAAAGATGGCCGTCATTGAGAGCATCGTCGACTACCGCTTCCGCCAGTACACGGATGTCTTGTCAGCTGTAGGAGAAGGAGTGGCGGTCTTCGAGGAGATACCTGCTTCGTGAGGCGACGGTAGGCGCTCTGTATCGTCTCGATTCGACCCAGAGAGATTCTAGCGGCACCGCCACCAGCGCGTGGCGGTGCCGCTAGACGAAGGAGTCTTCGTGCGTGTCCTTCTCTTCAACGCCCCTGTGGCGAGGCTCAGTATCCACGCCCAGGTATCGCCACCACTCGGTTTGGCGTACCTGGCGTCATTTCTGCGTGAGCACGGGCACGAGGTGGAGGTCGTGGACCTCAATCTCAGCGCGTCGAGTCTGCAGCGCGCAGAGGTGGTCCTCAAGCGGTTTCAACCCGACCTCGTGGGGATGTCCGTTCATACAGAGACTTACAACAACGCTGTCCGCTACGCCCTGCGGATAAAGGAATGGGCCCCAGGTGTTCCCATCGTCTTCGGTGGTGCGCACCCCAGTATCTTGCCCGCTGATGTGCTGCAAGAGTCCTGCGTGGACTTCGTGATCGTTGGCGAGGGAGAGCGCCCCCTGCTCTCGCTTGTTTCCGCCCTGGAGTCGGGCGCGGATGGATTCGCGTCCATTCCCGGGCTCGGGTATGCAGTAGATGGAGTCCCACAGATCAACGCGCGGGGTGCCACGGGCGATCCGGACGCGTATCCGTACCCTGCCTGGGATCTGCTCTCCTTTGACTTTTACGAGAACCCATTCACTGTGCTGACCGCTCGTGGAGGCTGCCCCTATCGGTGCCCGTTCTGCTCCGCCTCATTCATCTGGAGCGGTCGGCATCGTCAGCGCTCTGCCGTATCGGTCGTCGACGAGCTTGCGTATCTCATGCGTGAATACGGCGCCACCCATGTGTTCTTCGGCGACGACATCTTCACGCTGTCCCGCAGGTGGGTGCGCGAGTTCTTGCGTGAGATGAAGCGTGTCGCCGGACAGGTGACGTGGGCATGTGCGACCCGAGCCGACCTGGTGGACCAACAGATGCTCTCCGACATGGCTCACGCGGGATGCACGGGTATCCAGTTCGGGATCGAATCAGGCTCTCAGGCGATTCTGGACTCCGTGAAGGGCATCACAAAGGACGCTGCTCGCCGCGCGGTCGAATGGTCGGTAGCTGCAGGGATACAGCCGACGGTCTCCTTCATGGTCCCGCTTCCGGACGATACACCGGAGACTCTGGATGAGACGTTCGATTTCGTGGCCGAGCTGAAGTCCGCCGGCGCGGACCCATCGATCTCCTACACTGCGCCGTTCCCTGGCACGCTTTTCTATGAGAAGGCCGAGGAACTCGGCATCACCGTACTGTCGCGCGAGTGGGAGGAGTACGACTGCAAGCACGCGATCATCGAGACCACACACCTAAGTGCGGCACAAGTGGAGGAGATCACCGAGAAGCGCGCGCAGGCTCTCGGCATCGACAAGAACGTGTGAAGGCACGGCTTGCAGGCGTGTAAAGCCGGCAAGGACGAACTACAAGAGAAGAGGATCACCATGGGCATGCATGAGCTGATGAAGCATCCAGCCCAGCCGACTGGGTCCGACGTGAGGCCACTCGCAGCCGCTGATGCTGGGGCGCGATACCCGATGAGAGTGTGCGCGGTCGTCGCTTTCGCGGGGCAAGCGGTTAGGCGGGAAGTCTTGCTCGTACGCCGGGGAAGGGAGCCGTTCCGTGGTCTGTGGGCCCTTCCGAGCGGCTTTGTCGAGGCCGGTGAGACTGCACTTAAGGCCGCAATCCGTGAGTTTGCCGAAGAGACAGGTTTGTTTCTCGGCGAGCGTCTTGCAGTACTCGAGGTGGTGACCAGCACTGACACCGACCCGCGTGGCGAGACCGAGTGCGTGGTGTACGCATGCGACGTCGGCCACAACAAGCCGATGGTCGTAGCAGGCGATGATGCCGCTGACGCCCAGTGGTTCGAGGTCGCTCGACTTCCTAGGCCGCTGGCTTTCGATCACGAGGAAGTGATCCGTGCGGCGCTCAAACACTCGGAGCGGATGAGCGGGGCGACGGCATGGAGCCCGGATGGCGGGAACGATGAGCAAGATGGACGCGGAGAGCCTGGCGAGAGGTCCGTCAGGGCACCCTTCGATCGCGATCTGATCATGCAAGGCGTGCGCATGATCTTGGAGGGCGTCGGCGAGGACCCACAGCGCGAGGGACTGCTCGACACACCAAGGCGCGTAGCTGACATGTACTCGGAAGTGTTCGCGGGGCTTTCGGAGGATCCCGCCGCCCATCTGTCGGTGACCTTTGACGAGGGTCATCAGGAGATGGTCCTGGTACATGACATCCCGCTTTACTCGATGTGTGAGCACCATCTCCTGCCGTTCATCGGCAAGGCGCACGTTGCGTACATCCCTAACGAATCAGGGAGGGTGTGTGGGCTTTCCAAGCTGGCTCGACTCGTCGAGGTCTTCGCGAGACGCCCGCAGGTCCAGGAGAGACTCACATCCTTGATCGCCGATACACTCGTTGAGCAGCTATGCCCGCGGGGAGTGATGGTCGTCATCGAGGCGGAACACATGTGCATGTCCATGCGGGGAGTCGGCAAGCCAGGAGCGATGACGACCACGTCGGCCGTGCGGGGGGCTTTCGCAACCAACCAAGCGACCCGTGCAGAGGTGATGAGCCTCATCAAGGGTGCAGGCTGACAGGAGAGCGGGATGAAGCTCACTCATGTCAAGGTCACGCCGTTTTGGGCCGGGCTCGTGCTCGGGGTAGGCGCCGCACTCGTCCAGGCCTATTTCAACGTCTTCCCACCGGTTGCCAACGGTTTCTGCATGATCTGCCACCCGAGGGACTTCTTCGACTGGATCGCGAACCGTCTTGTTGGTGTGGATTGGCCCGTGAGTCTGGTTTCCACGATCTACCCCTTGATGACAGTGGTCGGCGTGGTCGCTGGCGCTGTATTTGCAGCGTGGCGCAACAAGGAACTTAGGTTCAGGCGGGTGAACGGATGGTGGAAGTACGTGATATATGGCTTCCTGTCCATCAACTTCGGACTTCTTCTGGCCGGCTGTCCGATACGGATCGTCTTGTTGAGCGCGTACGGAAGTCCTATCGGGTTCGTGGGATGGGCGAGCGTCGCAGTGGGCGCCACCTTGATGACGCTTATCGTTCGCTGGTGGCAGCGCCGTGCCGTCTCGACGGGCGGTGATGCGCGATGACTCCCACTCATGCGATCGCGACACTGATCCTGGGATTCGTGGCAGGCTACCTCGGCCAGCGCTCTCGGCTGTGCTTCGTGTCCGGATACAGGGACGTGGTGCTCACACGTGACACGACTCTTCTGCGTGGTGTTCTCGCAGCATTCGGAGGAGCGCTGCTCGGATACGTGGCGTTCGGCAGACTGGGGGGGTTCCTTCCGGGCTTTCCGATGCTCCACGAGTCGATTGCGGATCAGGCTCTTCCGTGGGTGTTCGCGGTGGTAGGAGGCCTCGGCCTCGGCGCCGTGGGGATGCTCGCCGGAGGATGTCCTTTCAGGATGCATGTCCTCGCATCGGAAGGACGCCAAGGGGCCCTGTTCTACCTTGTCGGATTCTACATCGGCATGGTGTTCTTCAACATCGTGCTCACCCCCGTGTTCATGAGACTCGGGTTGCCGCTCTGAGCGGCACCCGCGGAATGCGCTCACTCATGCGATCGCCATGCCCAGGCGAACGCGGTGGGCAGTAAGGAAGGCGTGATGGCAACCGAGTCCCATCGCAGGATGCTCTTCACCTGCATCGCGATGACCGCAGCCCTGGCCATGGTTGTAAGCATGCTCACAGGGTGCGGCCAGAACGAGCAGGATACGACCCCTGCGAACCGGAATCCAAGCGGGGCATCTTCCACGTCGGGCACGACTTCCACCGTTGTGCCGGGCGTCGAGACATCGACACCCGCAACACGGTCCCCGGCAGCCACTCCCACGACGAGCGGGCCTGCGGCAGGCGCAGGAAACGCCCCGGCCTCTGCCTCGGATGACATCTTCTCGAAGTACGGCGTGCCACAGTACCCGGGGATGGAGCCGCTCGCGAAAGCCGTGCCGTTCGAGTGGCCGGGTATCGACAAATACAAAGCGATGGCGACTGGTGCCGATTGGGGCTACTACAGCGTCGACGCGACCCAGAAGGAGATCTCCGACTACTACAGGGGGAAGATCAAGGATCCCACGTCCAAGAAGCGGGAGCTCTTCTTCTTCGATCGCGGACCAGAGGGGCTCATGAGCATCTTCTTCGATGACGTGCGTCTTGTGTGGATCAGAGTGTGGGCGATCCCTCAGCCGGGCGACGCGTCGAAGTCTTACATCGTCATCGCGGTGGAAGAGAACTATCACTTCTGCGGAGGATAGGATGCGTGCGGCATGATCTACGTCGACTACGCTGCCACATCGTGGCCCAAGCCCCCGTGCGTGGCTGAGGCCATGACGGACTACCTCGAGCACACCGGCGGCAATCCGGGACGCTCTGGGCATCGTCTTTCTATCGCCGCGGCGCGCGTTATCTATGAGGTTCGCGAAGAGGTGGCGTCACTGTTCGGAATTGCTGATCCGCTTCGGGTGGTGTTCACGCCGAACGTGACCGAAGCTCTCAATCTGGCGATCAACGGGTTGCTCGATCCTCAAGACCGCGTCGTCACGACGGCTATGGAGCACAACTCGGTGATGCGACCGTTGCGCGCGCTCGAGAAGGCGGGCGTGGAAGTCTTGGTCGTTCCGTGTCACCCGGATGGCCAGGTGGATCTTGAAGCGATGCGCGCCACTGTGACTCATGGCACCAAGCTGGTGGTGGTGAACCACGCGAGCAACGTGGTCGGCACCATCCAGCCGGTTGCGGATATCGCGACGATCGCGCACGAGGCAGGTGCGCTGCTTCTTCTCGACGCTGCACAGACGGCAGGCGCGCTGCCCATCGATCAACATGCTCTAGGAGTCGACCTCTTGGCGTTCACGGGTCATAAGGCGCTGCACGGGCCGACCGGCACAGGGGGCCTCGTGCTCGGCGATGACTTCGATCCGAGCCTTCTGCGCCCACTGGTGCGAGGAGGCACAGGCAGTCGCTCGGAATTCGAGGAACAGCCCGACAATCTGCCCGACAAGTACGAGAGCGGCACGCCCAACGGAGTGGGCATCGCGGGGCTTGGCGCAGCCATCAAATGGTTGCGCGATACAGGCATCCATACCATCCGTGCGCAGGAGATCGAGCTTTCCCGGGCGCTCATCGAAGGGCTGTCGGCGATCCCGGGGCTTAGGTTGTACGGCCCGCCTCGTGCCGAGGACCGCACGGCGGTGATATCAGTGACTCTTGAGGGGTGGCGGGTCTCGGAGGTGGGTCTCGCCCTTGACGATGAGTACGGGATCCTCTCGCGCGTGGGGCTGCACTGCTCCCCGGCCGCGCACCGGACGCTGGGGACGTTCCCTGAAGGCACCGTGCGCTTGTCGCTTGGTCCTGCGAACACACGCTCGGATGTGGAAGCGGTGATCGCCGCGATGAAGGAGCTAGCGGAGTCGCGATGAACGAATACGGAGTCGCGGTGTTTCCTTCAAGTTCGGTGGCGATGCGCGCCGAGGCTCTCGCGCAACGAGCGGGGTATGCGGTTCGACTCATTCCCACACCACGGGATGTGTCGAGTGACTGCGGAGTCGTGTTGCGATTCGATTGGGCGAAGCGTTCGGGCATCGAATCGCTGCTGCGGGAGGCCAAGGTGGACGTTCTGGACGTGCGCCCCCTTCGGCAGTCACATCGCACAGGTGGTCTGCCAAGCGCATGATCGTCCGAAGACCCGATGGGAGCACGCCATACCGCCCCGGACGTGCGCGGCACGCAAGACCGCGTGCTAGTATGCAGGCGGGCCGTACGGGCGGCGTGCACGCCGAGAAGCGCGGAAGCGGGGCTGTGTGATGGGCGTCAGCCCTGGCATGCGTGGACATAGCACACTCCAGTCCCTGCTCCGGGACCCCTCGGTGACACAGGAGAAGGTGGCTCCGGGGACCTCTAAGCGCATCTTCGCGCTCCTTGTGCCCTACCGGAAGCAGCTCGTGATCTTCCTCGTGCTTGTGACCGTCGAGGCGTTCATCGGCGTGCTCGATCCGCTCATCTACCGCCAGGTCATTAACCAGGGTATCCTCGGCAAGGATGTGGCAGTGATCGTCAGGCTCGCCCTCTTGGTGGCCGCGCTGGCGGTCGTCGACGCCGTGATCCTACTCGTGCAGCGATGGGTATCGCTTCGCATCGGCGAAGGGCTGATGTTCGACATGCGTACACGCGTGTTCGGACATGTGCAGCGAATGGGGCTCGCGTTCTTCGTCCGGACACAGACCGGCGCGCTCGTGAACCGCCTCAACGACGATGTGCAAGGAGCGCAGCAGGCTCTCACCGATGTCCTCTCCACGGTCGTCGGCAATCTCGTGCGCGTAGGGCTGGTGCTCATCGCGATGTTCGGACTCTCGTGGCAACTCACCCTTGTGGCGCTATTGGTCCTGCCGCTCTTCTTGCTTCCCGCACGCTGGCTTGGGCAGCGCATCCAAGTGATCACTCGCGAGCGGTATGACCTGGACGCCGATCTCAACGCGATGATGATCGAGCGCTTCAACGTGGCGGGCGCCTTGCTCACGAAGCTGTTCGGCAGGCCCGCGGAAGAGGATGATGCGTTCGCCGAGCGCGCGGGACGTGTACGCGACATCGCGATCCTTCGCGGGATGTATGGCCGCGTCTTCTTCGTGGCGCTCACGCTCACCGCCTCGATCGCTACCGCTCTCGTGTATGGGTGGGGTGGTGTGCTCTCGGTCCGGGGCGTGCTTGATATCGGCACAGTCGTCGCATTGACTGCGTACCTCAATCGGCTCTATGGACCCCTGACATCCCTTTCGAACATGCAGGTGGATGTGATGACGGCGCTCGTCTCTTTCGAGCGCGTCTTCGAGCTGCTCGACATGCCCGCGCTCATCGAAGAGAGGGCCGACGCGATCGAGCTTACGCGCGGTCCTGCCAACATCGAGTTCGATCACGTCTCGTTCGCATACCCGCCTAGCTCGGAGGTGGTGCACGGCTCGCTCGCGGATGTGACGGCCCCCGAAGCGACGAGTACCCAAGGCGTGCTGCACGACGTCACCTTCTCGGTCGAGCCAGGCGAACTCGTCGCGCTCGTGGGCCCGTCAGGCTCCGGCAAGACCACGCTCAGCTACTTGGTGCCACGTCTGTATGATCCTGCGCAAGGCGCCGTGCGGATCAACGGGGTCGATATCCGAGACGTGACGTTGGAGTCCCTGCATGATGTCGTGAGCATGGTCACCCAGGACCCCCACATGTTCCACGACACCATACGCGCCAATCTCCTGTATGCGCGGCCCGACGCGACTCAAGAGGACCTCATGAAAGCGCTCGAGGGCGCGCAGATCCTTGACCTTGTCCGAGAGCTGCCCGACGGACTCGACACGGTGGTGGGAGAGCGTGGATATCGTCTCTCAGGAGGCGAGAAGCAGCGGCTTGCGATAGCCCGCTTGCTGCTCAAGGCGCCCGACATCGTCGTTCTGGACGAGGCCACCGCGCATCTTGACTCGGAATCCGAGCTCGCCGTGCAGCGTGCGCTCGCCGCGGCGCTCGTCGGTCGGACGTCGCTGGTGATCGCGCACAGGCTTTCCACAGTGCGTGACGCTGACAAGATCCTGGTCATGAGTCGCGGCCGCATCGTGGAGGCGGGCCGACATCAGGATCTAGTGGCTGCGGGCGGTCTGTATGCCGAGCTCTATCGGACTCAGTTCGGCGTGGAGTCGGCGGACGCGAGGCATCCTGATCCCTCGATCGCGACCTGAATGCTAGAGTGATGCGGTCGGATATCAGCGCTCATGGGGGTCGGAGCCATGAATGTGCAGCAGCTGCGGGCGTTCGTCACTGTCGTCGACCACACGTCGTTCTCTGAGGCCGCGCGTGTCCTAGGCGTGTCGCAGCCGGCAGTGACGATGCAAGTGCAGGCACTCGAAACGGACCTGGGCGTCACACTCCTCGACCGGCGGTATCGGAGAGTCGACCTCACCGAGGCGGGCAAGGTGCTGTTGCCTTATGCGCGCAAGGTACTCGCCGATATCGAGGAAGCGCGTGTGGAGCTGGAGAGCCTCTCGAACACCGTGTCAGGGCGCCTTCTCGTCGCCGCGAGCACGACTCCTGGGCAGTACGTGCTGCCGAAAGTGTTCGGCGAGTTCCTGTCCAAGTTCCCGGAGGTCGGCGTGTCACTCAAGATCGTCGACACGGCCGAGGTGGTCGAGAGGATCGAGAGCGGCGAGGCGCATCTCGGCATGACCGGAGCTGAGGTCCCCGGCGCCCGCGTGCTGTTCGAGCAGCTTGGCGTCGACGAGCTGGAGATGATATGCCCGCCCCAGCATGGCCTCGCTGAGGGACGAAGTGTCGCGCTTGCGGATCTTGTCGATGAGCCTTTCGTGGTGCGGGAGCCAGGCTCGGGCACTCGCATGGTCGCGGAGGACGCGATGCGACGGGCCGGCGTCGACCCCGCAGAGCTTCGCGTCGTCATCGAACTCGGCACGAACGAGGCGGTCTTGTCTGCAGTGGAAGGCGGCATGGGTCTAGGGGTGGTGAGCCGGCGCGTCGCCGCCAAGGCGATCACCCTGGGGACGGTCAGCCGCGTGCCGGTCCTTGACTTCCCGCTCCAGCGCCCACTGTTCCTCGTGTTGCCGCGCGCGACACTCACGCGTGCCGCCGACGCGCTTGCGGACCATCTGCGCGGGGTCCTGTGACCCGCGCGCCAGGTGTTCCCGCGTCCGAGGAGTTGCGCTACACTCCGAACCGTGATACCCGCCCTTGCATGGTGCGGGCCATATTCTCCGAGCCCTGGACGCCTAACGTGGACGAGCGGCCGCTATGGATCCAGGGACGATAGGGTGAGGACCGGAAACGTCCTCGCCTCCCACACTTGGAAAGGAGTGAGCATGATACACCGCTTTAGGGGGTCCGCTGTCTTGAGGGTCGTCACCCTCGCGCTTGCAGTCGGGATGTTGTTCTCACTGACGGCGTGCGGCTCGAACACCACCGAGCAATCCGCAACGACGACCGAGACACCTGTCGAGACCTCGACCATCATCCTGGCATCGACCACCTCGACTCAAGACTCGGGGCTTTTCGACGTGCTGATCCCGGCATTCGAGAAGGCATACCCGCAGTACAAAGTCGAGGTCATCGCAAAGGGAACCGGCGAGGCGCTTGAACTCGGCAAGAACAAGGACGCCGACGTCCTTCTCGTGCACGCGAAAGCCAAGGAAGAGGAGTTCGTCGGCGCCGGATATGGCACCAAGCGTACTGACGTCATGTACAACGACTTTATCATCGTCGGGCCTGCGAGCGATCCTGCCGGCATCAAGGGCATGACGTCTGCGGCTGAGGCATTCAAGAAGATCAAGGCGGCGGAAGCGACGTTCGTGTCCCGTGGCGATGACTCTGGCACGCACACCAAGGAGATGGCGATCTGGAAAGAGGCGGGTGAGAGCACGCCGACAGCCTCGTGGTACCAATCCGCTGGTAAGGGTATGGGTGACGTGCTCACGATGGCATCAGAGCAGGGCGCGTACACTCTTGCCGACCGCGCTACTTATCTGGCGATGAAGGACAACCTGAAGCTCGAGATCCTCGTCGAGGGCGACAAGTCGCTGTTCAACCAGTACGGCGTCATCCCCGTGGCGGGTGCTGCGAACCCAGAGGGTGCTCAGGCGTTCGCCGATTGGATCGTGAGCGATGAGGGGCAGTCCGTGATCGCCTCGTACGGCGTCGACACGTACGGTCAGCAGCTGTTCATCCCGAACGCTCCGTAAGAGTCACCGGCACCGCTCGCAGCGGGGCGCTGACGCGTCGAGCGTGAGCGCCCCGTTCAGTCGGAAGGGAACGCGATGGAGGACATCTGGAAGGGTCTCATGCACGCAGGCGCGCTCCTGTTCGGCGGAGACCCGGGTGTGTGGGAGATCATCGGGCTGTCGCTGCGCGTGTCCGGCTTGGCCGTCGTCCTCGCCACAGCTGTGGGTGTGCCTTTGGGGTATGTCCTCGGCTCGCGGAAGTTCCGTGGGCGGACTTTCATCCAAGTGATCGTGAACACGGGCATGGGTTTGCCGCCGGTGGTGGCGGGTCTCATCGTGTACATGTTCTTGTCCCGGAGCGGGCCGATAGCCGCGTTCGCCACAGATGTGTTGAACTGGTGGGACCCCGCTGCGGCGCCGCATGACGCGCCTCGCCTTCTGTTCACCGTAGGGGCGATGCTCGTCGCCCAGGTGATCATCTCGTGCCCGCTCGTGATCGGGGTGACCGCCGCCGCTGTGGGTTCGGTGCCTCTCGAGATGCGCCTTCAGGCGCGCTCGCTGGGCGCCACGTCATGGCACGAGGCTCTTCTCACGATCACGGAAGCGCGCCGCGGGGTGATGGCGGCCATCGTGGCGGGGTTCGGAGGAATCATCTCCGAGGTCGGAGCTGTGATGCTCGTCGGAGGCAACATCGAGCACTCGACGCGTGTGATGACCACTGCGATCGTGCTCGAGACACAGAAGGGTAACTTCGACGTGGCGCTTGCCTTGGGAATCATCCTCATCGGCATGGCGTTCGTGATCAACAACGGGCTCACCGCGCTCCAGCAGTCAGGGAGCCGGTATGAGCGCTGATGCGCGAGCTGGTAAGAGCGAGCCGATCATCGTCGCCGAGAATCTCACCGTGCGTTACCGCAAGCGCACTGTGCTTGACGTCGAGCGCTTCGAGCTGTATGAGGGCGAGACTCATGCGGTTCTCGGACCGTCGGGTTCGGGCAAGTCGACGCTCCTGCGGGTACTCGGCCTTCTCGAGAAGCCGGCCACAGGACGGATATGGATCGATGGCGCCCAGGCCGGCTCGGCGGACCGAGAAGCGCGCCTCATGATGGCGGCTGTCTTCCAGAACCCCTATTTGTTCAAGGGTACCGTTGCCGAGAACGTGGCCTACGGCCTCAAGTTACGGGGTGTTTCAGCGCGGGAGCGGGAGGACCGCGTGGATGCGGCACTGGCGCGCGTCGGTCTTGAGGGGACACAACGCCACTCGGCTCTGCAGCTGTCTGGGGGCGAGGCTCAGCGCGTCGCGCTCGCTCGCGCGCTCGTCCTCGAGCCGCGCATCTTGTTGCTCGACGAGCCTCTGAGCTATCTCGACCCGCTCATCAAGCGCAAGTTGGTGGCCGACTTCTCGGAGATCCTCACGACGTCCGGCGTGAGCGCCATCTACGTCACGCACGACCAGGACGAGGCGATGGTGGTGGCCGACAGGGTGAGCATCATGCACGAAGGCCGTTTCGTGCGTTCGGGCACCGTCGATGACGTAATGGGCCTTCCGACCGATCCGTGGGTCGCAGACTTCATCGGCATGGAGACCGCACTCGACGGCGAGATCGTAGATACCGAGGAGGGTATCGCCCGAATCATGGTAGGAGGTCAGATCATCTATGCCTGCAGCATGTTCTGTCCCGGGCAGAAGGTCCTCGTCGGCATACGCCCCGAAGACGTGATGCTGTTTGCCGCGCAAAGCGAAGTGCCGGTCTCCTCGGCAAGGAACCGGCTCACCATGCGTGTCGAGGCGATCGAACCCCGCGGAGCGCTCGTGCGGGTCGCCTTGCGCAGAGATGGCCTGCGACTTGCATCATCCATCTCGAGAGCATCGCTGCGTGACCTTGACCTTGAGCCGGGCGATGATGTGACTGTGCTGTTCAAGGCGACGGCGGTCCATGTCGCTGCTGCGCAAGGCGTGCCCTCAAGGTTATGATATATCTCGTGCCGAGGCACCCGATTCGCAGGCCGGCACCCGCGATGGAGGTCTAGTGTCTTGTAGCAGTCGAATACCTGTCACGGCCGCTGTGCTCGCGGGCGGCCGTTCCATGCGTATGGGCGTCGACAAAGCGCTCCTCCTGGTGGAAGGCGAACCGCTGATCGTGCGCGTGGTCCAAGCGGTGTCGGGCGTGTGTGCGCATACGATGGTCGTCACCAACCGGCCTGAGTCTCTTGAGCGCGCGGGACTTCCTCCCGAGGTAGCGGTACTGCAAGACGAGGTGTCTTACCAGGGGCCGCTGGGTGGTCTGGCGACCGCCCTCAAGAACGCCTCCGACGAATGGGTGCTCGCGGTCGCGGCGGACATGCCGTGGCTGAGTCCCGATGTGGTGCGAGCCTTGTGGGACGCTCGCGATGGCGCGCAAGCCGTCGTTCCGGTCACCAGTAAGGGTGCGGAACCACTGCTCGCGCTGTACCGGCGTGACTGCGTGGCAGTTGCGCAACGCGTTCTCGATTCGGGGAGACGCCGGGTGGTGGCGATGCTTCCCTCTCTCGATGTCGTCGAGGTGGATGTGGAGAGCCTGCGGAAGGTCGATCCGGAGCTGCGCAGTCTGCAGAACGTGAACACTCCTGAGGACCTCGCAGAGATAAGAACCGCGTCTGCCGATGAGACCGCCGTCGACGATTTCGGGGCCCGTCGTCCGAAAGTCACGGTCGTTGCAGCAGGTCCAGGCCATGGCCGAGGCCTACCCGCCGAGCGCGCCGTCACGATCACGATGAACGACGTGGAGATCGCGACCATACAGGCGACACCCGAGGATCTTGAGGAGATGGCCGCGGGCTTCCTGGTGTCGGAGGGATTGCTGTCGGACCGCGCGGCGCTTCTCGGCGTCGATGCCGACCGCAAGCGAGGAATGGTGTACGTGCGATCAAGCGAACCGGTCCCTGACGACCTCGTCTACCGGCGCCGGTACATCACCGCCGGGTGCGGGAAGGGCGTCACCTTCGCCTCAGTGGGGCATAGCCTCGGGATGGATCCCGTGGTGTCTGACATCGTGGTGGACTCCGAGGAGCTGTATGACATGATGAGCCAGATGGCTCGGAAGGCCGTCGCGTATCGAGACACCGGCGGCGTGCATGCATGTGCGCTCGGGCGCGGTGGCGAGGTCGTGCTTGTTCGTGAGGACGTGGGTCGCCACAACGCGGTCGACAAGGTCCTTGGCCGCGCATGGCTGGACGGCATCCCCACGGTCGATGGCGTGCTGCTGACCACTGGCCGCATTTCCTACGAGATGGCTGTAAAGGCGGCCAAAGCCCAGGTGCCGATCGTGGTCTCGCGTACCGCGGTGACCGAGCTCGCCGCCGAGATCGCCGATGCCATGCAACTGACACTCGTGGGATACGCGCGAGGCGGGAAGCTTGTCATGTATACCAATCCACAACGTGTGCACGTGAAGGAGACCGAGTGATGATCACCGTCGAGGAAGCGCAGGAGATCGTCCTGTCCCGCATCAGCACCCTCGAGCCAGAGCGCGTGGACCCGCTTGGCGCGCTCGGCCGGGTACTGGCGCACGATGTCGTCTCGGACATCGACGTACCTCCCTTCGATAACTCTGCGATGGACGGCTATGCGGTCCGTGCCGCAGATGTCGCGGGAGCCAGCCGCGAGACCCCTGTCCGCCTGCGAGTGGTCGAGCACGTGGCGGCAGGCGCATTCCCCTCGGTCCCCGTGGGTGCCGGTGAAGCGACACGGATCATGACCGGTGCACCCGTGCCGCCGGGCGCCGATGCGGTCGTCATGGTGGAGGACACGGCGGAGGAAGACGATGGCGCGACTGTGGTGGTGTACAGCCCCGTCGCCAGACGCGAGCACCTGCGCTTCCACGGCGAGGACGTCAGGAAGGGCGAGGTGGTCATGGCCGCCGGAGAGGTCGTGGACGCCGCAGGGGTAGGATTGCTCGCCGCAGTGGGATGCGCGGAGCCGCTCGTCTACCGCCGGCCGCGGGTTGCGATCGTCGCCACGGGTGATGAGCTCGTCGACATCACGGAGAAGCCGGGTCCGGGCAAGATACGCAACTCGAACTCCTACACGCTGGCCGCGCAAGTAAGTGAAGCGGGCGGGGAGCCGCATGTGCTCGACGTGGCTCGCGATACAGTGGAACACACCACGGCTATCCTGTCGCGCGCGCCTGAGTTCGACCTCATGGTCACCACAGGCGGCGTGAGCATGGGGGACTATGACGTCGTCAAGACCGTGCTCGAGTCCATCGGCCAAATGGACTTCTGGAGAGTCGCGATGAGGCCTGGCGCGCCGCAAGCCCACGGGACCATCGGCGGCACCCCGTTCTTCGGTCTGCCGGGAAATCCGACGTCGACGATGGTCGGTTTCGAGCTCTTCGTACGACCCGTGATCCGCAAGATGACCGGCCATACCTTCCTCGCGCGTCCCCGGCATGACGTCGTTCTTGCGCATGACGTCAAGAAGGACCCCGGCCGCAGGTACTATCTCCGCGCGCGCTGCGATCGCCAGCAAGACGGCACGTACGTTGCAGCTCTCTCCGGCGCGCAGTCGTCGGCGATGCTGACCTCGATGCATCGCGCGAACTGTTTGCTCGTATTGCCCGAGCATGAGTCGTTCTTCCCGGCAGGAAGTGTGGTGGATTGTATCCGTCTCGACATGGAAGAGGGTACGCAATGAGCAGCGGAGCGCCGAAAGAAACAGATCCGCGATGGGCCGAGCAAGTGACGCCAGCTCTTACCGAGGCGATCCTGGACAAAGCCGTCGACGATAGGATCACATGCGCCGTGTTGCGCAAGGTCGCCGAGGACTCGGGCGTCCCATACAAGGTGGCCGGCGCTGCAGCCGATCTGGCCGGCGTGCGGGTCAAGAGCTGCGACCTTGGGTGTTTCTGACATGGGCGACGGGACCGGCATCCCGGTCGTCTCGATCGTGGGCAAGAGCGATTCCGGCAAGACGACCGTCGTTGAGGCCATCGTGCGGGGTCTTGTGGCGCACGGATACCGCGTGGCGACATGCAAGCACCACGTTCATGAAGTCGATATCGACATCCCCGGCAAGGATTCGTGGCGGCACAGCCATGCCGGCGCCACGGTAGCCATGATATCCTCGCCCACGCAGTTCGCGGTCGTGCGGCGGGTCGATGAGGAGCAGCCGCTCTCGGCGATCGTCGCGGAAGCCGAGCGCGCCGGTTGTGACATATTGGTGACCGAGGGCTTCAAGCGTGCGGGCGATGTGCGCATAGAGGTCTCACGTCTTGGGCGATCCGACGAGATCATCAGCGCTCCTGCTGACCTTTTCGCGCTCGTGACCGACAACCCAGATCTACAGGTACCTGGCGTCCCACGTCTGGACCTCGACGATCACGCTGGTGTCATCGACCTCATCGAGCGGACCTTCATGGCGGAAGGAGGCAGGTAGTGGGAACCGATTCGTTCGGACGCAGAATCGACTACCTGCGGATCTCCGTCACCGATCGCT
>JAJFTR010000008.1 GCA_021372825.1 Actinomycetes bacterium
GCACGTCATCGCCGGCGCGATCCTCCCCATGAGCTGGCCGGTGCTGCGCTCCATGTTCACCGGATGGGTCTCGCTCGAGCACGTCAAGGACGAGCACCCGGGCTGGCTCGCCGAACTCGAGGGGCGCGAGGCGCCAGAAGACCGTTTCACAGATGAAGCGGCCTCTTAGACACGCCGCTGAACCACATGAAAGGACTGATGATGGCAGACAACGACAAGAAAGAACCGGCAGGGCCGGCCGTCAAGGAAAGCGCGGAGATGTCTCGCCGCCAGTTCCTCACCGGAGTCGGCGGGGCGGGAATCGGGCTTGTGCTCGGAGGCGTGCTCGTCAAGGGCTTCCTTCTGCCCGACGAGGTGTTCGCCGTCCCCGCTTCGGATGGCTACCTGCTCGTGGATACCAAGAAGTGCTCCGGATGCACCACCTGCATGATGGCATGTTCGCTCGCACATACTGGTGAGGTGAACCTGTCGCTCGCCCGCATCCAGGTGGTGCAGGACAGCTTCGGCGCCTTCCCCAACGACATAGAGATCGCCCAGTGCCGGCAGTGTCCGTATCCCGCCTGTGTCGACGCATGCCCGACAGGCGCCAACCACGTCGACACCAAGCACGGCAACGTGCGAACCATCGACGCGAGCAAGTGCATCGGCTGTGAGCGCTGCGTGGAGGCGTGCCCCTTCACGCCCTCACGAGTGCAGTGGAACTTCGAGGAGAAGCACTCGCAGAAGTGCGACCTGTGCGCCGACACGCCCTTCTGGGACGAGAAGGGCGGGCCTGACGGCAAGCGTGCATGCGAGACGCTCTGTTCGATGCGCGCGATCTCGTTCACGCGAGAGATCCCGCGGCAGAACGAGGACGGGTACAACGTCGATCTGCGCGGCCCCTCGTGGGACGCGTTCGGCTTCTCCGGCGCCGGTGGGGCGTCTGGCGGGCACTAGTCACAGGCGCCTGAAGCGCCAGCTGAACATGACACACCCATGGAGGTAGATGATGGCTAACGGTTATGCAGGCAAGATCCTCAAGGTGGACCTCTCCACCAAGAGCATCGAAGAGATACCCACGGAGAAGTACGAATCGTGGGGCGGCGGTCACGGGATGGGCTCGGCCATATTCTGGGACCTCTGCAAGGACAAGACGGTCAAAGGCGACGACCCCGGCAACGTCATCACGCTCATGACGTCGCCACTCTCCGGCACCCCGGCACCCTCGGTGGCAGGGCGGACCGAAGTGCAGGCCATCGGTCTGCAGGGCTACCCGGTCGGCTGGTACACCCGCAGCAACTTTGGAGGCCGTTTCTCCTCGCACCTGAAGTACGCGGGATGGGACGGAGTCGTCGTGCTCGGCAAAGCGGACAAGCCGGTGTGGATCAACGTCGTGAACGACAAGGTCACGATAGAAGACGCGACCGGGCTCTGGGGCCTCGACACGCGTGAGACCCAAGAAGAGATCTGGGCGACCGTCAATGACACGGCCGAGGTGGGTGACTGGCGCGGCCTCGGCACGAGCCGAGACGCAGGACGGTCCACGCAACGCCCCGCGGTCGTCACAATCGGCCCCAATGCCGAGAAGTACATGCCCATGGCCTCTCTGGTGCATGACGCGGGCAACGGCGCGGGGCAAGGCGGCATGGGGGGCGTGTTCGCCTCCAAGAACCTGAAGGCCATAAGCGTGCTCGGTACCGGCGGCGTCTCCATCGCCGATCCGAACGCGTTGCTTGCCGCGCGGGAGTGGGCGTATCAGTTCGCATACCCGGGACACGCCGACGAGCCGATGTCGGCGATAGGGATGTTCCCGTTCTCCGCCAACCCGAACAGCGCAGTCGGCAACTATGCGGCAGGGGTGTCCAGCAGACCGCAGGGGTGCGTGGGGTGCATACGCACCTGTCGCGGCCGGACGAGCACCGGTCAAGGCAATGAGTCGAACTGCCTCGACTTCATCTGGTACGACGTGCATGACAAGGCGGTGCACGGTGGCAAGATCACAAGCGCCACAGCCCAAGCAGCCGACTCGCTCCAGCGATATGGCATCAACTCGTTTGCGATGGAAGCAGTCATGCTGTGGTTCGCCGCGCTCCGAAAGCAAGGACTGATCGGCCCCGGACGCGAGATCGACTCCTCCTTGCCCTTCGAGGCCTGGGGTACCGCGCAGTTCGCGGAGGCGCTGTGCAACTCGGTAGCGACCCAGACCGACGTCGGCGCCGACCTCGCGCTCGGTGTTGCACAGTGCGCGAAGAAGTGGGGCCGCCTCGAGAAGGACCTCAAGAGCGGCATCCTTCCCTTGCAGGAGTGGGGCTACGCGCACCACTACGATGCTCGCACCGAGGTCGAGTGGGGATATGGGTCGATCATGGGCGAGCGCGACATCAACGAGCACGACTTCAACTGGGTCGTGTACTGGACGCCGACCATCTGTGGACTGTACGGCGTCGAACCCATCGTGAGCGCTGAACGGCTGTCGCAGATCATCGCCAAGAAGGGCGCGCCCTACAACGACCCGATGATGGCCGACTACAGCGACGAGGGCATCTACTCGGAAGGCATGGCCAAGACAGTGGCCTATCATCGCCACTACACACGCTTCTGGAAGGAATCCACTCTGTACTGCGACTGGGCGTGGGCGGACTTCGTCAACCCTTACGGACCAGACTACGAAGGCATCACGGGTGAGGGTGAGCCCAAGTTCTTCAACGCGGTCACCGGCAAGAACCTGACCTACGAAGAGGGGATCGAGATCGGACGCAAGATCTGGAACCTCGACCGTGCCGTCTGGATCCTCCAGGGTCGCCATCGCGACATGGAAGTCTTCGCGGACTACAACTACGAAGTGGGGGCCGTGCCCGGTACGACCACCTACGAGGCCCCCTACACGGTGCCCGTGTATGAGAAGGGTGTGTGGTCCTACAAGAGCGTCGCGGGGCGCAAACTCGACCGTCAGAAGGTCGAGGACTGGAAGACGAAGTTCTACGCCCTGGAAGGCTGGGACACCTCGAGCGGATGGCCGACACGGGCCACGCTCGAGGAACTCGGGCTTGGCAACGTAGCCGACGCCCTCGAGCAGGCCGGCAAGTTGGGGGCGGCGTGATGATGAGCACGACGGCGTTGACGCCCGAGGAAGCAGCACGATTCAACCGCACTATGGACCCGACTGAGGAACTCATCGGTGGCGCTCTCAACCCGATGGCGGGCACTGTCCCGGTGAGCCTCATCAGTGTCGCGGATGTGGAAGCGTTCCTCGTACCGCAAGACGGTGCCGCGCTGGTTGAATACGGCGTCCATGCCACGGTGAACCACGTCGAGCCACGCTCGCTCGCGAGATGGGTCCGCGACATCGTGGGAGACACGGCACTTGCCGATGAGCTCGACGCGATCGTTGCCGATGAAGAGCCGTACGGAAAACAGGTGCCTAGACTCAAACTCGCTCTTGCCGACCGGCTCGCGGAGTACAAAGCGGTCCTGGATCCGGAGGGTACAGGCGAGGACTAGGTCTCGTGCCAGTGGCGGGCGGCCGTTCGTGTAGCCGCGGCCGTCCGCCGACTGCCCTTGACGGGACGCGCCCTTAAGGCACGCTTCTCGCTTCAGCGCGTCTGTCGGTATCTGAAAGCAGGTCATGCTTTGCGTGTGCTTCTGGTGCAATCCCCCGTGTCTCACATGAGTCCACATGCGCAGCTCTCGCCGCCGCTCGGGCTCGCGTACGTGGCGGCTCACTTGCGGGACGCGGGCCATCACGTGGAGCTCATCGACCTCAACGTGACAGGCTTCAACCCGCAGCGTCTGGAGCACACGCTGGGCCGCCTGAAACCGGGTCTCGTGGGCATCTCGGCCCTGACCGAGACGTATCCTAACGCCGTGCGTATCGCTGCGCTGGTCAAGGAGCGCGACCCGCGGGTTCCGGTGATCATCGGCGGGCCACACGCGAGCATCCTGCCGGCAGATGTGCTCGCCGAGCCGTGGGTGGATTTCGTCGCAGTGGGCGAGGGCGAGCGGACCGCGGTGGAGCTCGCCGCAGCGGTGGAGGACGCGGGGGCGGTGGGCATTGTGATGCCGGGCGCGGAGGCCCTCGCCTCGATCCGAGGACTGGGATGGCGGCGCGACGGAGAGGCGGTACTCAACGCCTCGCGTCCTCCGCTTGACGCGGCCGAGGTCGGACGTCCCGCGCGCGACCTGCTCTCGCTCGAGTTCTATCACGACGCGCACAACATATTGACCGCCCGCGGCGGGTGTCCGTACCGTTGCCCGTTCTGCTCGGCTTCGCACCTGTGGGGCGGCAGGCGGCGGCCCCGTCCGCCGTCGCAGATCATGGCGGAACTCGACGAGATGGCCGACGCTTTCGGCGCCGGACATGTCTTCTTCGTGGACGACATCTTCACGCTCGACCGAAGGTGGCTTGACGAGATGCTGGGACTTCTCGAAGAGCGTCGCGCCGGTGTCACGTGGGGATGCGCCACCCGCGTCGACCTTGTCTCGGAACGGCTTCTTCGACGCATGGCGTCGGCGGGCTGCACGGCGATCCAGTTCGGCATCGAATCGGGGGCGCAAGAGGTGCTCGACTCGGTCAAAGGCATCAAGAAGCCCGACGCACTGAACGCCGTGCGCTGGACGGTGGCAGCGGGGATGACGGCGACCTGCTCGTTCATGGTGCCGTTCCCCGAAGACACCGAGGAGACGCTTGCTGAGACGCTCGAGTTCATGCGCGAGGTCAAAGACGCGGGCGGCGAGCTCTTGATGTCTTTCACCACCCCGTATCCTGGGACGAAGTTCGCCGAGGAGGCCGAGGAGCTCGGCCTCACGATCCTCACCGATGACTGGTCGCTTTTCGACGCCAAACACGTCGTGATGGCCACCCGGCATCTCAGCGCTCCGCGCATCGAGGCTCTCGCGGAGGAGATGGCGCACACGCTCGGCATGCGCAGAAGCGTGGTGTAGCCGCGAGTCGGCTCCGGTCTACCCGCACCCTCCGGGGGCCGCGCAGGGCGCGCTCGGCGAGAGCCCTGCTTTCGCTGTGACGGGAATGGTGCGTGCGCGCTCCGGATGGAGTATGCACGTGACGTCCTCGGCCATGTAGTCGCCCGTGCGCTGCCATGCCTTTGCGCGGCAGCCACGGCAGATCCGCGAGTACGCACAGTTCTCCGGCGCGCACTGGCCCTTGGACTCCTGCAGGTCGATCTGGTATAGCGCTTTGGTTGCTTCGGCGAAGCTCATCTCTCGGATGTTGCCGACCACCCAATCCTGCGCGAACTGGCAGGGCATGATCCCGCCCTCGGAGTTGATATTCATGTGGCCCTTGCCGACAGGACACGCGCTCATGACCTTGAGGCGCTCCAGCCCCTTGGTCACATCCACGCCCCGGGCGATGAACTGCTCGGCGATATAAGGGATGACCGAGGGGATCGCGCCGATGTCGTACTCGGTCGTGGAGTCCGGGTCGAGCATGTCGCGCACGATGAAGTCGGCGAGCTCGCGCCACTGCTCGACCGAGACGCGCGAGTCGTCCTCGCCCTCGCTCCGGCCGGCGGTGATGAGGTCGCAGATGTACACCAGCCCGCAATCGAGCTCCTTGGCCATGGCGATGATGTCGAAGATGTAGGGCCACGTGTCCTGCGAGAGAGCGGTCTTGAGCACCACGCCGATCCCCTCGGCGCGCAGGGCTTTGATAGCACGCACCACCCGCGCATGGGTGCCGGGGACGCCCACCATCGCATCGTGGAACTCGGCGGGGCCGTACATGGAGGTGGCGATCCAGCGCACGCCGTACTCCTTGAGCCGCGCGGCGGCCGCCTCGTCGATCATCGTGCAGTTGGTGGAGATGGTCGGCTTCACGCCCTGTGCGTTCACTTCGGCGAGGATGTCCCAGAAGTTTGGCCGCATCATCGGCTCACCGCCGGACAGGAAGACGACCGGCACACCCGCTTCGCCCATGCGGCGCACCAGGTCGATGGTCTCCTCGTCGCTCAGCTGATCGGGCTTGATGTGTCCATCAGCGGCCATGTAGCAGTGGTCGCAGCGAAGGTTGCAGCGGTTGGTGATGTTCCAGATGATGTCGCTCGGCCGGCCGAGCTCCGCGCTCTTGAGCGCTTTGTTCTCGACCTCCGCGAGCGGCCCTTCGAAGAACAAGGAGCGGACGTGTGCCATGCTCTAAGACCTCCTCGGCGGAACTCACGCGCGCCTGCGTCCGGCGTGGCGAGAGGACATAAGGATACACCCGAGGTTACACGAGAACCGGGCGTCGTGCCAACGGCAGGCCACGAAAGGCTGCGGTGAAAAAACTAGAAACTTGTAGACTAGTGGCCGCCGTGCTGGCTATGCTGTCATCGTGAAGGGGTGATGGCCTCGTGACGGTACGACATGCGCTGCTCGGCATCCTGTCGCAGCGCCCTGGGCACGGCTATGAGCTGCATGAGGCCTTCGAGGCACTCGCAGGTGGCCGCGCTCTTTGGGATGTGAAACCCGCGCAGGTCTACACCACTCTCGCGCGTCTGGTGGACGCGGGGCTCGTGAAGCGCACCGCCTCGCCTGGCGACGGCGGGCCCGCGCGCCATGTGCACGAGATCACCGACGCCGGCCGTGCCGAGTTCGTTGCGTGGCTAGGTGAGGGAGTGCATGCCGAGCATCACCGCGACGAGTTCTTCCTCAAGCTCGTGCTCGCGCTCACGACAGGGGCAGCGGACCCGGTGGGCCTGATCAAGACACAGCGGACGACGCTCTACCGCGACCTCCACGAGCTTACCGCCCGCCGAGCCGAGCTGGTGCGCTCCGGCGATCTTGCGCATGAGTTGCTGTTGGACAAGGCGATCATGCACACCGAGGCGGACCTGCGGTGGCTCGAGATGGCCGAGGCACGCCTCGGCGACATGGTGGAGTGTCCGCTTTCAGCGTCCCCGCCCAAGCGGCGCGGCCGTCCGCCCGGGCGTGAGGAGCATGAGGCTCCTGCCGGAGAGGCGGCCGGCAACAACAAAGGCGCGTCATCAATAAAGGAGAGCGACCCATGCCGATCGTAGAGACGAAGGGCCTCACTCGCGTGTACGGCGAGGGCAGTAACGCCGTCACCGCCCTGGACGCCGTGGACCTCGCCGTCGAGCCGGGGGAGTTCGTGGCGGTGATGGGTCCCAGCGGATGCGGGAAGTCCACGTTGCTCAACCTCATCGGGGGCCTCGACGCGCCCACCAGCGGCTCGGTCGTGATCGACGGCCGTGACATCGCGCACATGTCCGAGGCTGAGGTCACCGCCCTGCGCCGTCGCAGGATCGGCTTCGTCTTCCAGTTCTTCAACTTGATTCCCGTGCTTGACGCCGCCGAGAACGTCGCTCTTCCGCTCGTGCTCGACGGAGTCAAGGCCGCCGAGGCCAAGGCGACGGCGATCGAGTGGCTCGCGCGGGTCGGCCTGCAAGACCTGGCCGGGCGCAAGCCCGACGAGCTCTCGGGCGGTCAGCAGCAGCGCGTGGCGATCGCGCGCGCACTCGTCACCGACCCCGCGCTGATCCTTGCCGATGAGCCTACCGGCAACCTCGACTCGCGCAGCAGCGACGACATCGCGCGCCTTCTCAAGGAGGTGTCCGTAACGTGGGGCCGCGCGATCCTCATGGTGACGCACGACCCGCGCATCGCCGCACACGCCGACAGGATCGTCTTCATGCGCGATGGGCGTGTGGTCGACGACACGCGGATCGCGGGGGCCCAAGAGGCGCGGGACGCGATGGAGAAGGTGGGTCTTCTGTGAGCGCACAGGTGACTCTGGCGATCAGGTACCTCAAGGGTCGCAGGCTCCGGACGGCGTTGACGACGCTCGCGATCGTCTTCGGGGTGATGCTGCTCTTCGGGCTCAACGGGATCATCCCCGCGATGGTGCAGTCCCTTCAAAGCAGCATGATCGCGGCCTCGGGGCAGACCGATCTGGTGGTGACATCAGCCTCCACAGGTCTGTTCGACGCGGCGGTGGCGGACCGAGTGGGCACGGTCGAGGGAGTGGAGGCGGCCACGCCTGTTCTGCGGGTGCCTGTCGCCCTTGCGCCTGGGCGTTATCCGGTGGGGATGCTCAGCATCATCGGCGTGGACCCCGCGACCGCTGGTCGCGTGCGGCCCTACCCGGTGGCCGAGGGGCGTTTCCTCTCCGAAGAAGACGCAAAGCAGGACCTTGAGGGTGGCGAGGCGACGAAGCGTCCGGCGGTGGTACTTCCGGCGTCGACCGCCTCGGCTTTGGGCCTTGAAGTGGGCGACACCCTCGAAGTCCCGTCCGCGCGAGGGGTAGCGCGGCTCACCGTGGCCGGAGTGCTCAAGATGCCGACCGCGCCAGGCAACGAAGAAGCGTACATGGCCCTCCCGGTCGCCCAGGCGCTTCTCGGCTCCGGCGACCGGGTAAGCGAGGTGGACGCCACCGTGAAGGCCGGGGTCGACCGGGCGGAGGTGACGCGCGCCGTGCAACGCGCTCTGGGGAGCGCCTACCGCATCGGCGGCGTGGAGCCGGACTCGTCGCTCTTCGCGTCGATCAAGCTTGGCGGCTTCATCATCAACATGTTCGGGGTGTTCGCGATCGTCATGGCGGGCTTCATCATCTTGAACACCTTCCGCACGGTCGTGGCCGAGCGCCGTCACGACATCGGCATGCTGCGCGCCATCGGCGCGTCCCGGCACACCATCTTCGGTATGTTCCTCACAGAGAGCCTTGTGCAAGGTGTGCTCGGCACCGCTCTTGGCATCATCGCCGGGTGGTGGGTCGCCAAGCTCGCGATGGCGGGAGTGGGCGTCATATCCTCCGACCTGCTGCATCTGTCGATCGGACGTCCTGTGTTCACGCCGGGCACGTGGGTGCTCGCCATCGGCATGGGCGTGGGAGTCACGGTGCTTGCGGCTCTCGTGCCCGCGCGCGCCGCTGCGAGCATCACGCCGCTCGAGGCGATGCGACCACAGGCTGGCGACAGGTACGAGAAAGCGGCCACACACCGGGCATGGTGGGGTGTCGCCGTGATCGTGCTTGCGGTGGCGGGCCTGCTGTCCCGCGACACGACGCTCGTCGGTGCGAGCTCGGTCGTGTTCCTCGTCGGGCTGGCATTGGTGACCCCGGCCCTAGTGCGGCCTGTCACTGACGCTTTCGGGCGGGCGATCGAGGCTGTCTTCCGCCGGGAAGGGGGGCTTGCCAAGGCGAACCTCACGCGTAATGCGGGGCGTGCGGCGGTGACCGCCTCGGCCATGATGGTGAGTGTCGCGGTCATCATCGCGTTGCTCGGCACGTTCACGTCGGTCTTCGATGGCTTCATCGGCTACATCGATAAGTCGATGGGGGCCGACTTCCTTGCGGTGCCGAGCAACCTGCTGCTGTCCACCGGCACCGTCGGCGCGGACGCCGCGCTCGTCACGGCGGTGAAGTCCACCGAGGGTGTCGGCGACGTCGCGACGCTGCGCGTGGGCCGCGCGGCGATGGGCGGAACGGGTCTGCAGGTGATCGGCATCGACCCGGTCGCGTATTCCAAGGTCGCGAGCTTCGAGTACTCGGAGGGTTCATCGGAGGCTGCCCTTGCGCGCCTGGGCACCGACGGTGCGATCATGGTGAACGGCATCTTCGCGGCCCAACAGGGACTTCGTCCCGGTGACACGCTCCGCCTGGAAACCCCAGCCGGGCCGAGAAACTACACCGTTGTCGCCGTGGCGACTGATTACCTCAACGCCAAGCTCGCCACCGCCTACGTGTCGCAGGCCGAACTCGAGCGCGAGTTCGGAGTGACCACCGATGTGGCCATCATGGCCGATGCGCGACCGGGCGCCGACAGGCAAGCCGTGCGCGCGGCCCTCGCCCGCACGGTGCGCGACTACCCGCAGTTCGCGCTCTACGACACGCGGGAGTGGCGCGACCTGCAGGTGGCCACGTTCAGGCAGGTGTACGGGGCGATGTACGTGATGCTGTTCGTTCTCGCGGTTCCCTCACTCCTCGCGCTGCTCAACACGCTCGCCATCGGCGTGCTCGCGCGCACGCGCGAGATCGGCATGCTGCGAGCCATCGGCTCCACGCGTGTGCAGGTGCGACGCATGGTCATCGCGGAGTCGCTTCTGCTTGCGTCACTCGGCACGGCGCTGGGAATGTTGTCGGGGGTGTGGCTCGGCTACTCGATGGTCGATGCGATGAACGCCGTCGGGTTCAAGATGCCGTATTACTTCCCGTACGACGGGCTGGCGATCGCCCTCGTGATCGGCGTGGTGTTCGGTGTGCTCGCGGCGCTGGTGCCCGCTCGGCAGGCGACCAAGCTCGACGTGGTGGCGGCTCTTCGCTACGAGTGAGCGGCTTCTCGCCCCACGCGGTGCTCGTCCGTGCGATGATAGTGCGTGTCGTCGTCGAGACAAGGAGGCTCGCACAGATGGACGCACAGGAGTCGGCGGCATTGCAACAGGCACGTGCCGAGACGCGCGCCGCCTTTGCCAACCGGGCGCTCGTGTACCTGCACCTTTATGAGACGCTGGTGCGCAAGATGGGCGCCGAGCAGGCGCGCACGGCGATGCGCACCGCGATCTACTTGCGCGGCCGCGAGGTCGCCGAGAAATACCGGGCCGCTGCCGAGAGCGGGGACCTCGAGGCGGTAGGCCGCATCTTCTGCGAGGACTCAGCGTGTGACGGAGAGCTCTTCGAGCCTGGCGTCGAAGAAGTCGGCCAGGATCACATCGTGCTGAGGATGACAGCCTGCCCGCTTCTCGAGGCGTGGCGTGAGCACGGGCTTTCCGAGGACGAGATCGACACGCTTTGCGGCATCGCCTCGGCGGTGGACGAGGGGACCTTCGAGGGTGCCGGGCTGGATATCGAGATCACCGAGCGTCTCGGCCAGCCTGGGGCGGACAGGTGTCTGCTCCGGATCGCGCTGCGTTCGTAAGGCGGCTACTCGCGAGTGAGTCTGGCGCGGTATAGCGCGGCGTCGGAGTCCGTGAAGCAGCAGAAGACGACCTCACGCGGCAGCTCGTGAGAGGCGAGCCACTCGCTTACCGTGTCGACGGCCACCTCGCACGCCTCGGCCTTGGGGTAGCCGTACACGCCTGTGGAGATGCAGGGGAAGGCCACCGAGGCGAGTCCGTTCTCCTCGGCAAGGCGGAGCGAGTTGAGGTAGCACGAGCGCAGCAGCTCGCGTTCGCCATGCGTGCCGCCGCGCCACACCGGGCCCACCGTGTGGATCACGTGACGCGCGGGCAGGCGATACCCGCCCGTGATACGCGCCTCGCCTGTGGGACAGCCGCCCAGACGGCGGCACTCCGCGAGGAGCTCCGGCCCCGCGGCGCGATGGATGGCGCCGTCCACGCCGCCGCCGCCAAGAAGCGACGTGTTGGCGGCGTTGACGATGGCGTCGACCTCGAGGCGCGTGATGTCGCCGGTCACGACCGAGATGCGCTCGTTCATGGTTTTCGCCCCCGCTGAGCATCACATAGCAAACATGCTAACCTGGTCACAGCGAGGAGTGTAGACCATGCCGGATCGATCGACACACATGCGCAAGGCCGTTGTCGTGCTTGCTCTGGCGGCTGTGGTGGCGGGCGTGGCTGGGGGGTGTGCGGCGCTCGGCCGGTTGCCGTTTGTCGCGCGTGGCTCTCGCCCAGTTCTCGACGTGCTTCCCGAGCTCGGCGGGTCACTGGTTCTAGTGCCGGGAGACCCAGAACCCTACCTCGTTACGAGTGGTGGTGTGGCGTGCTACACCACCAGTGGTCTCCGGTACACGAAGCCGCTACCTCCCGGGTATACCCTCCTGGAAGATGATGGCATCGGCGAGCAGGTCGTGTTGCTCAACAAGACGAGCAGGCGACTGGCGCTATGGGATCCTGTCGGCGGCACAGATGTCGTGCCGATCCCGCACTGGGGGTGGCAGGACCGGGAGATGCGTGTCGACCTCGACGGGAACGGCACGTCTGAGATCGTCACCGTCACCTACAAGCGGTTTGCCGATACGAGCACGCCGCTCGGCACCGATGAGCGAGTGGAAGTCTGGACGGTGGAACAAGGCCAGCCCAAGCGCGTGTGGCGGAGCCCGTCTCAGGGGGAAGGCATCACGTCGCTTGTCACTCGCTTGCGCGTTGTGACGTGGGGCGACGGAGTGGCACTTGCCTGGGAACAAGGGCGCGGTGACACACTTGCGAACATCGCGATGCGCACGGTGGTGTGCGTCCCCGGGGAGCCCTACGAACTTCGGGAAGGGAGCCGTCAGGACCTTGTCCGAGTCTATCCGGAGAACGACGACGGCTATCGTCCCCCGGTAAGGCTGCCCGTGACGACCAGCGGCAACCGCTCCCTTGAGATCACTGCGACAGGAAGCAACTCCACTCGAGCGCTACTCCTGCAAGACTCGCCTCCCGTAGGCAAGGTCGCGATCGACACGGGCGCGATCGAGCCGGTGGGTGCGACCTTTGCGGACGTGGACGGAGATGGCGCGGACGACATCGTCATCGCTGGGGAAGGAGGACCGGCGATTTGCTCGGACACGAGGCCGGGGTACGTCGGGTGGGCCCTCGCTTCTGAAGACGGCGGATTCGGTCGTGTCACGTGGTCGAAATCCTTGGATGGCGGTTTGGCCAGTCTAAAGGTGGTCGACCTGGACGGGCGACCCGGTGTGGAGATCATCGCGAGCGTCGTGAACACCTTCTGCCAATCCACCCCTCATGGGCTGTACGTGTGGCGCCTGGGTGACCAGTAGAGCGCCCCTGAGGACCGATAGGGACCGATTGGAAGATACGAACATAGGGGCAGGCCGCTGTAGTACCAGATGAGTGAGGGATCGTGGTGGCCATTCGCTTTCGCAGGACAGTGAAGCTCGCGCCCGGTGTGCGCTTGAACCTGGGCAAGCGAGGCGTGAGTGTTCGTGTCGGCGGCCGCGGCTTGGGCGTGACGACAGGCACCTCCGGCACAAGGGTCTCCGCAGGCATACCGGGCACGGGCCTCTACGCGACCAAGAAGGTCTCGGGTGCGCCCAAGAGAGCATCCTCTCGGCCTGCGCAGGTCACAGCCGGGCAGCCGATGGTAGCGATGACACTGGAGGACGCCGTTGCCACGCTTGGCCCAGCAGAGAAGGGCCTTGCCTTCCCGGCATGGTGGCTCGCGGGCGCGGTCCTGTGCTTGATCGCGACGTTCACCGGCGCGCCGGGTGCCGTGGTCGTCTCGGCGCTGTGCGGATACATGGTCTGGCGGCGCCTGAACGCGCCGAAGTACACGTCGCTCGAGGCGTTGCGCTCGGCGCGGGCCCATCCGACCCCCGAAGAGGACGAGTCCGTGAGGGCAGCGGCAGCCAAGGCCGAGGATTCCTGGACGGTGCAACGCGACGCCGGTCTGTACTTCATGCAAAGGGAGCAACCGGCGCGGGCAGTCGAGCACCTCGCCAAGGCGGTCGATCTGTATCCAGGCGACAAGCGCGCGCTTGTCGCCCTCGCGTCTTCCGAAGCGATCCATGCCGAGCAGTACGACTACGCTGTGTCGCTGCTTGAGCCGTATCTGGCCACAGCGTCACCGGATGATGACGAGTTGGATTGCGTGCTCGTGACCCAGCTCGCCCTTGCGTTCGTGAAGAAGGGGGACCCGGGCCGGGCGCTCGAGGTACTGAACCGCCTGCCGCTGCGCCGACAGAAGCTCAGTCAGCCGCTCCTCCTCGGACTGTGCGTGCGGGCCTTGGCCAAGCATGCACTCGGGCAGAGGGCGAGTGCCAAGCGTGACGTGGACCGTGTCTATGCCTTTGACCCCGACTTTGCCTACCTCGACGAAGTCCGCCGATCGATCGGTGAAGCTGCTGTGTGAGTACCGCCGCGAGACGTACCGCCGCCGTGTTCTCGCGCGGGTTCGCCTCAGGGCGCGTCTTCCTCAGGCGGGGTCGTCTCGGGCAGGCTCTTCTTGCGCCGCTTTCTCACCGCCTCGCGCAGGATGTACTCTATCTGCGCGTTCACGCTGCGCAGGTCGTCGGCCGCCCACCTCTCGATCTCGGCCCACAGGTCGGGGTCGATGCGAAGCAAGTATTGCTTGCGCGCCGCCATGGTCAGTACAGGCTGCCCGCGTTGACGATGGGATGAACCTCCGACTCACCACAGAGCACGACCATGAGGTTGCTCACCATCGCGGCCTTGCGTTCCTCATCGAGATCCACCACCTTTTTGTCGGCAAGGTCCTCGAGCGCCATCTCCACCATGCTCACGGCGCCATGGACGATCTTGCGCCGAGCGGCGATGATCGCCTCGGCCTGCTGACGTCGCAGCATCGCCTGCGCGATCTCCGGGGCGTAAGCGAGGTGGGTGAGGCGCGCGTCCTCGATCACCACGCCGGCCTTGGCAAGGCGCGCGGCAAGCTCGGCTTTAAGCGCCGCCGAGACCTCCTCGACGTTGCTGCGCAGCGTGATCTCGGCCGTGTCCTTCTCGTCTTGGCCGTGGTCGTACGCGTACTGCGTCGCGACGTGACGAAGGGCGGTCTCGCTTTGCGTGGCCACGTACGTCTCATAGTCGTCCACATCGAAGACCGCCTGAGCTGTGTCGGCGACGCTCCATACCACGACGGCGCCGATCTCCACGGGGTTGCCGCGCTCGTCGTTGACCTTGAGCGGCTCTATGTTGAGCGTGCGTGAACGCAACGAGACCTTGTAGCGGCCCATCCGCCGAGCACCGCCCTGTCTGGCCTCAGTGCCTCCGTGGGCGGCAGCGGTCTTGGCGCTCGCTGCGGCGGCCTCGGCGAGGGTCGGGCCGGTGGCCGGGCCGTTGGCGTAAAAGGGGTTGCCCCACCAAAAGCCGGGCTCACGCACGGTGCCCTTGTAGTTGCCGAAGAGGATCAAGACCCGCGCCTGGTTGGGCTGCAAGGTGAAGAAACCCACACACAGGATGGGCGCTATCACCCAGGCAGCGATGCCGGCGCCCATCATCCAGCCGTTCGGGTGCTGGGGAGTGCCGGCCGAGAACGACCCCACGAACAGCGCGACGCCTCCGACGAACATCGCGATGACCAGGGCGAGCATCCCCCACCCGCTCTTCACTCGGACAACACGCTCCGTGCTCATGACGCGCTCCTCTCGATACGACCGGTGAGCCTTCCTCACCCGCCGGGCGCTGCCGGTCGCGCCGTCTGGCAATGGATATAAGGATGATATCACAATGCTAACATGCCTAAACAGGAGGCGAGCCGCAGGCTCGCTCGTGCCGCCGAGAAGAGAAGGAGCCGCCGAGAGTCGGGCGGACGTGTTGCGCGAACGGGCTGCGACGTGGTATGCAGAGCGCGGAAGTGGGGGGTAGATGTACGGGCGGCATAGGTCTTTGACAGGTGAGGGCACCTTCCTGTCGGTTGGTGGTTGTTGAAGCCACAGCCGCAGAGAGTGGTCCTGTTGCGACTTCGCCTGTTCATCTGTGGACGCCGGTCGATCGTGGGACCGGGTCACAAACGGCCGGGCCGTCACCAGCGCGGCATGGCGATGCGCAAACGCAACACCGCGCGGTCGTCCTCGTCGTGAACCACGTACATGTGCGGACCCGGCTCGGCCGTCTCATAGCGGCTGGCTGTGCAGGACCTCGACTCTCGGCAGCACCAGATCACCGTGAGGGTGCACACCACGACGGTGTGCACGCACGTGCTGAACAGAGGCAGCCGAGGAGCGCGTAGCCCGTTCGATGTGCTGGAAGGGGCGGAGTTACAAAGACTCGATAAGACGAGAGCGTGGAACAGATGCTGGCAGGGGTAGCTCGCGAAGCGCACAATGTGGATACGGGTACTGGAGTGTTACCGAGAAGCGCACCGCGCCGACAGCGGCTCTCCAATACTGCAGAAGCAGTGTTATGCGTGCAAGCGGGGAGGAATCATGCGATTCGAGGAAATCGCCTCGCGCGTGACCGGATTCAGTACCCCCGTCTTCGGGGTGTCGTGGCAGCCGCCTGAGCCGGAGATCGTCGCGGCACGCCGGGTGATCGCCTTCCTTGAAGACCGGCGCGTGCTGTACGTGCCGTCTGAGATGGAAGTCCCACACCATTGCGTCATGTCGGTGATGGAGATCCGGCACTTCCTCACTCAGGAGCTGGGCGCACTCGGAGATCAATCCGGCCTGCATCGCTCGCTCCGCGCGATGAGAGCGGCGTGTCGGAAGTTCCTGGATGAGGTGGGCGCGCAGGACGGCGACATCGTTCGGTACGGCGGACACCACAACCACTGGGCAAGCTGGCAGTTCAATGGCGCACTCGGCGAACTCCGCGGCGTGTTCGGTCTTCAACTGGCCCGGATTGCCACGGAGTATGGTCTCGACATCGAGGACGAGCTCGCCCGCATCTTGCCAGGTGCTGATGATGAAGGGCCGCTTGACGCATAACCCGCGCATCCAGGCGGACGGCGCTCCGCTTGTCGTAGAGTGAAGTGCAGCGACGGCAAGGAGCGCCGCCGCTGATGCGCAAACACGTTAGGTCAATCGACACTCGGGGAGGCAGTACACCACCACCGTGGGTTGCGTGTCAGAGTCGGGTGATACGCTGAGTCTTGGATTCGCGCCATCGATATTGGAGGTTGACGTGGCAGATAAGCACCCCTATTTCCAGAGTCCGGGCGCCTTCACACAGCTAGTCACCCAGTTGCGGCGGAAGTTCCCGGCTACGGTCAACGCGGACACTCTCAAGAAGCTCGGCATTGCACCTCAGAACGAGAGCTACCATGTCAACACGTTGCGGTTTCTCGGGCTCATCGATGACGAAGGTGCGAAGACGGAACTGGCTGGATCGGTGTTCAATCAGCATCGCGACGAGGACTTCCACCCTGCGTTCGCCAAGGTAGTTGAGAATGCGTACAACCAGTTGTTCTCGCTACACGGAGACGCTGCGTGGGATCTGGATCGCGATCAGCTCATCACCTTCTTCAGACAGACGGATCAGTCCAGCGCGTCAGTTGGCAGCTACCAAGCAGGCGCCTTCAAGTGCCTCGCGGCGCTAGCGGGCCACGGTGACATTCCTGAGCCCAAAGCTACCAAGCCCACGGCACAAGCTGGGAAGAAGACATCGAGACGCGAAGTTGCCAAGAAGCCTGCTCAGCAAGGCAAGACGCCGCCGTCAACCGTCTCGACGCCCGACGCGCCGAAGGCAAGGTCGCAGTCCCCTGATGTCGGCTTGACTGTCCGCATCGAGATCAACCTTCCTGCGGAGGGGGATCAGGCTACGTACGACCGCATCTTCAAGAGCATCCGCACTCACTTCATCGATGGCTAGACCATTCGATCGCTTCGAGTCGCTCGCGCGACGAGCTCATCGCTTCACCGAGCGTGATGCTCGGGATCAGGTGCCCACACATCCCTTCGATGAGCGGGGTATACACGCCGCACTGCCCCATGTTGTACGTAGTCTGTTCGACAACGGGCACTATGCCCAGGCGACCTTCGAGGCCTTCAAGTACGTGGACAAGCTGGTCGAGCATCTTGGCGGAGCGAGCAAGACGGGTGTCCCGGGCATGATGCAGGCGTTCTCCGAGACTTCTCCGCTAGTTCAACTGACTCCGTGTCTCACCACGTCCGACAAGGACGAACAAGAGGGATACAAGTTCCTGTTCGCGGGGAGCATCCTTGCCATTAGGAATCCTCGCGGTCACGAGTTCTCTGTGAAGGATGGTCCTGACACTTGCCTCGACCACCTTGCGCTCGCTTCAATGCTACTCAGGCGGCTTGAGTCGGCCGGCTACGATGTGTCGATGACCTAACCCGCGGATCAACCCGACTCGCTTCGCTCGCGGGTTATCCGCAATCACGTTAGAACGGCCCCTCAGGTTGCTCTCATTCTCCCGGGATTCGGGGTTTCCGCCTGTACCAATTGTGGTACACTCCTTGCATGAATCAGCCTGGCGACAAGAAGCCTGTTCTGTCTGTGCGGTTCTACCGCACGACATCC
>JAJFTR010000043.1 GCA_021372825.1 Actinomycetes bacterium
GAGATGGTCATGCCCGGAGACAACGTCGAGATCAAAGCGGAGCTCATCGCGCCGATCGCGATGGAGGAGGGCCTGCGCTTCGCCATCCGCGAGGGCGGCCGCACCGTCGGATCGGGCCGTGTCACGAAGATCTTGAAGTAGCGAGTAGTGCTTGTCCGTTAAGACGGAGGTAAGGAAGTTGGCCAACCAGAAGATCCGCATCCGGCTCAAGGCGTACGATCACGAGATCGTCGACCAGTCGACGAAGATGATCGTTGAGACGGCGCAGAAGACCGGGGCGAAGGTGGCGGGACCGATCCCGTTGCCGACGGAGCGTAACCTGTACTGTGTGATCCGTTCGCCTCACGTCAACAAGGACAGCCGTGAGCACTTCGAGATGAAGACGCACAAGCGTCTCATCGACATCCTCGAGCCGACACCGAAAACGGTCGACTCGCTCATGCGTCTCGATCTGCCAGCGGGTGTGGACATCGAGATCAAGCTGTAGAAGGCGTCGCGAGCGTCGCGTCCCGTGGATGTGCGGGCGCGTGAGGACGCGGTCCTCTGGGAACCGGCACGGTTGTGCCGGTCATGGGCCCAAGACCGCATGGGACAAGGAAGCGAGCAAGGACAATGGGCAAAGCGATCCTCGGCAGGAAGCTGGGAATGACCCAGGTCTGGAGTGATGACGACCGTTTGATCCCGGTCACCGTCATCGAGGCCGGACCATGTGTGGTCGCACAAGTGAAGACGGTGGAGCGTGACGGCTACCGGGCGATCCAGCTCGGTTATGGCGACGTCAAGGAGTCCAAGGTCAACAAGCCGATGGCAGGTCATTACAAGAAGGCCGGCGTGTCGCCGAAGCGCTATCTCGCTGAAGTGGATGCTGAGGAAGGCGTCGAGTACAAGGTGGGCGACGAGATCACCGTCGACGGGATCGAGCCGGGGATGCGTGTGCATGTGACCGGCACCAGCAAGGGCAAGGGATTCGCAGGTGTCATGAAGCGGCACAACTTTCGTGGCGGCCCCGGCGGACACGGGTCACACTTCCACCGCGAACCAGGTTCTGTCGGCATGTGCGCCACGCCGTCGCGCGTGCTTCGAGGCGTAGGGATGCCTGGGCACATGGGTGATGAGACCGTGACAGTGCGCAACCTGCAGGTCGTCCGCGTCGATGCCGAGCAGAACCTGCTTGTCATCAAAGGCGCCGTGCCGGGTGGCAAGAACGGTTTCTTGACGATCAGACTCGCCTGATCCCAGTGCCGGTACAGGCTTTCTCGAGGAGTAGATGATGGCAATAGTCGAAGTGAAAGACGTGAGTGGCAAGAAGGTGGGTACGGCGGAGCTTTCCGACGCCGTCTTCTCCGTTGAGCCGAACACCTTTGCGATGCATCAGGTGGTGCGAAGCCAGCTCGCAGCGCGCCGTCAGGGCACGCACAGTACAAAGGGCCGTAGCGAAGTGAGCGGGGGAGGAGCCAAGCCGTGGCGCCAGAAGGGCACCGGGCGCGCCCGGCAGGGTTCGATCCGCGCTCCGCAATGGAAGGGCGGTGGCGTCGTCTTCGGCCCCACGCCGCGCTCCTACGGATTCAAGGTACCGAACAAGGTCGTCAAGCTTGCGATGAGAAGCGCTCTTTCAGCGAAGCTCGGTGATGAGGAGCTCTATGTCATCGACGGCTTCGGCCTGAGTGAGCCGTCGACGAAGCAGGCGGCGGGCATTCTGAAGACCCTTGGGATCGACGGGCGCTGCACCGTCGTCGTGGCCAACGACGACCTTCCCGCGATGCTTTCCTTGCGCAATCTGCCCAAGGTACGGGTCATAGCTGCTGCGGAGTCCAACACGTACGATCTACTGGACAATTCGGCACTGTTGTTCACTAAGCCCGCCCTGGAGTGGCTAGAGGGGGTGCTCAAGTAATGGATGCACGGAGCGTCATCATTCGGCCGATCGTATCCGAGAAGTCATACGCGATGATGGAGCAGAACCGCTACACCTTCGAGGTGGACAAGCGGGCGAGTAAGCCCCATATCGCACAGGCGGTGGAGGAGATCTTCGGCGTCACCGTCACGAACGTGAACACGATGAACGTGCCCGGTAAACCGCGGCGCGTTCGGTACGCGAAGGGTTTGACCCGTTCGTGGAAGAAGGCAGTGGTCACCCTCAAGCAGGGCGACACGATCGACTTCTTTGAGAGTCGCTAGAGGGCCTCGACGGTCCGTAGGGGTGTCGTAGCGGCCGGTGATGGAGCCGCCCGGCACCGTGGTAGAGTCCGGCGTCGCGCCGCGAGTGTGTCGAACACTCAGTCCCAGACGGAGCGGCCATCGGACGGAAGGAGAGGACATGGGACTGAAGAAGTACAAGCCGACCTCGCCAGGGCGGCGGTTCCAAACGGTCTCCGACTTTGCGGAGATCACGAGGACGACGCCTGAGAAGTCGTTGGTCGAACCGCTTCACAGCAAGGGCGGCCGCAACAATTACGGCCGTGTGACCACGCGTCACCAGGGAGGCGGCCATAAGCGTCAGTACCGCAAGGTCGACTTCAAACGCAACAAGGACGGTGTACCCGCAAAAGTAGCGTCCATCGAATACGATCCCAACCGGTCGGCCCGCATCGCCCTTCTTCATTATGCCGATGGCGAGAAGCGCTACATCTTAGCGCCGCAGAAGCTCGCAGTCGGCGACGTCGTCATGTCGGGCGTGACTGCTGACATAAAGCCGGGCAATGCGCTTCCCCTTGAGAACATCCCGACTGGAACCGTCGTCCATGCGATCGAGCTGCAGCCCGGCCGCGGGGCAGCGATAGCGCGCTCCGCCGGCTCGTCTGCTCAACTCATGGCGAAAGAGGGACCGTACGCCATCCTGCGTATGCCTTCCTCGGAGATGCGCATGGTGCCTCTGGGTTGCCGAGCCACCATAGGTGTCGTCGGCAATGCCGAGCACGAAGGTGTGTCCGTCGGCAAGGCTGGCCGCTCACGCTGGAAGGGCGTTCGGCCAACCGTGCGCGGCACGGCGATGAACCCGGTCGATCACCCGCACGGCGGTGGCGAGGGCAAGAACAAGTCTGCTGGCCGGCACCCGGTCACGCCGTGGGGTGTTCCCACCAAAGGTCACCGTACTCGGCCCAAGCGCAAGCAGTCGGATAGCATGATCATCCGCCGCCGCAAGAAGTAGCGTCGGCCTGCAGAGGAGCTGAAAGTGAGCAGAAGCCTGAAGAAGGGACCTTACGTCGAGCCGCGTCTCCTGCAGCGCGTCAATGCGATGAATGAGACCGGTGAGAAAAGGGTCATCAAGACATGGTCACGGTCATCCACTATCTTCCCGGAGATGGTGGGGCATACGATCGCGGTGCACGATGGTCGTAAGCATGTGCCCGTGTACATCACCGAGTCGATGGTCGGTCACAAACTCGGCGAGTTCTCGCCCACGCGTACCTTCCGCGGGCATGCCGAGGATCGCAAGAAGGGCAAGCGCTAGGCGCCGGCCGTGGAGCACCCCGGCCTCGGTGCGTGGGATCGCATCGGCCGGTCGTCGTCGGAGGTTCAAGTAAATGGAAGCCAGAGCAGTAGCGAGATATGTGAGGGTGAGTCCGCGCAAGGCGCGGCTTGTCGTCGACCTTGTCCGCGGCAAGTCCGTGCCCGAGGCCGAGGCGATCCTCAAGTTCAGCGAGCGTTCGGCCGCTGAGGTCGTTGGCAAGGTCGTGCACAGCGCCGCGGCTAACGCCGAGAAGAACCTGAAGGTCAAACCGGAGACGCTGTATATCTCGGAGGCGTTCGTGAACGAGGGTCCGACCCTGAAGCGGATCCGCCCGCGGGCGATGGGGCGCGCGTTCCGCATCAACAAGCGGACAAGTCACATCACTGTGGTCGTCAAGCAGCGAGAGGAGGCGTAGGCGCTCATGGGTCAGAAGGTCTACCCGATCGGATTCCGGCTTGGCATCACAGAGGCGTGGCGCTCGCGCTGGTATCAGGCGAAGGACTACGACAAGACGCTTGCCGAGGATCTTGCGATCCGCAAGTATCTGAAGGCCAGGCTGGCGCGTGCGGCGGTGTCGCGCATCGATATCGAACGCAAGGGCGACAAGGTCATCGTCGAGTTGTGGACGGCGCGTCCTGGCATCGTGATAGGGAAGAAGGGCGCCGAGGTCGACGTCCTGCGCACGCAGCTCGAGAAGCTTGCCGGCCGTCCTGTCACTGTCAACATCGTGGAGATCAAGAGGCCTGAACTCGACGCGACGCTTGTCGCTCAGAGTGTGGCCGAGCAGTTGGTGGCCCGCGTGGCCTTCCGCCGAGCGATGAAGAAGGCTGTCACAAGCGCCATGAAGGGCGGGGCCTTGGGCATCCGCATCCAGTGTTCCGGGCGTCTCGGCGGGGCCGAGATGGGCCGACGCGAATGGTATCGCGAGGGACGTGTGCCGCTGCACACCCTCCGCGCGAAGATCGACTATGGCACGGCCGACGCTGTCACCACGTTCGGTGTCATCGGTGTCAAGGTCTGGATATACCGTGGCGACATGCTTCCGGGACAACCGGATCCTGCGCTGCGAGAGCCGACCGAGCGTCCACGCTCGGAACGCTCGCGCGGACGTCGTCGCGAAGGTGAAGGGAGAAACTAGAGATGCTGCTGCCGAAGCGCGTCAAGCATCGTAAGGTCCAACGCGGCGCCATGAAGGGGTCAGCGAAGGGTGGCACACAGGTCAACTTCGGCGACTACGGCCTCAAGGCCATGGAAGCGGCGTGGATCACCAACCGGCAGATCGAGGCGGCTCGTATCGCAATGACCCGCTACATGAAGCGTGGTGGCAAGGTCTGGATCGACATCTTCCCCGACAAACCGGTCACCCAGAAGCCGGCTGAGACCCGCATGGGCTCAGGCAAGGGCAACCCGGAGCAGTGGGTGGCTGTCGTCAAGCCGGGTCGCGTCATGTTCGAAGTGGCCGGTGTGAGCGAAGAGGTTGCGAGAGAGGCACTTCGGCTTGCGGCTCAGAAGCTCCCCATCAAGTGCAAGTTCGTCACCCGGGCCGAGTCTGGCGGTGAGATCTAGATGAAAGCTAGTGAGATCAGAGAGCTCCAGGACCAGGAGCTGGCCGAGAAGCTCAAGCAAGCCCGTACCGAGTTGTTCAACCTGCGATTCAGACTTGCTACCGGCAATCTGGACAACCCAGGTCAGATCGGTGCGGTCAAGAAGGACATCGCCCGTCTGCACACGGAGTTGCGCGCACGCGAGATCGCGGCTGCCCGCGATCAGGCGTCGTAGAGACGGACTGGGAAGGGATGATGATGACTACAGAACGCAATCGCCGCAAGGAACGGCAAGGCGTGGTCGTCTCGGCGTCAGGGGACAAGACATGCGTCGTGCTGGTGGAGGCTCGCAAGAAGCATCCCCTGTACGGCAAGATGATCACCCGCAGCACCAAGCTACACGCACACGACGAGGCGAACGTCGCCCAGGTCGGTGATCGCGTACGCGTCATGGAGACGAGGCCGATCTCCAAGCTGAAGCGGTGGAGACTGGTCGAGATCGTCGAGAAGGCCAAGTAGCACCGAGTCCATCGGCCGTATCGGCCGATGACCGGGAATGGTTCAACGGAGGAACAAGGATGATCCAGCAGGAGACACGGCTGAAGGTCGCTGACAACTCTGGTGCCCGCAAGGTGGCGTGCATCAAAGTGCTCGGCGGCTCCAAGCGCCGCTATGCCTACGTGGGTGACACCATCGTGTGCGCCGTGAAGGAGGCCATCCCGAACGGCACCGTCAAGAAGGGCGATGTCGTTAAAGCCGTCGTGGTGCGCACGAAGAAGGAGATCCGTCGACCCGACGGAAGCTACATCAAGTTCGACGAGAAAGCCGCGGTGATCATCGACGCTCAGGGTAATCCTCGCGGCACGCGTATCTTCGGCCCGGTAGCGCGAGAACTCCGCGATCGTAAGTTCATGAAGATCGTCTCGCTCGCTCCCGAAGTCCTATAGAGAGGTGACGCAAGTGGCGAAGTCACTCACGATCCGCAAGGGCGACAAGGTCCGCGTCATCGCCGGCAAGGACAAGGGCAAGGAGGGCAAGGTCCTCCGTGCGATGCCGGAGAAGGAGCGCGTGGTCGTCGAGAACGTCCACATGATCAAGAAGGCGACCCGTCCTTCGCAGCGCAACCAGCAGGGCGGCATCATCGAGATGGAAGGCACGATCCATGTCTCCAACGTGATGCTCGTCTGCCCCAACTGTGGCGAGCCGACACGTGCCGGACGCCGGCGGGTGGAGGGTACGCGCGTGCGTGTGTGCAAGAAGTGCGGGCGGGACATCGACAAGTAGTCTCGCGAAGACCGCAGCGATGAGGAAAGTCCCGTCGGGTCGGAAATCTGACGGGCGCGTGATACGGAGGTAGAAAGATCGTGACCCCACGACTCAAAGAGCAGTACAAGAGCGAGGTCGTGCCGAAGCTGCGCGAGAGCCTCGGCTATGCGAACGTGCACGAGGTGCCTAGGCTCGAGAAGGTGGTCGTCAACATGGGTGTCGGCGCGGCGGTGCAAGACCCCAAACAACTCGAGGCGGCCATGACCGATCTCGCGCTCATCACAGGGCAGAAGCCCGCGGTCACACGCGCGAAGAAGTCGATCGCGAGCTTCAAGGTGCGTCAGGGTATGCCGATCGGCTGTAAGGTGACGTTGCGTGGTGACAGGATGTGGGAGTTCGTTGACCGCCTCCTTGCTACCGCGCTGCCACGTATCCGTGACTTCCGAGGTATCAGCGACACGGCTTTCGACGGTCGCGGGAACTACAGCCTCGGCATCACCGAGCAACTGATCTTCGCGGAAATCGACTATGACAAGGTGGATCGAGTGCGGGGGATGGATGTCACGTTCGTCACGAGTGCGAAGACTGACGAGGAATGCCGGGCTTTACTCGATGAGCTCGGGTTCCCGTTCAAGAGATAGAGATGACACGGGCGCAGCGCACATGAGGCGGTGCGTCTCGGCAAGGAGGTCACCAAGTGGCAAAGAAGTCGATGATAGCCAAGTCGAAGCGCACGCCGAAGTTCGCAGTGCGGACCGTGAACCGCTGCACACGCTGTGGCCGTCCACGCGCCTACTATCGCCAGTTCGGTTTGTGTCGCGTCTGTTTGCGGGAGCTTGCCAGCCGTGGTGAACTGCCGGGCGTGAAGAAGGCGAGCTGGTAGGCTGTCGAGCGCATTTTGCGCAGACTCGACAGGCGCTCCTGTCATGGGCAGAGGCGAACCGGCGAGTCCATCGAGCCCGACCATAGGAGGACACAACGATGAGTATGACCGATCCGATCGCAGACATGTTGACTCGCGTGCGCAACGCGAACACTGCGTATCAAACGAGCGTCACGATGCCTTCTTCGAAGAAGCTCGTGGAGATCGCCCGTATCATGAAGGAAGAGGGCTACATCGCTGACTACGCGGTGATCCCCGGTGAGCCGCAGGCGACATTGGAGATCACCCTGAAGTACGGGCCCAAGAAGCAGCGGACGATCACTGGGATCCGTCGTATCAGCAAGCCCGGTCTCCGCGTCTATGCGAAGAAGGACGAACTCCCGCGTGTCTTGGGGGGTCTCGGCATCGCCGTGATCTCCACATCGCACGGTGTCATGACCGAGAAGCAAGCCCGCGCTGCCGGAGTCGGCGGCGAGGTCATCGCCTACATCTGGTAGCCGGACCGGAGAGAAAGGAGCAAGCCGTGTCACGTATCGGCAAGCAACCGATCCCGGTCCCCGCCGGGGTGGAAGTCACGATCGACGGTACCGCAGTGACCGTGAAGGGTCCCAAAGGTGAACTGTCGTCTGCGTTCGACAAGGACATGATCATCGAGATGTCCGACGGCGCCATCACGGTCAGCAGGCCGAGTGATGAGCGCAGGCATCGCTCGTTGCACGGCCTTACGCGGACGCTCATCGCCAACATGGTCAAAGGTGTCTCGGAAGGGTTCCAGAAGGACCTTGAGATCGTCGGCGTCGGTTATCGAGCCACTCTCAAGGGTCAGGATCTCGACCTTGCACTCGGATTCAGCCATCCGGTGCTCGTCAAGCCCGAGCCGGGGATCACGTTCGAGGTACCTTCGCCGACGAAGATCTCGGTCAAAGGCATCGACAAGCAGCGCGTCGGTGAGGTCGCAGCACAGATCCGCAAGTTGCGTCCACCGGAGCCCTACAAGGGCAAGGGCGTCCGTTATGCGGGCGAGCACGTGCGTCGCAAGCTTGGAAAGGCCGCCAAGTGATCGGGACACCCGCGCGTCGTTCGCGGTGTGATACGACGAGAGAGTAGGACTGAAGGATGGACAAGACCAAAGCAAAGACAGCGGCGCTGGCACGCCGGCAGCGGCGCGTGCGCGGGAAGGTCGAGGGCACGGCCGAACGGCCGCGACTGCGTGTCACGCGCTCGAATGCACACATCTACGCCCAGATCATCGACGACTCCAGCGGCAAGACGCTCGTCTCCGCGTCGAGCCTCGATCCGGAGCTGAGAAGCCTACTCAAGTCCGGGTCGAACGTCGATGCGGCTCGCGTCGTGGGCGAGCTTATCGCGCGGCGAGCTCGCGAGGCGGGCATCACCAGCGTGGTTTTCGATCGCGGTGGCCGGCTCTACCACGGCCGCGTCAAGTCCCTCGCCGAGGGCGCCCGCGGCGCGGGCCTGTCGTTCTAGGAGGATGTGCTGATGGCTCGCGAACGCGAAGTCGCTCCGGTCTCGGAGCTGCAGGAGAAGGTCGTCTACATCAACCGTGTGGCGAAGGTGGTCAAAGGCGGACGGCGCTTCTCCTTGACCGCGCTCGTCGTTGTCGGAGACGGCAACGGACGTGTCGGTGTCGGCATGGGTAAGTCCGCAGAGGTGCCGGTTGCGATCAAGAAGGGCGTCGAAGACGCCAAGAAGAACATGTTCACGTTCCCTCTTGCGGGCACGACGATCCCGCATGAGATAGTGGGAGAGTATGGCGCCGGGCGGGTGCTCCTCAAGCCTGCCGCTCCCGGTACGGGCGTCATCGCAGGAGGGCCAGTGAGGGCCTTGCTCGAGCTGGGCGGAGTGACGGATGTTCTGTCGAAGTCGCTGGGCACGAACAACGCTCTGAACGTGGTGAAGGCGGCCGCCGAGGGTCTGAAGTCCTTGGTGAGTCCCGAAGACGTTGCCCGGCGCAGAGGCAAGTCGGTCGCCGAGGTCTACGGCCGGGAGGGTTAGAGATGACGAAGACGAACAAGGCGGCCACGCTCAAGATCACTCAAGTGAAGAGCGTGATCGGCGCTCCTGCTGATCAGCGTGCCACCGTGCGCGCTCTTGGCTTGAAGCGCATCAACGATACGGTGGTGCAGACCGATACGCCTGCTATCCGCGGCATGGTGTTCAAGGTGAAGCATCTGGTCAAAGTGGAAGAGGACTGACCGCGCCCATGCCGGTCGGTCCAAGTCAGCCGGCGGCGAGCGGCCGGCACCGGGGTGGTACCTCGGTAGCGACTCTTGAAGGAGCGTAACGAACGATGCAGATAAACGACCTATTCCCCGCACCGGGCTCGACCAAGGACCGCAAGCGCGTCGGTCGAGGACACGGAAGCGGTCATGGCGGTCGCTCGGGCCGAGGCAACAAGGGCCAACTCTCGCGGTCCGGCGGTGGCAAGGGCCCCGGATTCGAGGGCGGGCAGAACCCGCTCGCGATGCGGTTGCCGAAGCTCCCTGGCTTCAAGAACCGCAACAGAGTCGAGTATGTCGTGGTGAACGTCTCGCGTCTCGAAGGCCTGTTTGAGAGTGGTGCGGTCGTCGACGTCGATTCGTTGTTCGCTAAAGGTGTCATCAAGTCGAAGACGGTGCCGGTCAAGGTCCTCGGTGACGGGGAGCTCACGAAGAGTCTCACTGTGAAGGTCGACAAGGTCTCGGCGCCTGCCAAGGCGAAGATCGAGGCCGCGGGAGGGACGGTCGAACAGCCGTGATAGAGGCTCTTGTCAACGCGTTCCGGATCCCGGACCTTCGCAAGAAGATCCTCTTCACTTTGGGCATCATCGCGCTTTACCGCATCGGCGCCCACATCCCCGTGCCGGGGATCGATCCGGGTGCGGTCAAGGAGATCGTCCAGTCTGGCGCCGCACTCGGCCTGCTCAACCTGTTCGCGGGTGGCGCTCTCGAGAACTTCGCACTGTTCTCGCTCGGGATCATGCCCTATATCACCTCGTCGATCATCATCCAGCTCCTGCAGGCCGTGATACCCGCGCTTGAGCGGTGGGGCAAAGAGGGCGAAGCAGGTCAACGCAAGATCACGCAAACGACACGGTATCTCACGCTCGGCATCGGCTTCATCGAGTCGATAGGGCTGCTCACGGTGTTCCAGGCCGCTCCTGCCAGCGGCGGCATCGGTGTTCAGTTCGATTGGTTGACGCGGATCGTCATCGTCATCAGCCTGCTCGCTGGAACCGCCTTCATCATGTGGCTGGGGGAGCTCATCACGCAGCGGGGGATCGGCAACGGCATGTCACTGCTCATCTTCTCGAGCATCGTGGCGCGATTCCCCGTGACGCTCGTGAACGCCATCCAGCTGAACGAGTGGTACATGACGATCTTCCTGCTCGTGGTTGCCTTGTTCGTGATTGCCGCGGTCATCTTCATGGAGCGCGGTCAGCGCAGGATTCCCGTGCAATACGCTAAGCGCATCGTCGGGCGAAAAGTGTATGGCGGTGCGGGTACGTACATCCCCCTCAAGGTCAACGGTGCGAACGTGATCCCGATCATCTTCGCTTCGTCCATCCTGCTGTTCCCGGCGACCATCTCGCAGTTCTTCCCTAATGTAGCGTGGCTCAGGTCGTTGTCTTCGGCTCTCTCGCAAGGCTGGCTGTACATCGTTCTTTACGCAGGGCTGATCGTGTTCTTCACGTATTTCTACACAGCGCTGGTCTTCAACCCGATCGATCTGGCAGACAACCTGCGCAAGAACGGCGGCTTCATCCCGGGAGTCCGCCCCGGCAAGCAGACAGTGACCTACATCGAGAACGTGCTCAACCGGATCACGCTCCCTGGTGGTGTGTTCTTGGCGGCCATCGCCGTCCTGCCGCAGGTGTTCTTCCAGTTCCAGGCGACCAGTTCTCCGCTGTTGCGTGCGTTCGGAGGCACGTCGATCCTCATCATGGTCGGTGTCGCGCTGGAGACGATGACCCAGCTCGAGAGCCAACTCAAGATGCGTCACTACGATGGGTTCTTCAAGTAGGAAGAAGGCAAGCAGATGAACCTCATGTTGCTCGGCGCCCCTGGCGCTGGAAAGGGCACGCAGGCGGCCAAGCTGATCGAGGCCTACGGTTTGGTGCACATCTCCACCGGCGACATCCTGCGCGCGGCTGCGGCGAACAAGACTCCGCTCGGCATTGCCGCGAAGGGCTATATGGACAGAGGCGAGCTCGTCCCTGACATGGTAGTGATCGGCCTTGTCAAAGCGAGGCTGCAAGAGCCCGATGCTGCTCATGGGTTCATCCTCGACGGATTCCCGCGCACGGTGGTACAGGCTGACGCGCTTTCCAAGGCGTTGGACGAGCTCGGTAAGAGACTCGATGCCGTCATCAGCATCGATGTCGACAAGCGAGCTCTCGTCGAGCGCTTGACCGCGCGGCGCGCGTGTAGATCGTGTGGAGCCATCTACAACGTGATGTCGCAGCCGCAAACGGCTTCCGGTGTCTGCCCGGCCTGCGGGGGAGAGCTGTATCAGCGCGACGATGACACCGTCGCAACCGTCACCAACAGGCTCAAGGTCTACGAAGAGTCCACTGCGCCTCTGATCGCTTACTATCGCGACAAAGGGATCTTGCATGAGGTGGATGGCAACCGTCCCGTGGACGAGGTGTTCGCGTCTATCCGCAGAGTCCTCGAAGGGTCGGCTCGTTGATCCTCATCAAGTCAGCTGCCGAGATAGAACTCATGCGTGAGGCAGGTCGCATCACGGCCGGTGCCTTGCGTGTCGTCGGCGAGGCGGTCCGTCCTGGCATCACGACCAAAGAACTCGACCGTATCGCGGAGGAGTACATAAGGTCCCAGGGAGCCGAGCCCGCGTTCCTGGGCTACTACGGGTTCACCGGGACATTGTGCACATCCGTGAACGAGCAGGTGGTTCACGGTATCCCGGGACGTCGCGTGCTCCAAGAGGGGGACATCGTCTCGGTCGACTGCGGCGCCATCTACGAGGGATACTACGGCGATTCGGCCGTCACCTTCCCCGTGGGGGAGGTCTCGCAGGAGGCCCGTCGTCTGATGGACGTCACACGCGCCGCGCTCGAGGCGGGGATTGCCAAGTGTCGTCCGGATATGCGGCTCTACGACGTAGGACACGCCGTGCAGCAAGTCGCAGAGGCTGCGGGTTTCTCGGTGGTCCGTGAGTACGTCGGGCATGGCATAGGACGCGACATGCACGAAGATCCCCAGGTGCCGAACTTCGGCAAGGCCGGTACCGGCCCGCAACTCAAAGCCGGGATGGTGCTCGCAGTCGAGCCCATGATCAACGCAGGGAGACACGAGGTGCGTGGACTCGACGACGGATGGACGGTCGTGACGGCCGATTCGAAGCTTTCGGCTCACTTCGAGCACACCATCGCGATAACCGCCGATGGCCCTCTTGTGCTCACGGTCGAGTGATCCAGATGATGCGAAGATGTGGACTCTGCCGGCCGGACTGCGTTATACTCCACGTTTGCGACTTCTCGGCGGCAAGGAGATATGCACTTGGCGAAGCGTGACGATGCGATAGAGATGGAAGGCACGGTGATAGAACCGCTGCCGAACGCCATGTTCCGCGTGGAGCTGGAGAACGGCCATAAGGTTCTGGCGCACATCTCGGGCAAGATGCGCATGCACTATATCCGCATCCTGCCGGGTGACAAGGTGATCGTCGAGCTGTCGCCATATGACCTGACTCGTGGCAGGATCACCTATCGCTTCAAGTAGGCATGGTCTTGCGGGTACAGGGAGACACCCGGCACCGTGGGTGGATCCACGGCGTGACAACAAGACGCCTGCGGCTGGGCGTGCAGATATACGCGAGACATGATCCGGAAGGACCATCTATGAAGGTTAGACCGTCAGTCAAGAAGATGTGCGAGAAGTGTAAGATCGTCCGTCGCCATGGCAGGGTCCTTGTGATCTGCGAGAACCCGCGCCACAAGCAGCGTCAGGGTTAGGTAGGAGGGTCACGTGGCACGTATCGAAGGTGTCGACCTCCCGCGCGAGAAGCGCATAGAGATCGGACTCACGTATATCTACGGTATCGGACTCACGACGAGTCAGCGCATTCTGCGCGAGACCGGCATCGATCCGAACACGCGTGTGCGCAACCTCACCGAAGAGGAGATCGTGCGCCTGCGCGAGTACATCGACCGCAACCTCAAGGTCGAGGGCGACCTTCGCCGTGAGGTGAGTCAGAACATCAAGCGTCTCATGGAGATCGGATGCTACCGGGGACTCCGTCACCGCAAGGGTCTGCCCGTGCGCGGTCAGCGCACCCACACGAACGCACGCACCCGTAAGGGCCCCCGCCGCCAGATCGGCGCGAAGAAGAAGGGCAAGTAGTCCATGGCCGCCAAGAAGAAGAACGTCAAGAGCCGGCTGAAGCGCAGCGAGCGCAAGAACATCGCTGTCGGCCAGGCGCACATCAAGAGCACCTTCAACAACACCATCGTGAGCATCACCGACCCACAAGGCAACGTGATCTCGTGGCAGTCCGCTGGCACTGTCGGTTTCAAAGGCTCTCGGAAGTCCACGCCTTTTGCCGCCCAGCTTGCCGCCGAGGCATGTGCGAAGATGGCGCAGGAGCACGGGCTGCGTAAGGTGTCGGTGTTCGTCAAAGGTCCAGGCTCGGGCCGTGAGACCGCTATCCGCTCTCTCCAGGCCGCTGGTCTGGAGATCGCGAGCATCCAGGACTGCACCCCTGTTCCCCACAATGGCTGCCGGCCGCGCAAGCGCCGCCGCGTGTGATTTCGGAAGGACCAACCCTGATGGCACGCTACTCCGGGGCGGACTGCAGACAGTGCCGCCGAGAAGGTATGAAGCTCTTCCTCAAGGGCGATCGCTGCTATAGCGACAAGTGCGCTATGGAGCGTCGGCCTTATCCGCCAGGTATGGCGGGAAAGAAGCGTCCTCGCGACAGCGAGTATCGCCTGCAGCTTCGTGAGAAGCAGAAGGCAAAGCGCATCTATGGCGTTCTCGAGAAGCAATTCCGCGGGTACTACGAGCTGGCGAGCCGCACAAGCGGTATCACCGGCGAGAATCTGTTGAGGCTCCTTGAGAGCCGTTTGGACAATGTCGTGTACCGCCTCGGCTTCGCCGCATCGCGTGACGAAGCTCGTCAGATAGTGCGTCACGGGCACATCTTGGTGGACGGACGTCGAGTAGACATCCCGTCCTTCCGAGTCCGTCCGGGCCAGGTCGTGGCGCTTGCACCGAAGGCTAGGGACCTCACTGTCGTCAAGGCCGCCATCATCTCGTCCTCCAAGGTCGAGATCCCCGGGTGGCTTGAAGTCGACGTGGAGAAGCTCCAGGGCAAGGTGCTGTCACTACCCACGCGCGAACAGATCGACGCGCCGGTGCGCGAGCAGCTCATCGTCGAGCTGTACTCGAAGTAACACGACCTGATCGAAGCCAAGGAGGCTCTGTCAATGACCGAGTTCATGAGGCCCCAGGTGACGGTCGACGTCATCGACGAGCGGACTGCTCGTTTCGAGGTCGAGCCGCTGGAGCGCGGCTACGGCTACACGCTCGGCAACTCGATGAGACGCGTGCTCCTTTCGTCTTTGGAAGGCGCGGCAGCGACGTCGATCCGTATCGAGGGCGTGCAGCACGAGTTCGCGACTCTGGATGGCGTCCGCGAAGATGTCACCGACATCGTACTCAACGTCAAGGGGCTTGTGTTCCGCGGGACCGGCATCGGGGAAGGCGACGGTGTCGCCACCCTTTCCGTGTCGGGCCCTGCGAGCGTGACCGGCGCCGATTTGAAAGTGCCGGCTGAGTTCGAACTGATGAATCCGCAACAACCGATCGCAACGCTGGACGATGGCGCTCATCTGGAGATGAGCGTGCGCATCGGCACAGGTCGCGGTTATGTGACCGCAGATCGTAACAAGCGCCCCGAAGATCCTCTCGGCGTGATCACTGTGGACTCGTTGTTCAGTCCGGTGACCCGGTGCACGTACGTGGTGGAGAACACACGTGTGGGACAGCGCACCGACTATGACAAGCTGATACTCGAGGTCGAGACCAACGGCGCCATCCAGCCTGCGGACGCGGCCGCGCAGGCTGCAATGATCATCAACGAGCATATGAGGCTTTTCGCCGACCAGGCTTCCACACCACTCGCCGAAGAGACCATCTTCGAGCGGGAGCAGACCAAGGGCGACCCGATCCGCGACATGCCCATCGAGGAGCTCGATCTGTCCGTCCGTTCTTACAACTGCCTCAAGCGCCAGGGTGTGAACACGGTGGGACAGCTCACCGAGTGCAGCGAGGCTGACTTGCTGAACATCCGCAACTTCGGCGCAAAGTCGATCGAAGAAGTGAAAGACAAGCTCCAGGCGATGGGCCTGGGCCTGGCTGGCTAGGAGAATCCTGGATATGAGACACGCCAAGAAGGGTCGCGCGCTGGGGACGGATGCCAGCCACACGAGGGCGATGCTCCGCAGCCTGGCCGCGGCCGTCCTCACCAACGAGCGCATCAAGACGACCGAGGCACGTGCAAAAGAGGTACGTCCTTTGGTCGAGAACATCATCACGTGGGGCAAGCGTGGAGATGTGCATTCCCGCCGGCTTGCGCTTGCGGAGCTGGGTGATCGCGAGCTGGTGCACAAGGTGTTCGCGGACATCGCTCCACGGTACGCAGAGCGTGAAGGTGGTTATACACGCATCCTCAAGCTAGGGCCTCGCAAGGGCGACGCCGCTCCCATGGTCATCCTCGAGCTCGTCGACTAACCTGGTCATGCCGCACGAGCGCGGCCGGGTGAGTTCACTTTTCTTGAGGGCCTCGCGAGAAATCGGGGCCCTCGACGCTTCTTGAGGAGGGCAGGCCGGCGTGATCGTCTTTCGGGACGTGAGCTTCACATATCCAGGCGCGCAGCGCCCTGCGTTGCGCCGAATCAGTCTGCGCTTCGAAGCGGGGCAGCGCGTCGCGATCGTGGGCGCGAACGGATCGGGCAAGTCGACGTTGGCGCGCCTTGCCAACGGGTTGCTCGTTCCGTGCGAAGGATCCGTCTTGGTCGATGGCATGGATACTGCCGATGAAAGCCGTACCTTCGACATCCGTTCACGGGTCGGCCTCGTTCTTCAGAATCCCGACAACCAGATCGTCGGCACGGTCGTGGAAGAAGACGTCGCCTTCGGGCCCGAGAATCTGGGGGTGCCCCGAGACGAGCTCCGCGCACGTGTGGACGCTGCCATCGCCGCCGTGGGTCTGACGGGAATGGAGAGGAAAGAGCCTCACTTGCTCTCAGAAGGCCAGAAGCAACGACTGGCTATCGCGGGCGCTCTTGCGATGGACCCGGCGTACCTCGTTTTGGACGAGCCCACCGCGATGCTCGATGCCGCAGGCCGCCACGCCATCTTGGAGGTTCTCGAACGTCTCGTGACAGACGGTCACGGGATCGTGCACATCACACACGACATGGCCGAGACCATCCCCGCAGACCGCGTCATCGCCTTGGACGATGGGAAGGTCGCCTTCGATGGCCCTGTCGCGGAACTGCTCTCGAACACGCATCTTCTGCTCCGCCTCGGTCTTGAGCAGCCGCCGATGGTCGTGATGGCGGCCGTCGTACGTGCGAACGGCCTGGAGGTACCGCTTGCGCCGGCACCCGAGGAACTCGTGGAGGCTCTATGGCGCTCGTAGCTGCCGAAGCGAGCTACACCTATGCTGCCGGGACACAGTACGCGAGCGACGCCCTGTCGGATGTGACCCTCAGCCTTGAAGTGGGAGAGCTCGTACTGGTCGTCGGCGAGACCGGATCGGGCAAGTCCACGCTGCTCCGCGTGCTTGCCGGGCTACTCGACCCGTCTTCCGGGAGCGTCACGGTGGACGGGCTCGCCCCCGGTGATGGCGCTGCTCGCGGTCGCACGGGGCTGGTGTTCCAAAACCCTGAGAGCCAGTTCTTTGCGGAGACCGTGCTCGATGACGTTGCTTTCGGACCTCGAAACCTCGGGCAATCCGATCCCCCCTACTCGGCGCAGCAGGCGTTGCGGGCCGTCGGTCTGGACCCGGACGTGTTCGGGGCGCGTTCCCCGTTCACCTTGTCGGGAGGTGAGGCACGCCGTGCCGCCATCGCGGGCGTGCTGGCGTTCGAGCCGCGGTATCTGCTGCTGGACGAGCCCACCGCTGGGCTCGATCGTCCCAGCCGTGACGCGGTGCTCTCAGTCGTGAAAGACGCGCGCGCTCAAGCGGGTGTGCTCGTGGTCACACATGACCCCGAGCAGTTCCTGCAGGATGCCCAGGCGGTGGTCGTCCTCTTTCGTGGAACACAGGTGTTCAGCGGCGCGCCTTCCGGACTGCTGACGGACCCGGGGCCCTATCTGAAAGCGGGCATGCAGCTTCCCGACGTCATCCGCGCCCAGCTGGTTGCCCGCGAACGCGGTGCGCAGCTCGCTGGGATCTCCTTCGACCCCGAAGAGGCTGCACGCAAGCTTCTCCAGGCAAGGCGTGGTGCGCGATGAGGGTGCCGGTCACTTTCGGTCAGTACGTCCCGGTGGATTCGTTCGTCCACCGGCTTGACGCACGGACCAAGATGGGGCTGGTCGCGGCGCTCACGGCCGCGCTGTTCTTGGTGAACGGGTTCGCGGGTCTTCTTCTCATCGCCGCGCTTGTAGCCCTGGCGGTGGTGGTGTCGCGTGTGCCGTGGCGCGTCGCGCTCCGAGGCATCCGAGCGGTCTCTCTCATCCTGGTGATCACGCTCGTCGCACACGCGGTCCGCTGGGAACCGGCGACCGTCACGCTCGTGCGGATCGGTCCGCTGGGGATCGATGCCGAGGGGCTGCGGACGGGCGTCTTCTTCGGAGTCCGGATCATCGTATTGGTGGTGGGCACCTCACTCCTCACGCTCACCACCTCCCCGGTCGCACTCACCGATGGGCTGGAGCGCGTCATGCGTCCGCTTGAGCGCCTGCGGTTCCCTGCGGGCGAGGTGGCCATGATGCTCACTATCGCTCTGCGCTTCATACCGACGACGGCTCAAGAAGCCGAGAAGATCATCGTCGCTCAGACGGCGCGTGGAGCCAGATTCGACGAAGGCGGGCCGATCGCGCGGGCGCGGGCCTTCGCCCCCGTGCTCGTCCCGCTGTTCGTCAGCCTCTTCCGCAGGGCCGATGACCTGGCGACAGCGATGGAGTCACGGTGTTACCGTGGTGGTGTCGGCAGGACTCGCCTTCACGAGTCGACGATGCACCGGGAGGATTGGGCGACTCTTGTGGTAGGAGTGTCGGTGTGTGTGGTCATCAGTGTCTGGTTGTAGGTCTGAGATGACCTCACGGACGATAGCCCTCACGGTGTCGTACGATGGCGCCGCATTCGCAGGGTTCGCCAGGCAACCCGGGAGGCGGACGGTCCAGGGGGAGCTCGAGGCGGCGCTGGCGATCATCTTGCGAGCGCCGGTGGCGACGACAGGAGCGGGCCGCACGGACGCGGGCGTCCATGCGCTGGGGCAGGTCGTGAGCTTCGCGGCCCCGGAGACATCTGCGCCGGAAGGGCGCTCTCTCTTGCGCTCACTCAACGCTCTCACGGGTCCGGATGTCGTCGTGACAGGGGTGCGGCTCGCTTCACCGGCTTTTGATGCACGCCATAGCGCCGTTGGGCGCGAGTATCGCTACCGCATCGTACCCGGCCCCGTGCCGCCGCTCTTCTGTGCCAGGACCGCGTGGTGGGTCGACGCCTCGCTGGATCTGGTCGCGATGCGCGAGGCGGCGCGCTACCTTATCGGAGAGCACGACTTCAGGTCTTTTTGCGTTGCCGGATCAGCGAAGGGGAAGCGCACCTACCGGCGAATCGATGTGATCGACATCGCGCCGACGCGTGAGCTGGGGGAGCACTGCCTTGTGATTCGCGTGGTCGGCAACGCTTTCCTGCACTCCATGGTTCGGATCATCGTTGGCAGTCTGGTGGAGGTTGGGCGCGGTCTGCACGATCCGTCGTGGATGGGTGAAGCTCTCGTGGCGTGTGACCGCGCCGCTGCGGGGGTGACAGCGCCAGCCCATGGGTTGACGTTGTGGTATGTCGAGTACCCTGACGAATATTGGCTATGAGCCGGCCACGGGTGAGATGGACACGCCCGGGGCCGTTTGTTGACACTGGATGAGCCCGTCGCTAAAGTGTAAGGGTTCGCTTCACGAGCCCCGTGAACTCTGGAGAGAACCCAAGTACTTCGTTATGGAGGAGTCCTGTGAAGACCTACTACGCCAAGCCTGGCGAGGTCGAGCGCGAGTGGCTGGTCGTGGATGCCACCGATGTTCCGCTCGGCCGCCTGGCGAGCGAGGTCGCCTCGATCCTGAAGGGCAAGCGTAAGCCACGCTACACCCCTCATGTGGACACCGGCGATTTCGTCATCGTCATCAATGCCGAGAAGGTCAAGATCACCGGCAACAAGCGTGATGACAAGCGCACGTTCCGTCACTCGGGATATCCGGGTGGGCTCAAGTCAGTGTCGCTCGGTGAGACGCTCGCCAAGCATCCGGAGCGCGTGATCGAACATGCGGTCAAAGGCATGCTGCCGAAGAACACCCTTGGACGCGCCATGGGTCGCAAGCTCAAGGTCTACGCCGGTCCTGAGCACCCGCACCAGGCCCAGAAGCCGCGTCAGATCACCCTGGAGGTTTAGCATATGGCCGAGAACAAGGCAGTGTACTGGGGTACCGGGCGTCGCAAGACGTCGGTGGCGCGAGTGCGCCTGACTCCTGGCACAGGTCAGTGGACCGTCAACGGGCGCGAATTCGATGCGTTCTTCGGCCGCTCTGCATTCAAGAGCTTCTGTGAGCAGCCTTTCAAGGTCACCGAGACGATCGGCCGATTCGATGTCATCGCCAGCATTCATGGCGGCGGTGTCTCGGGTCAGGCCGGCGCTTTGCGTCACGGGATCGCCCGGGCGCTTCTCGAGGCGGGTGACGATTATCGCGCCGAACTCAAGCGCGCAGGCCTCCTCCGCCGTGACCCGCGTATGGTCGAGCGTAAGAAGTACGGCCTCAAGAAAGCTCGCAAGCGCCCGCAGTTCTCCAAGCGCTAGACTGCGGGGTCTGGATCCGACATCAAAGGAAGGCCCGCCCTCGCGGCGGGCCTTCCTCTCGTGAGAGGCGAGGAGAACCACGCGATGCCACGGCTGTTCGGCACAGATGGAGTGAGAGGGATCGCGAACGCCGATCTCCCACCCGAACTCGCGTTCAAACTCGGACAGGCCGCGGGCCGGTTCCTTGCCGATAAGGGGCGCGGAAGTATCGTCGTGGGGACGGACACGCGCCGAAGTGGTGACATGCTCGAGGCCGCGGTTGTCGCGGGTATCTGCTCGGCCGGATCCGATGCTGTGCGCGTGGGGGTGATGCCCACGCCCGCAGTCGCCTATCTCACACGTGCCATCGGCGCTGACGGCGGGGTCGTCATCTCGGCGTCGCACAATCCCGCCGAGTACAACGGTATCAAGTTCTTCGACCGCGACGGCTTCAAGTTGCCTGACGAGGTGGAGGACGAGGTGGAGGAGTTCCTCGTCTCGGATACCGCGACGACTCGCCCGGTGGGGCGGGACGTCGGCAGGTCGATGGAGATGCCTGATGCCGTTGACAGATACGTCACGCACGCCGTGGAAAGCATCCGCGGCGATCTTGTCGGACTGACCATCGCGGTGGACTGTGGTCATGGGGCCGCCTCGAAGACGACCGTGAAGGCGCTGCGCGATTTGGGCGCGACGGTGCGAGCCATCAACTGCGACTACGACGGCATGGACATCAACGCCGAGTGCGGTTCGACCCACCTGGAGGTGATCAGCGACCTCGTGCGTGCGCATGAGGTCGACATGGGGATCGCACACGACGGCGACGCTGACCGCGTGCTTGCCGTCGACGAGACGGGCGCTGTCGTGGACGGTGACCAGATCATGGCTATTTGTGCCGCGCACATGCATGAACGCGGCGAGCTCGTGCATGACACGGTCGTCACCACTGTGATGAGCAACATGGGTTTCGAAGTAGCGATGCGCGAGCGCGGCATCACGGTCATCAAGACGAAGGTAGGCGACCGTTACGTCTTGGACCAGATGCGCACTGCGGGAGCCGTGCTGGGGGGCGAACAGTCAGGGCATGTCATCTTCCTGGAGCACACCACTACCGGCGACGGGTTGATCACTGCGTTGCAGCTCGCGTCGATCGTACGGGAGTCCGGAGCGCCTCTGTCGGAATTGAGACAGGTGATGCGCCGCTATCCGCAGGTGCTCGAGAACCTCCCTGTGGTCGACAAGTCACGGTTGTCCTCCAGCAGCGCGGTGCACGATGCCGTACGTGCCGCTGAGAAGGAACTTGGCGATGAGGGCCGAGTGCTCGTGCGGGCCTCGGGTACCGAGCCGCTCGTCCGCGTGATGGTGGAAGCTGCCGATGCGAGCGTGGCTCGCGCGATCGCAGACCGCCTCGTCGAGGTCGTGGTGCGGGAGCTCGGATAGCGTCGTCACCTGAGCGTTGACGGGGTGCTGGTATAATCCTCGGCGGACGATCGCCGACGAGAGGAGCTGCCACACCCAGAAGATCGCAAGCGCCGGGACTGGTGAGAGGGCGCGCAGAGGCGGATGTACTCTGCCGTACCAGTCGACGAGGAGAGAGCTCATCGAAACATTCGGCGGATGGCTCTCCGGCTCCCCCGGAGTCGAAACGACGGGAACAAAGCACCCGAGTGATCGGGAGACAAACGACCGTCGAGCCGGGCTTCATACGGGTGCGCCGGATCCCGCGGACACGGGCGTACCGGCACCCAGTTCCATCGACATCACTACCTCGTGAGAGGACTTACCCATGTGTGGGATCGTAGGATATGCAGGACCTCGCAAGGCGAGCGAGGTGCTTCTCGGGGGACTGGCCCGGCTCGAGTATCGGGGGTATGACTCGGCGGGCCTTGCGATCGTGAACGACGATTCGCTCGTGGTCATGCGCCGAGTCGGCAAGCTGGGGAACCTCATCGAGGCCACGTCGGACTGGTCCGTCGAGGGTGGCGTGGGGATCGGCCACACCCGGTGGGCCACCCATGGCGCTCCGACGGAGGCGAACGCACATCCGCACGTGGACTGCACCGGCCGCATCGCGGTGGTGCACAACGGGATCATCGAGAACTACGCGGCCCTGCGCGAGGAATTGGCAGCTGCCGGGCATATGCTGCGTTCTGAGACTGACACCGAGACGGTCGCTCACTTGGTGGAGGCGTACTTCGACGGGGATCTCACGGAGGCCGTGCGCAAGGCCGTGCGTAGGCTCCAAGGAGCGTACGCCCTTGGCGTCGTGCACCTCGACGACCCTGGGACGATCGTAGCCGCCCGCAAGGATTCGCCGCTCATCATCGGCGTCGGCGACGGCGAGAACATCGTGGCGAGCGATATACCAGCGGTCCTTGAGTACACGCGTGAGGTGCTGGTGCTGCACGATGGTGAGGTCGCGACCGTGCGTGCGGAAGGGGTGGAGGTCACGGACCTCGCAGGTGAGCCGGTCGTTCCCGAGATGATGCATGTCGAATGGGACCTGGATGCCGCCGAGAAGGGCGGCTACGAGGACTTCATGTTGAAGGAGATCTTCGAGCAACCCAGGGCGATCCGCGAGACGTTACTCGGCAGGGTGGACGAATCGGGGCGTGTGTGTCTTTCAGAGCTTGCCATGGACGACAGCGAGCTTGCAAAGCTCGAGCGCGTGTTCATCGTCGCATGCGGCACCTCGTATCATGCGGGGATCGTCGCGAAGTCGCTCATCGAGCAGTGGGCGCGCTTACCCGTGGAAGTCGATGTCTCAAGCGAGTTCCGTTACCGAGACCCGATCGTCGATCCCTCCACGCTGGTGGTCGCCATTACCCAATCTGGGGAGACTGCCGATACTCTGGCGGGTATTCGCGAGGCGCGACTTCGTGGCGCCAGGGTGTTCGCGATCACGAATGTCGTAGGCAGCAGGGTGACACGGGAGAGCGACGGGGTGATCTACACCCATGCGGGTCCCGAGATCGGCGTGGCCGCGACCAAGACCTTCACTGCTCAGATCGCGGCCTTGTCCGTGCTCGCACTCAAACTCGCCCAAGTAAGAGGCACGCTCGAGCCAGAGCGCATCGAGACGCTGTGGGCGGAGCTGACGCGGATCCCCGACGTGGTGGAGGCGATCCTTGGGGATGCGAACGACGTAGAAGAGTGCGCGCGGGAGTACACGCAGGCGTGCTCGTCGCTGTTCCTCGGCAGGGGCATGGGAGTGCCGGTCGCGATGGAGGGCGCCCTTAAACTCAAGGAGATCAGCTACATCCATGCTGAGGCCTACCCAGCGGGGGAGATGAAGCATGGCCCGATCGCCCTCATCACGCCGGAAGTGCCAGTGGTGGTCGTCGCGACGCAGGCGCGTACCTACGAGAAGGTCATCTCCAACATCATGGAAGTCCGCGCTCGCGGCGCGCGCGTGATCGCTGTTGCGACCTTCGGCGATGAGGAGATCCGTGATCATGCCGAGCATGTCTTGTGGATCCCTCAGGTGAGCGAGTCGCTGTCGGCGATCCCCGCGACCGTGCCGCTGCAGTTGCTGGCGTACCACATCGCCAAGCTCCGTGGCTGCAACGTCGATCAACCGCGCAACCTGGCGAAGTCCGTGACGGTGGAGTAGAGATGACCGAAGCGCGTCCGATGATAACCGGGCTGGGTGTCGACATCGTCGAGATCGACCGGATGAAGACCGCTCTTTCGAGGCATCCGCAAATGAGGGAGCGTGTCTTCTCGGAAGAAGAGCGCGCGTACTGCGAGTCGCGCAACAGGCCCGAGATCCACTATGCGATGCGCTTCGCCGCCAAGGAGGCCGTTCTCAAGGCGCTTGGCCAGGGGTTCTCGGGAGGCGTCCGCTTCTCCGACGTGGCGGTCACGCGCGACGAGCGCGGTCGGCCCGTCCCTGTGCTCTGCGGACGTGCGGCCGCCATCGCACACGAGGCGGGCGTGGTCGAGATGCACCTGTCCCTGAGTTTCACGCACCACAACGCCGTCGCCTCGGCGGTCGCGGTGACGGAGCGCATGAGACCGCACAAGCAGGAGGTCGCTCCCTCAGCGGGTGACGCGCTCGCCGCGTCATTCAAGGACGTGCGCGGGATGCTCGACGAGGTGGGCGGCGACACGCAGTAGGAGCGGAGCCGAGCGGCAGAGCAGCCGGGCGGCGCCAGGGAAGGGGCGCGTATGCGCTACGCACTGACGGCGGCGCAGATACGCAAGGCTGAGGCGCTGGCCACGGCGTCCGGTAAGGTCACGATGGCCGAGCTCATGCAGCGAGCGGGAAGCGCCTTGGCGGCCGAGGTCATGGGTCGCGTTCCGTCGGGTACCGTCGCCGTCGTCTGTGGCAAGGGCAACAACGGGGGTGACGGGTGGGTCGCGGCGCGGATTCTGCTGGAATCCGGCCGCGACGTCAGGGTGGTGTCACTTGTCGACCCGGCGACTCTCACCGGGCTCGCGGCTGAGGTGGCGAGTGCTGCCATCGCAGAAGGTGTGGCGTGGGAGCACCTTGAGGAGCGGAGTCAGATCCTCGAGCGTCTCGAGCGCGTTGCTGTGACGGTGGACGCGGTGTTCGGGGTCGGATTCTCGGGAGCGCCGCGAGGCGTCTTCGCCTTGGCGATCGCGGCGATCGAAGCCGCATCGACGCCGGTGGTCTCGGCCGACGTCCCGTCCGGTGTGGATGCAGACACCGGTCGCGCTCCTGGCCCGGCGGTGCATGCCGACGTGACCGTCACTTTCTCGGCGCACAAGATCGGGCTTGTGCAGTATCCGGGGGCGGCCTATGCAGGCGAGGTCGCCGTCGCAGACGTGGGGCTCGACCTGGGTCCCACGGTCGAGCCCGGCGCCTGTGAGGTGTGGGAGCAGGACGACTACGCTCGGGTGATGCCGCTGCCCGAGCCGGATGCGCACAAGGGGACTCGCGGGCGGGTACTTCTGGTCGCTGGGTCGCGGCAGTACGCGGGAGCGGCGGTGCTCGCAGCGGCAGGTGCGATGCGCATGGGTGCGGGGTATGCCATCGCCGCGGTGCCCGAGTGCGTGATCCCTGCTGTGCAGGCGTCTCTTCCACACGTCATCGCCGCCAGTCTTCCGCAGACTTCCAACGGATCGCTTGCGCGCGAGGCGGAAGTCCGCATCCGGGAGCTCGCCTCGGAGGCGGACGCTGTGGTCATCGGCCCGGGTCTTACCACGTTCGCTGAGACGTCGGCGCTCGTGCGGGACCTGGTGGCGACTCTCACGGCGCCGCTCCTTATCGACGCCGACGGCATCAATGCGCTCGGAGCGGCTGATATCGACGCGCTGCATGCTCGCGCGGGCTTCGCGGTGCTCACGCCCCATCCTGGCGAACTCGCACATCTTGTAGGGTCCACGGTCGCCGAGATCCAAGCTGACAGGATCGGGTCGGCCGCCCGTGTCGCGGGAGACCGTGTCGCGTGCGTCCTCAAAGGAGCGCGTACGGTGGTAGCCACCCGCTCACGGACGGCGGTGACGCTTGCAGGCAACGCTGGAATGGCCACCGCAGGCACGGGGGACGTGTTGGCGGGCATGTGCGGCACACTGCTCGCGCAGGGGCTCGATCCTTTCGAGGCGGCCGTTCTCGCGACACACGTGCATGGACGGGCGGGGGACCTTGCCGCGGCCGACCTCACCGAGGTATGCCTCACTTCTTCCGACCTTGTCGACTACATCCCCGGTGCGATGCGGGAATTGCTCGGCGCCGGTCGCCGCAGGTGAGGTCGCGTCTCGGGTAGAATCGCACAATAGGAACAATCCGCGGGGCTGTCGCCTCAGTGTGAGTCCGGGAGGTACGAACATGGCACGGACCGTTCGGGACATAATGACCGAGGAGCTCGTGACTGTCAGCAGGGATCTTCCTGTCACCGATGCCGCGAAGTTGATGGTGGAACATCACGTGGGCGCGCTGCCCGTCGTCGAGGGCGACAAGCTTGTGGGGATCGTGACCGAGGGGGACCTCATCATGCAGGACGTCAAGGTGGAGTTCCCCACCTACATCCACTTGCTCGATGGATTCATCATGTATCCGCCAGCTACCGCCAGGTTCGAGAACGAACTCAAGAAGGCAGTCGGTGCGACAGTGGGTGATGTGATGACCGCAGAGCCCGTGGTGATCCAAGCGGACGCCTCCGTGGAAGACCTCGCAACGCTCATGGTGGACCGCGACGTGAGCCGTGTGCCGGTTCTTGACGGAGACAAGCTCGTGGGTATCGTGAGCAAGTCCGACGTCGTCCGCTCGCTCATCGCTGGGGAGTAGCGTATGGTCTATCGCCGGTACGCGTGGGTAGAGGTCGATACGTCGGCCATCGCTCGCAACGTGCGCACACTCAAGTCGCTCACCGTGCCGGGGACGCGCTTCATGGCGGTAGTGAAAGCCGACGGGTACGGGCATGGGGCGGTCCAGGCGGCGCACGCAGCGCTTCAGGCGGGTGCGGATCGTCTCGGCGTCGCCACGCTCGAAGAGGCAGCGGTGCTCCGCGAGGCGGGCATCGATGTTCCGATACAGGTCCTTTCCGAGGCGCCCACAGATGGCGCAGGCATGATCATCGAGTACGCGATCATCCCTACGCTCGCCACACGGGAGTTCGCGGTAGCGCTCAGCCGGGCGGCCATGCTCGCTGATGTCGTCGTTCCCTACCACCTCAAGATCGACTCGGGCATGAATCGCATCGGCGTGCGTGCGGAAGAAGCATGCGACATGGCGGTGTGGCTCAAGGCTTTACCAGGTTTGCAGATGGAGGGCGCGTTCACGCATTTCGCCACAGCAGACGTGCCGGGTGATTGGGAGTTCGACCGTCAGGTCCAACGTTTCGCGACAGCCGTGGAGAGGCTACGGACCGAGAGAGTCGGGCCGGCTGTCGTGCACGCCGCGAACAGTGCGGCCACCATCCTGCACGCCGAGACCCACCTCGACATGGTGCGCTGTGGCATCGCCATCTACGGGCTGCATCCGGCGCGCTCGACCTACGGACGGGTCGATCTGACTCCGGCCATGGCAGTCAAAGCGCGTGTGTCGTTTGTCAAGCGGGTCGGCCTGGGTGAGGGTGTGTCCTATGGTTTCACCTATCACACGGCGGCACCGGCCACGATCGCGACGGTGCCGATGGGGTATGCGGATGGTATCCATCGGCTGCTTTCCAACAACATGGAAGTGCTGATCGGCGGGCGGCGATGCCGGCAGGTGGGGCGCATCTGCATGGACCAATTCATGGTCGAGGTGCCCGACAGCGTAGACGTGCACGTGGGAGATGAGGTCGTGATCGTGGGGGAGCAAGGCGCCGAGCGCATCACCATGGACGAGCTCGCGGCTCAGGCACAGACCATCAACTATGAACTGGCGTGCGCTCTTGCGCTCCGGATGGAGCGGCGTTACCGCTGACGGGAGCACCTCTTGAGGAGCCCGCATTTTCTACGCGATCTCAGCAGGAAACACCTGAGTCCACGGCGAACAACCGGAATGACACAAGATGTGTGCGCGTGATGCCACGTGCATCGTGTTTCGCATGAGCTGTATCGCCGGTCGGAAAGGCCGGCCTCGAAGGTCCCGATCGAGACCGGATCGTCCGTGAGGATCGGACCTGCAACAGTGGTAGGAGAGGAGAGATCCGTGGACGAGAAGGTTCTGGAGGAGATCAGGTTCCATCAGGACGTCGTCAACAAAGACGCCAACTCCCCGCTGTATCAGATCCGCGAGAAGGAACTCGAGATCACAGGTCGCGTGCTTGCGGCCAAGAACCAGGCTGAGAAGCTGGTGAACGACGCTCGGAAAACGGCTCAAGACCTCCTTCACGAAGCTGAGATCACGGCTGACAAGCTGGCGAAGAAGCACTCTGAGGACGTTGTCGCGAGGGCGGAGCAGGAAGCCGCCGCTATTCGTGCGGGTATAGAAGACGAGAAGGCGGCGCTAAGAGCCGAGCTGGAGGCGCGAATCCCCGAAGCCTCCGAATGGATCGTCAAAGCCGTCACATCGGCGTGACGACATGACTGTCAGGAGCGTGACCCGGAAAACGGGGGGAGGGTTCTAGCATGTTGGTCCCAATGGCCAAGGTCGAGCTGATCGGCCCAAAGAGCCACTTCTTCGAAGTGGTGAGCCTGCTTCACGAGCTTGGGACGCTGCACATCGAAGACCTCTCAAAGAAGATCGAGACCGGCGAGCTTCCGCTTGACCAGATGGCGCTGATCGAGAGTCAGGCCGCCGAGAAGCAGCGCATGACGGACCTGCTTCTCCGGCTCCGCTCCATTCTGAATGCGTTGCATCTGCCCAACGAGTCGATCGATGAGGTCGAGCGCGAGAAGCTGTACCTGCAGCTGTGGGGCATGGACGCCAAGGAGCTATCTCGGCAGATCACTGAGACGATCGAGCAAGTGGAGGACCGCACCTCGAGTTTGGCGCAGGCACAGGCATCCATGGAAGCCGAGCTGGCGCTGCTCGCGCGTTATGAGCCGATCCTGCAGAAGATCCAGCCGCTCGCCAAGCAGATCGTGACCACCGGCTCATACGACTCAGTGGCGCTGTTGGTGGAGCGTCGTTACAAGACGGCTCTCGAGGAGCTTAAGAAGGAGCTCGACGAGATCACCAAGAGTCAATGCGAGATCGTCTCCACGGACGTGGACGATGAGACGACCGCTGTCATCGTGGTGTTCCCCCGTAAAGCGGCTGACGCGGTACACAAGTTCCTCGCGATGGAGAACGTGAACCAGGTCAGGCTGCCCTCTGAGTTCCAGGACATGCCCTTCGACGTGGCGTATGAGAAGATCCGCGAGCGGCGGGCGGTTCTTCCCAAGAAGCTGGAAGAGGTCCGCAAAGAGCTTTCGGACATGTCGTCCAAGTGGTATCTGCGCCTCACCACTATCCGCGACGTCCTCACCGACAAGATCGCCGAGATCGAGGCCATCCCCAAGTTCGGGCAGACGGAGTACGCCTTCGTCATCACCGGTTGGTTGCCGGTGAGCCAACTCAAGGACCTGCGCAAGGCGATCGTCGAGA
>JAJFTR010000041.1 GCA_021372825.1 Actinomycetes bacterium
CAACATATCCCCATGCCGAGGCGTGCGACGGCGTTGATGAGGCGCCGTGCTGACTCCATGCTCGGATTCCGCCAGACGCGCCTCGAGCCGGCCGACGAGGTTGATCAGCGGGATCGTGATGATCAAGTAGTAGCATGCGGCGACCACGTAAGGTGAGAGGTTCCCGGTTCGCGCCACGAAGTTCTGCGACCTCATCATCAGTTCGAAGATGCCGACCGCGGCGAACAGCGCGGTGTCTTTGAACAGCAAGATGAACTCGGAGGTCATGGTCGGCAACACGCGACGCACCGTCTGCGGGATGATCACATGCCGCATCGCCTGCCAGTAGGTCATCCCCAGCGAAGACGCCGCCTCGAACTGACCCTTCGATATCGATTGGATGCCCGCGCGGAAGATCTCGGCAAGGTATGCCGAAGAGTTGAATGCGAGGACCGCGACGGCAGAAGCAAAGTCCGGGAATCGGATGCCCGTCATCCGAAGGCCGATGAACACCACGTATATCTGCAGGAACAGCGGAGTGCCTCGGATGACGTTGATATACACGGAAGCGGGCCATCGAACCAGCGCGATCTTCGCCATCTTCATGAACGCGGTGAGAAGACCGCCCACAATGGCGATCGGGAACGCAACGAGTACGAGAGCGATCGAGAGCAGCCACCCCTCGAAGACGAGTGGGACCGCCTGCACAAGCTGCTGAGGACGCAAGAAAATGTTGAGGAACTTCACCGAGTTCCACGCCTTTACCCACGGCTGCTGATCGAGCCAGCGCGCGAGCATCTCGTCTCGGGCAGGCGTCTTGTACTCGAACGGCACACCTTCAGTCGTTCGCTTCTCCGACGTCACCACAGGCGTCGTCTCGACGGTGTAGTCCACCGATAGCTCATACGTGCCGCCAGTGACAGGAGTGACGACTTTGTACAGCTCGATGAAAAGGTTGCTCCCCGCCGGAACTGGTGTCGTGAACACGAGGCGGATCGTGCCGTCTGCCGCAGGTTCCTGCGCATAGTGCGCCTGTACGCGATCGAGCCCGCTCAGCAGCGTGACTTTGGCCGTCGATTCGGCGGTTTTGAAGCCCTCTGGGAAGATGAAAACCATCTCGGAAAGAGAAGCGTCCTCATCACTTACTGCCGTGAACGTGAACCTGGTCGGTTGGCCTCCAGTCTCTTCGTCGAGCGTGACCTTCGGATTGGTGAGCGCTGAGGCCGATACGGGAACCTGAAGGACTCCGAGAAGGATGGCCGCGGCGGCGAGGTCTCGGCAGACACGCCGCCATCTGGATCTACCGTACGTCATCGACACCCCTTGTTCGTCGCTACATACGTGCGGGGGACTCCCGGTGCATCAGGAGTCCCCCGCAGGATACACGCTACGAGCCTTGCCCGGCAGACCCTACTCGGCAGGAGGCTCGATGCCGAACCACTTCTTGTAGATCTCGGCGTACGTTCCATCGGCCTTGAGCTCGGCGAGCGCCTTGTTGATAGCAGCGGTGAGCCCGGGATTGTCCTTGCTCACGCCGAAGCCATACTGCTCCCCAGTCGGGATCTGAGCTACGATCTCCAGGCCACGGTCGTCTTGCTTGAGCAGCTCGGTCGTGACAGGAAGATCGTTCACTACCGCGTCGACGTTGCCCGCCGCAAGCGCCGCGAATGCATCAGTCGCATTCTTGAAGGGAACGAGTTGAGCATCTTTGATGCTCTCCTTCGCCCATGCCTCACCCGTCGTCCCTGACTGAACACCGATCTTCTTGCCCGCCAGGTCCTCGGGACCGGTGTAGGTCGAACCCTTCTTCATGGCGATCGACTGGTTGGAATCGTAGTACGGATCAGTGAAGTCGATGAGTTCCTGACGATCAGGCTTGATCGTCATGCCCGAGGCGATCACGTCGAACTTGCCACCCGCCTGCAACGTCGAGATCAGCGTGTCGAATATCTCGGTCTTGAACTCGACCTTCAAGCCCAGCTTCTCGCCGATCGCGTTCATCAGGTCGACGTCGAACCCTTCGGCAACGTCTCCGTTCATGGACTCGAACGGCGGGAAAGCCGTATCCGAACCCACCAGGAGCTTACCTGGTTCGATCAACTTGATCTCGGAAGCCGGAGTCGTCGTACCCTCGCCCGTCGGTTCCTCTGCGGGCTGCTCCGTGGCACACCCCCCTAGCGCGAACACGCTCATGATGAGAGCGACGACGAGGAGCAGCGAAAACACCCTGCCGGTCCTGCTCATGGATCCTCCTCTGATTGCCCTATGAAGCGAGCGTCTGCTTGGCGCTCTTTGCCACCGACGCTGCATAACTATAGCGCAATTCAACTTCGCTCATGTGAAGCTGGTGATGATGATACATGCTCATCACCGCAATATGCAATAATGCCCGCGAGCCAGCGCGGGCATTACGTCTATTCATGCAACACACGCCTCACGGAGTGGCGCTCGACTCCGTTGAGGCTGTGCGAAGCTGAGGGAGGGAACCCACCCACTTGGTCCGTATCGTGTCCAGCACACCGTCAGCCGCAAGCACATCGAGGACGTCTCTCACCGTCTTCTCGAGTTCAGTCGCATCCTTGGCGACCGAGACACCGAGCGGAACCGCGGGTGCGAGTTGGCCGGCATATCTCACGCGTGGGAGATCGCGCGTGAGATATGCGCCGACGATCGCGTCTCCCGCAACCACATCAACCTCACCGGCCTCAAGAGCTTGGAAAGCGGCGCGCAGCGAGTCGTACTCCTTCGCGAAGCCCTCACCATAATCCGACTCGAGCTTCCACCACGCTGCTGATTCCTTCTGAGCCCCCACTCGAAGCGCACCGAGGTCCGCTGGATCGACCTCGCCCACGCCGGACGCGTTGCTCGTCGCGTCAGCGGTGGCGGAGCTCGCCAGAGAGAACAGCGCCGGGCCATCGCTTACGTAGGATCCCGCGACTGTCACATCCGCGAGGATGGCGTCAGTGATGGGCATGGCGGCAAGCGCGATGTCGATCTTACCGGACTCCAATGCCGACGCGATCTCTGAAGGTGAGACATCGACGAGGTTGAGTTCCAGCCCGAGCCGGTCCGCTATGGCGGCGGCGACGTCGACATCCAGCCCTACCTCGTGTCCCTCATCCACTCCTGCGAAAGGCGGGTAGCCCATGTCGACGCCGGCTTTGAGGATTCCTTCGGTGGAGATCATCGGAGGCGCCACCTTCGGCGCGACGGCAGGTTCCTTCGGCGTACTACTGCAGCCGAAGAGCGCCATAGCCACGATCACGGCCGAAACAACAAGCGGCACTCTCCCACGTCGCAGCATCTATGCCTCCTATCCGAGCAACCGGCGCTTCCATCCGGCTGACCTGGTCTTTGGCCCCACACTCGCGTACTGGGACTTCCGCTTGATACTGTCTCACTACCGGTCCTCTCGCCCGCGTGAACGCGGACGGTACGACTTACCCCTAAGGCGCGCCATGCTCACACGCCGGCCGTGCCGCACGTGCTTACGTGGATCCCTTCGGCCGCGCCTACCTTGGACTAGGGTGCCGGAGCACCCGCAACCACAGACCCGGATGGAAGCACACAGAAGTGTAGCAGATGGACTGCCATGTCATTCACGCGTGCGCAAGCACCGCCGCTCGCACCTCTTCGGCCCCCGCCGCGAGCAACGCCTCGGATGCCGCATCAAGAGTGGCTCCTGTCGTCATCACGTCGTCCACCAGGACGATGCGCCTGGGTACCGGACCGTCACCGATGACAGTGAAGGCCCCGGACATGTTCTCAAGACGTGCAACTCGTCCAAGGTCGCGCTGGTCTCGCCGGGCTCCAACGGCAAGCAGCGTGACCACCGGGGCATCCAGAGTGACTGCGACTGCTCGTGCGAGCGGCAGCGTGTGGTCGAATCCCCGGCGGCGACGCGCCGTTCGTGTCGGAGGAACTGCGACGACCGCCTCGGGCCAGCCTTGCCACTCCTCCACGGCATGGGCCAGCAGGTCGCCGAGCAACGCCGCGTATCGACGCTCTCCCCCGTCTTTGTACACGGTGATCACCCGCGAGAGCGGGGTTTCGAGCGGTCCCACGCTCCGTGTGGCCGAGAAGCTCACCGGACGCTGAGAACAACGCGGGCACCGCAGTGCCCCGTCGACCTCACCGCACCGTGGACACACCGTCGACGAATCGGTACGCACGATTCGGCTCATGCACTGCGGACAAAGCGTGTGCCCAGGCAGGTCACACCCTGCGCAGCGGATTGGTGCGATCAGTTCGAGCAGACTCCAACGCAGCATGACGCCCCCTCCCGGGAGCGTCTCAGCCCACCAGCACTTGCAGCAGTGGGATCGTGACGATCGCCCCCACCGTCGTGACCAAGATCGCAGAAGCGATGAGGTCGACATCAAGTCTGAACCGTGTGCCGACCACCACGGTGAGCATCATCGAGGGTACCCCGGCCTCGAGTACGAGGACCCTCACCGAGGCAGGGTCGGCAAGCAGCAGCGTGCCCAACCCCCACGCCAGCAGCGGCAGCACCAGCAGCTTGATGGCTGCGATAGCTGAGACGACCGGCAAGTGCTCCCTAAGGCGTCCTGGCTGGAGCGACAACCCTACGGACACCATGATGAGCGGCACAACAAGCTTACCGAGGACACCTAGCCAATCCATCACCGCTGACGGAACAGGAACTGAACGCAGGACAAGCGCCACGGCCAACGCGATGAACGGCGGGAAAGTCACGATCTCTTTGATGGGGTTCACCTTGAGCCCGTGCTCGCCGAAACGGCTTGCCACCATAGAGCCGATGGTCACGATTGCCGCGGTGTTCCCGAAGATGTCGTAGAAGATCGCTCGCACCAGGCCAGGATCCCCCAATAGAGCGGATGCCACCGGGTAGCCGATGTACCCCGTGTTGCCGAAAGCGGCCGCAAGCAGGAAGGCTCCCGCAGCTGCGCCTTGCAGCTTCAGCAGCCGCACGCAGACCCAGGCGAGTGCCAGTCCGGATACCGCGATCACCCAGCCCAAAGCAGGAATCGCCACAAGCTCAAGGCTCACCTCGGCGGGCTGCACCGTGGTGAAGACGAGGGCAGGAAGCGCGACGTAGATGAGCACGGTGTTGAGCGGTTTAGCATCGTTCGGGGAGAGCATTCCCGTCAGACGCAGCGCGACGCCGATTGCGACGTAACCCAACACCCCGAAGATGACCGATGCGAGCGCAGCGATTGACACTGATGCTCCTACAGCTCGTGGATCGCTCCCGACCCGTCGCACGCTACCGCAAGCGCGTCACCATAAGGCTTTCGGGCCACGCCACGCTCCGTGATGATCGCAGTGACGTAGTCAGCGGGAGTGACGTCGAACGCAGGATTGTGCACTTCCACGTTCGGTGGGGCGACCCGGAACCACCCATCGAACCGGTATGCCGCCCCTTTCCGGTCGATCTGCAGCTGGTGGCCCTTTTGGAGAGGCAGGTCATAGGGCCCAGCGGCTGTGAGCGTGTCGAACGCGCGTGATACTGCTGGCGTGTCCGGCTCGATGATGCCCGTGACGGTCAGTCCCGTCACCTCACGCGGGTCGCGTTGCTCGATCACGATCTCATCGCCGGAGCGAAGCGTAAGGTCGACCGTGGAGGTCGGAGCTGCCACGTAGAAGGGGATCCCGTGCTCCTTGCACAGCACCGCGAGCCCGTACGTACCGATCTTGTTGGCGACATCCCCGTTAGCCGCGATCCTATCGGCCCCCACGATCACCGCGTCGACCAACCCTGCGCGCATGATGCTTGCGGCCACGTTGTCGGCGATAAGCTTGAACGGAATCCCTGCAAGCTTGAGCTCCCACGCGGTCAGACGTGCGCCCTGTAGGACCGGACGCGTCTCGTCGACCCATACGCCCTCGATCTTGCCCTGCTCATACGCCGAGAAGATGACGCCCAACGCCGTCCCGTAGTACGCCGTCGCAAGCGAGCCTGCGTTGCAGTGGGTGAGCACCCGGCTCCCCGGACCGAGCAGAGCCGCGCCGTTGGCCCCGATCATCCGATTACGCTTCTCGTCTTCGGCTCGCACATCGAGCGCCTCTTGAAGGATCATCTCGCGCAGACGCTCCAACTCCACGTCGGCGTGAGCGTGCGCGAACCGCTTCATGCGCTCCGCGCCCCAGGCGAGGTTGACGGCGGTCGGACGGGTCCCCGCGATCTCATCGGCCACGCGGTCCAGAGCCGAGAGGAACTCTGCGGTATCGTCGATGGACGCGCCCTCGGTGGTCGCCCACAGGGCCACCCCTAAGGCGGCCGCGACGCCAAGGGCAGGTGCGCCGCGCACCGCCATACCTCGAATCGCGTGACACAGCCCTTCGTATGTGTTGCACGCGAGCAGATCACCTTGCAGGGGCAGACGGGACTGGTCGACCAAGTAGACCTTGCCGTCTTCCCACCAGATCGTGCGCGGGATGTCCTCTATGCCCATTCACGTCTCCTGACACGGACACGGGCCGACAGCTTGCCGTCGGCCCGCTTCCTGCTGACGTCGACCTAGACGGTGCCTTCTTGCCACGAGTTCAGGTACGCCCGCTGCTTCTCGGACAGCGCATCGATGCGGACGCCCATCGACGCCAGCTTGAGCCTCGCGATCGTCGAATCGATGTCTGCCGGCACGCCGTGGACACCCGGCGTCATCTCCTCGGCATTCTTCACCATGTACTCGGCGCACAGCGCCTGGTTGGCGAAGCTCATGTCCATCACCGAGGCGGAATGCCCTTCGGCCGCCGAGAGGTTGACGAGCCTGCCGTCGGCAAGCAGGTACACTCTCCGGCCGTCGGCGAACACGAACTCCTCCACGAAGGGACGCACTTCCCGAGACGACACTGCCTTCTCACGCAAGTGCGGGATATCGATCTCCACGTTGAAGTGCCCGGAGTTGGCGATGATGGCTCCGTCTTTCATGACAGCGAAGTGCGCCGAGTCGATCACGTCCGTATCGCCAGTCACGGTGACCCACACATCGGCGATCGCCGCCGCCTCGACGCTCGGCATCACACGATAGCCGTCCATCACGGCTTCGAGTGCGCGCAACGGATCGACCTCGCAGACGACCACGTTGGCGCCCATCCCCTCGGCGCGCATCGCTACTCCGCGGCCGCAGTAGCCATACCCCGAGACGACGAACGTCTTGCCCGCGAGCAGGATGTTCGTGGCGCGCATGATCGCGTCCACCGTCGATTGGCCAGTGCCGTACCGGTTGTCGAACAGGTGCTTGGTCATGGCGTCGTTCACCGCGATGATCGGGTAGCGCAAGGCTCCGTCGGCGGCCATCGCTTTCAGGCGGATGACCCCCGTTGTCGTCTCCTCGGTACCCCCGATGATGTCGGCAAGGGCCTCGGTGCGCTGCGCATGGATGCGCCCCACCACATCGGCTCCGTCATCCATCGTGATCTGGGGCTTGTGCTCGATCGCTGCGTCGATATGCGCGTAGTACGTGCCGGTGTCCTCACCCTTGATCGCGTACGTGCGCACCCCGTAGTGCTGCACAAGCGCAGCTGCCACGTCGTCTTGCGTCGAGAGCGGGTTGCTGGCGCACAGCACCGCGTCCGCGCCCGCGGCCTTGAGCGTACGCATCAGGTTGGCCGTCTCGGTCGTCACATGCAGACACGCGCTCACGCGTACGCCTGCCAGCGGTTTCTCGGCCTCGAAACGCTCGCGGATGCTCGCGAGCACCGGCATGTCCCGATCGGCCCACTCGATACGCGCCTTGCCAAGATCAGAAAGCGAGAGGTCCTTGACGTCGAAGTCCATGGAGGTCCTTTCAAAGCGGGTGCGCACCGGTTACCCGGTGAAGGTTCACAACCGTTGCAGTATACCAAGCATCAGCGCGCCGAGCGTCTCGCCCGCGGCCCTGCCCGCTTCAAGCACCTCTTCGTGAGAAAGCCCTGCCCCCGCGGCAACGTTCGTGACCAGTGAGAATCCCAGCACGCGCAATCCGAGCGCCCGGGCGGCGATCACCTCGGGCACGGTCGACATGCCCACCACGTCCGCACCGATGCGCTCAAGATAGCGCACTTCCGCAGCCGTCTCGTAGCTCGGGCCAAGAAGGCCCGCGTACACGCCTTCCTGCAGGGCGACGCCGCGCTCGGCAGCCACCGCGCGAGCGAGCGCGATAAGCTCTGGGTCGTAGGCATCCCTCATCGGCACGAAGGGGACCCCACCCGCGGGGCCGGGCCAGCCGATCAGCGGGTTGGTCCCCATCAGGTTGATGTGGTCGGAGATAAGGACGATGTCGCCGGCTGCAAGCTCGTGTGAGACAGCTCCCGCAGCGTTCGTGACGATCAAGACCTCGCAGCCGACAGCCGCCGCCAGACGCGCAGGGTACGCCGCATCCAGCGCGCTCACACCCTGGTACTGATGAGCCCGGCCAGCGAAGAGCACCACTTCCACGCCCGCCAGACGGCCGATGCGCAGCTCCCCCGCATGCCCCGCCACCGGACCCGTCGCGGGGAAGCCCTGCAGACCGGAATACGGGACGATCGCTGGATCTTCAACGCACGCGGCGACACCAGACAGCCCGCTGCCGAGAACGGCGGCGACGCGTGGAGGCTCTCCCGCGAGGTCCCTCACACGCCTCACGTCAGCGACAGGCACCTCAAGTGAAACAGCAGGCATCGCCACCTCCGAACACACAGTGCCGCACAACAGCTCCGGACATCGAATCTCGCGTGCGCGTCTACTGCATCATCACCGTGTCGATCGCCTTGAGTCCGGCCTCTGAGATCGCTCCGACGCCGCCGAGAAGCCAGATCTGCGAGATCGTGGTGCGCTTCTCGGCGAGCAGGCTCGCTGTGCCGGCGGGACATGTGTCGCGACGGCTCAACACCAGCGCATTGGGCTTGGTGCCCGCGAGCATGGCCCCGGCAAGCGCATCTGCGTAGGACTCACCTGTCGCGATGTAGACCTCTGTGAAGGTGAAGCCCTGCGTGCCCGCGTAGCGCGCGAGCGCGGCCGAGGTGGCATACCGATCGCTGCCGGCGATGCGCGTGGACTGCACTCCGGTGATAGTCTCGACAGCCGTCTCCACGGGTGATCCGACCGCGGCCGTCCCCCCTGCGATGACCACCGTGGACGGCTTCGCGGCGCCAAGATAGTCAGCCGCGGAAGGCGGGAGGGTCGCCTGTTTGGTGAGAATGATAGGCCACGCTTTCGCATACGCAAGAGAGGAGGCCGACGCTGCGTCGGGCCACATCTGACCGCTCACGACGATCACCCCTTGCGGGCTCATCAGCTTCCGGGTCTTGTCCGCCACCTTGCGCGCGGTGTCGTACCGGTCCACGCCCTCGATCCGCTCGACGGTAGCGGTGGGCACGGCGGCCCTTACCGCCTCCGTGACCTCGGCAGAGACCGCACCGGTCCCGCCAAGCACGTAGACCGCCGACGGTTTCAGCCGTCCAAGCTCGCTTGCGACCGGCGAAGGCAACCTATCGGCTGCGGTGAGAAGAAGCGCGCCTTTGGTGGCGCCCGCAAGAGACGAGCCCGCAAGGGCGTCGGCGAACTGCTCACCACTCGCGATCACGACCGCCGGCGCTGTCGAAGAGAACGTCCGCTTGGAGAGCGCGACGGCTGTGGCATATCGGTCCGTGCCGCTTATGCGCGTGATCGGGAACCCGGAGAAGGTGAAGTTCGGTGACTTGAGAACGAGTGCGGACTTGACAGTGTATGAGGTGAGCTTGACCGAACCACCGTTCGAGAAACGGAAGGTCACCCAGCGCGGGTACCCGGAGACACCCCGCTGGATGAGCACACCTGTCACCCACACCGACGAGCCTGCGCCTGCGGGAACAGGCGCCAGACCGTGGTTCGCAAGTTCGTTTGCGACGGTCGAAGAAGCCTTGAGGTCGCCCGCGATGGTCAGACCCGACATCGTGACCTTCCACGAGCTGTGCGGCGATCCGGCGTCGCCCTCATACGGGTCGTCGACGCCCGTGTAGTACGGCCGAGGCGTCGAGTACCCCCACGAGTCCTCGATGTTCGCCGTGTGTCCGCCGGAGGCCGAGAAGAAGAACGTCTGCACGATGGTCGTGCCGTACTTGACGAGCTTGCCGAGAGTGGCATCCACCGCGGCGTTCGTCGACGCTTGCTCGTGCTGTACCACCTGTCCCTGTGAAAGACGGGAGTGGCCGCCGTAGACCTGGTCGGAAGTGGTGCAGTAAAGCGCCGAGTCACTGTTGCGAACGCCGTCGTCGTCCGGGTCGACCTCGGCCTTCGCATACGAGTGAGCGACCACGGCTTGGGCCTTGAGAGCTTCCGGCTTCCAGCTCGCCGGACTTTCTCGCGGAACGACACCGTACAGGTAATGCTTGAGAGTCACGACGTTGAGAAGGAGCAGCTTTCCAGACTTCGGAAGCAGATGCGCGGAGCCGCGCCAGCGCACCCAGCCGAACCCGCTCGGCCCGCTGGGGTCTTTGACCTGGAAGACCGAGTCCCCGCCCACGGGGTCGAGAGTGACCTCCCCGCTGAGCGTCGCCAGCGTGTTCCCCGCGGCATTCTTCATCACCACGCTCGTCCCGCTGCAGGTGAACGTGTAGTCGGTGTTCTTAGGGTAGGAGCGTGTACCCGCGCTGTCGCGAACCGTGAGAGTCGCGTCCACACCGCGTATCGTCCAATCGGTTTGCGGGAGGGCGTCTGCCGCGAGGTGCACCTTGATGTCAGGGTTCTTCGCCGCAGTCGCGATCGTCGTTCCCTGGAAGTAGTGTTTGACGATAGCGTCGTACTTCCACCCGTGGAGCGCATGACCCTGCGATCCGTACTGCGACAGCCCGATACCATGACCGTACCCGCCACCGTGGATCGTGAAGTCAGGGATCGCGAGAGGCTCAAGGGCCTGCGCGGGGATCGCTCCGATCGATGCGGCCAGTGCGCAGGCGCACACCGACGCGACAAACCGGATGAGCTTACTGTGTTTCACGGCCACGTCCTCCGCGTGCTACGACGTCATCCACCAGTCATCCTAGCACATCGGCAGTTCCACCCGGCGCGCTCAGCCGCTCGCGGTAAGCGTTTCGTAGGCGTTGACGATCGTGCCCGAGACATGCTGCCACGACAGCTCGCGCTCTATCAACTCACGTCCACGGCGTCCCATCGCCCGAGCGAGCCCGGGCTCGTCCTTGAGCCGTAGGAGCGCCTCTTCTCCTGACGCCGGATCATCCGGGTCGATCGCGATGCCCACTCCGTTGCGCTCGACGAAGTCGCCAGTCCAGGTACCGGAGTACACGATCACCGGAAGGCCGCATGCCATGGACTCCATGACCTTCACCGGGAACGACGTTCTCACGTTGCCGAGATGTGCGTCATACAGCACCCAGCTCACATCGATGCGCCGGTACAGGCTTGGTGTCTCGTCATAGGTGAACGCACCTGACACCTCGATACGGCCGTTCCCTGCCGCTGCCTGGGCGACCGCGCGCTCCGCGACTCCTCCGCCCGCCAGGAGCGCCGCCATGTCCTCGTGACGGCCGACGATGTCGATCAAGGCGAGAAGGCCCTTGACGTAGCGTTTCGAGCCGATGTACCCCACGGTGAAGAGCCGCTCGGGGCGCGACTCGGCAGGCCGGAACATCTCGGCATCCGGCGCGTTGGGTATCGCGCGCGCGCGGGACCCTGCAAGCATCTGGTAGTGGTCCATCGTCCCCGGATTCGCTACGAACACGAGCGCGGCGTGAGCGACGGCGCGCCGCTCCAAGACGTCGACAAGAGTCCGAGCCACGATGCCCACCAACCCCTTCTGAGGCACCATGCTTGCGTCTCGGTAGAGTTCGTGGAAGTCGAGGACCACCTTCACCGCGTCGCGACGGTTTCGGACCCGCATCCCGACGACGGCGGTATCCAGATCGTGACAATGCACGACGTCCGGCTCGAGTTCCAGAACGCGACTCGTGGCATTCGCCCAGAACCGTGCGAAAAGCGGCAGGCTTCGCAGTCCCGCGCCGTACGCCGCCTGCGGCCCCACACGCTCTATCACGAACCCGTCGCGCTTCTCGCGCGCCGGCGCGGCGCCCGAGCGGTCCCACGCCACGATGGTGACCTCGCGACCCGAGCTCGCCAACACACGCGCCTCCTTCTCGACCCTCGGGTCAGAGACGCAGTCGTTGGAAAGCACCATGACCACACGCTCACCCACGTCCAGACCCCCCGGATGCCGCAGCTCCCACCACAGAGCGGTAGACCGCCGTGAGCTGCTCCCCTATGCGCTCCTGGGAATAGCGCTCGTGAGCCCGTGCGGCGATAGACTCCCTATCCCACTGCGCCTCGGCCGAGAAGAGACGCGACAGACCCTGTGCCACCGCGCTCACGTCATCTGGCGCGACCAGCACGCCGTCCTGCTCGGTCACGATGTCCTCGGGCCCTCCTGATCGTGTCGCAAGCACCGGCAGCCCGGTAGCAAGCGCCTCGACGATCGCCACGCCGAAACCTTCGCTTCGAGACGCAAGTGCGAAGGCGTCCGCTCTCGCGAGCACGCTCGCGACCTCCTCGTCAGAAAGCGGACCGAGGAAACGCACGCGCTCCGCGAGCCCCTCTTCGACAGCGATCGCCTTCAATCTTCCCAGCTCGGGCCCGCCGCCGACGACATCCAGAGTGATGTCCATACCCGAGCGAACGGCCTCGCCCACCCCCCGGACAAGCACGTCGTGTCCTTTGACGGGCACGAGATTGCCGATACTGGCAAGCCGAAACGGCCCGTCGTGGTGCTCGCGGGGCACATAGGTGAAACGCAGATCATCGTAGGTGTTGGGTATGACACCGATCTTGGTCGGATCCACGCAATCCAGGGCCCGGATCTCATCGGCTAGCGCGGTGCTGACGCATACCACAGCCGCTGCACAGCTGAGCGTGTGCCGCACTTCGCGGACCCACGAGGGCCGAGCCAGGTTGCTGCGCAGGTCAGAGCCGTGCACTGATATCACCAGCGGGATCCCTGACCCGCCGATCAGTCTGCGCGCTGCCGCGGCACTCGGGTAGATGGCGTGCGCGTGCACGAAATGGGGGTGGTGTTCCGCACACACCTCACGGAAAGCCCCGCGGGACGCCGCAGCCATCGAGGGCGCGACCGACATGTACATCAACCGCCGAGGAAGCACCGCGTACCGGGGGCGCCACACAGGAATCCCTTCGTACGCCGGCGCGCCGGCGACGTAGGGACGGCGCAGCGCCGCGGCCAGCCATCGTGGAGCCCACGGAACGGGAGCGATCACACACCAGTCCGTCTCGGCACGCGTCGCCCGCAGTTGCTGAACGGTGAACAGCCCGCGGGACGGCTCGGCGTCGTTGGGGAACTGCTTCGCGAAGGCGAGCCCACGCAGCGGATGCTGCGCGCGACCATGGCCTACCTCAGTCACGTGCACTCCGGAGGAACAACAACTCACGGATGAATGCAAGCAGAAGTCCCGCGACCAGACCGGCCACTGCCGCGCCCAGAGCGCCCTGAGTCCGCTTGCTCGCCGCGGATGCCGTGCCGACAGACACGTCACCAGTGTAGACGTACGCCTTGGCGTAGGTCGCGCTGAGTGCTTCCAGATCGGCGAGCTCCCTTTGCGCTTGCCACTTGCGAAAAGCGAGATCCACGCGCTCCCATCCTGGTTCGAGCTCAGCGACCTTAAGGGCATCCAGCAGCGCCTTGGTGTTGGCGATCGCCTTCTCCTGACGTCCGAGTTCTGTCGCGCCGAGCGCACGCACCTCCTCAAGGGTGGCTAGGGCCGCGGCATCCACGATCTTCTCTGCTCCGGAACGATCAGGGCCCGTGTACTCCAGCACAAAAGAACTCACTGGGGAGCCCACTGTGTACGCGCGCAGCTTCGGAGCAAGGTCGCTTGCGGGCGTTCCGGTGCGTTGTGCCACACCGTCGATGAACTGCGTGTCTTGGGCGGCCGTGAGAAGCCGCTGAGGACCTGGGAGACCGTTCACGCGCGCCAGAATGGATGCGTCGACCTGCACGGATGCGCTTGCGGTGTATGTCGTCTGTTCATCGAGTGCAAGGGCGTATCCGGCGATCGCCGCCACGACTGTCGCGATCACGATGATCCACCACTGACGTCTCAGCGCATCCCCCACAGTGACAGACAGGGTTCTCGGTGTCATACATGGACCTCCTCGGCATCCCTCGTGAACCGTGTGGCCGCCACCGTCAGAGCGAGGAACAGCCACAGGTACTCGAAGTACAGATAGTACTGGAAGAGCGACTGTACGAGCACGGCTAGAAGCCCAGCGACTCCTAGCGACTCGTAGACGTTCCAACCCCGATGACGCCGGCTACGTACCACCCACACGATACTGCCGACGATGAGAATCTCCGACACGAGCCCCATGATGCCCATTTCCGCCCAGAGCGCCAAGGGCAGCTGGTGCGGACGGGTGATCGAGATCAGTGCGCCGATCCTCCTGTACTTCGGATACGCGAGACTGTACGCTCCAAGCCCCGTGCCGAAGACCCAGCGGTCACGGATCATGTCCACCGTCGAACCCACCATCAAGTAGCGAGTCCGAATCGAGCTGTCGGCCTCGATGTCGACGACTGAGGTGAGCCTATCGAGCACCTGCCCAGGCGCGGCCAACAGAATGACGGCAGCACATGCGACAGCCGCTCCGGCGAGCCATGGACGCCGCTTCCGAGGCGCGGTCATCACCAGCACCACGACGCCGAGTAGAACACCCACCATCCCCGTGCGCGAAAGCGTGACACCTAGTCCGAGTCCGCAGACCCCTGCCAAGGCGAGCCACACTGCTGCGTCACGCCACCTGCGCGCATGCACCGCCTTTGCCAGCGCGGCGATCACCGCCACAGAGAGGAACGTCCCAAGGAGGTTGGGATCCTCAAAGAACGCACCGGGACGTGCGCGAGAGACGCCGCCTGCGGCAACATCCACGTGTGTGCTGCCGATGGGGAACCCTGGCACCGCATATTGCACAAGTGCGAGCATGGACGACGCAGCGCCCGTCCCCACGACCACTGACACCACGCGATCCGCCATACGCTCGTCACGTACGAAAGTCACGACCGACAGCGTGAAAAGCCACAGGAACACCAGCCGAACGATGGAGACCACAGTGGCCGCCTTGTCGAGCGAGCCTGGCAGAGACCACACGGCCGCGGCCACGAGTGCAGCGATGCCGACGTCGAGTGCCGAGAGACGAGGGGCCGACGTCTCGGGATCACGAAGCCAGGCGATCGCCCACGCGACCAGCGTGAGCAACAGGGACACATGGAAGACCGTGATGGACAGCGGCTCGGTCAAGAGGCGTCCTGCCACATCAAGCGGGAGTACCAAGAGCATGAGGAGCACTCCACGTTCCGGATGCGGGAGAACCAAGACGAGAGCAATGACGAGCACTGCCACAGCAACAACGGTGGCAGCAGCAGATCTTGCTCCTTCCTGCGCGGCGAGTGCCGCCAACAGCCCGACGACAGCGGCGGCCAGCGCCCACGGCAGACGCGTCGCAGCGGCGGTTCTTCTTTCCACTACGACACGACCTCGTCAAGCAGGGCTGCTACGGTCCTTACCTGCAGCCGACGGTCGAACCGCTCGATCACGCTTTCCACAGGCGCATGCCGTGACGCACCCGAGCGCTTCTCGTGTGCGATGGCGTTGAGTGCGGCGGCCACCCCAGTAGCATCGCCGTAGGGTACGACCGTGCCGGCGTGGGCGTCCCGAACGAGATGAGCGGCAGCGCCATCTGGTGGGCCGACCAAGAGCACCGGAAGCCCGATGCCGAGATACTCGAACAACTTTCCGGTGTATATGGCCTCGGCCCCCGGACGATCGGCAAGCACGACAAGTCCTGCGTCCGCGTGCGAAACGATGCCAAGAGCGTCGCGATGAGGCAGGAAGCCATGGCGTACGACGTGGTCGTCCAAAGCGCGCGCTCGGATGATCTGAGTGACGTGATCGGACTCGGGGCCCACGATATCGATGATCACATCGCTGGCCGGCCCGTGCTGTTCCACGGCACAAGCTACTCCGTCGAAGAACGGCGTCGGATCCGTACTGCCGTAGAACCGCCCCATGAAGGCGATGCGTGCGGGACCATCCAGGGGCGCCCATGCGGGTAGATCGGCCCTGTCGAAGCCGTTCGGGACGGTGATCGCCCGTGGCGCTCCATACTCCAGCGCTTCGGCTGAAATGGGCTCGGAGACGCACACTGCGGCGGCGGCACGGTGCATGACTTCGCGTTCGAGCGCAAGAGAGCGCGCGTCGCGCCGCGGCGATTCCGGCCACCTGTAGGCGGGATTGCTCACCCACGGGTCGCGGACATCCGCGACCAAGGGCAGATCCAAGACCTTCGCGACATAGGCGCCCGCCACAAGGGCGGAGTGCGGAGGACCGGAGGCGAGGACCGCATCGAACCCGACGCATGCGTGCAACCGTGCTGCGGCCCTCGGGACCTCAGCCGCCCACCGCGCAGCCGCATCCAGCCAGAAGGCGCGCACGACGCGAGTACTCAAGGGCGCCCTGCCGGTGTTCGTCGAGGTGCGTGGCGCCTGGGAATCCGTGGGCCTCGTTCTGCGCCGATGCATTCGTTTCGCCGGAGCAAGGGCGCGCGCAACGAGCGCAGACGGGTCGCGGTTTGGGATGCGCTCCACCGGCACGAAGTCCACCTGCTCTAGAAGACTCTCGTCTGTGGGACGGCCCCACACCGGAGTGGCCGTAACAACATACGGGCTCCACCCCCATTCAGGCAGGTAGTGCGCAAGCTTGGCCACTCGCTGCACACCACCGCCAGCTGAGGGCGGGAACTCGTACGTTATAATGAGCAGGTTCCTGGGCTGGTTCTGAGTCACGAGTCAGATAGTATACGGACTCGGCTGGAGGGGCCACAACCTGCAGGAGCGACCCGTCACCAACGTGTCACATCGTTCATGTGCGAACAGGAGTCTCCGTGCGCATCGGCATGCTGCTGCCAAACCACCACTTCCCTCCTGACATCAGGGTCGAGAAGGAGGCGCAGGTACTCTCGGCCGCAGGCCACGAGGTGTTCCTGCTGAGCCGCCGAGACGGTTCGCAACCCCCCGAGGAGCAAGTCGGACCCATCCACGTCGTGCGGCACCGCGTGCATCCGGGATCGGCCCTACGGCGAAAGGCTGACTCGCTCACCTTTCTTGTCACGATGGACTCCCCCTCATGGAGGGCGGGCATGGAGAGCCTCATCATCCAACATGGCTGTGAAGTCCTGCACCTGCACGACCTGCCCTATGTTCCGTCGGCAGTCAAAGCCGCCCGGCGCCATGGAGTGCCGGTTGTGCTCGATCTGCACGAGAACTACCCGGCCGCCCTTGCATTGTGGGGCCGTCAGAGGCGCAAGCTGCTCTTCTCGCCTGCGCGTGCCGCTCGATTGGAGAGGTGGGCTCTTCGATCCGTGGACCGCGTCATCGTCGTGGTCGATGAAGCCAAGGACCGCGTGACGGCGCTCGGCGCCGATCCAGACCGAGTGACCGTCTTCGGCAACACAGAACCGCTCGGCCTCGTCCCTCCCGCTCCCCTACCCCTGGACTTCTCACACGGCCTTCGTTTGGTGTACGTGGGCGGGATCGCGGCTCACCGTGGGCTCGATACCGCGATCCAGGCCATGACCACAGTGTGTGAACACGATCCCGCGGCGATGCTCACCATCGTCGGGGATGGCGATGCTCTGCCCACATTGCGAGCACTGACAGACGAGCTTGGGCTTGCCGACCATGTGCGCTTCACGGGGTGGCTCGGCAAAGACGAAGCGATGACCTACATCGCGGATGCGAACGTGGCGCTCGTACCTCACCACAGATCGCCGCACACCGACGCGACCATCCCCCACAAGCTTTTCCAGTACATGGCCCTCGGCCGCCCCGTGATCGTGAGTGATTGCGCGCCGCTCGCCCGGATCGTGCGCCAGGAGGGCTGCGGGCTGGTGTTCCGCTCGGGAGATGCCGTAGACCTCGCCTCACAGGTGCTCAAGGTCGCTGATCCTGCGACTGCCGGGGAGATGGCCGCTGCAGGACGGGCGGCAGTCCTCGAACGCTGGAATCTTGAGGCCGAGGGAGTCGCGCTGACCGAGATGTACGCGGGCCTGGCCCGGCACCGCTAGACGTGCGCGGTCTTGCTCAGTCGACGAATCGTTGACACGGCGCTCCTGCCGAAACGAATGCCCGTTCAGTGCACTACAATCGCGTGATGATCATGTGCTGATCCCGGCGGATGCGTCGAGGAGGTGCTGGTGCTCAAAGACATACTACGCGGGGCGGGCGGAGACGCGCTCAAGTACTTCCCAGTCCGCCTCGTGCCGGCTCTCACATCACTCGTCACCGTGCCGGTGTTCACCCGAATGGTCGAGAAGACCGACTACGGCAACTTCTACCTTGTGAACTCCATGACGTCGCTCGCCGCGACGCTGGCCACGGCCTGGATCATGGCATCGGTCGTCCGCTTCTACTGGGCCTATGAACGCCGAGGAGAGCGTGACACATATGTTTCCACCATCGTGTGGTCCACGATCGGCTCACTTGTGCTGGTCTCCGCAGTCGCGGCTGTTGTCGTGTTCGCTTTCCCGGGCGCATTCGACCAGGGTGTGCGGCGGCTCTTGCCGATAGCCCTCATCGGCTTGGGCGTGAACTACCTTGTGCAGGTCCTCCAGCAGATCATGCGCGCTGCCAACCGCTCCTCAGCGTATGCAACGCTCGCTGTCGCCTCGAACATCCTGGCGACCGTCTTCGGCGTCTACTTCGTGTCCCGCGGGAAGATGGGTGCGTTCGGCATCCTGCTCGGAGTCGTGGCGGGCAATGCGCTCCTGGTCCCCTTCGGGTTGCGCAACGCCCACAGCGAGGGCTCGCTTTCGCCGTCGCGCTTCTCCCGCAATGCTCTCGCGGAATTCGCACGGTTCGGTCTGCCGATGGTGCCCTCCGCGATCTCATCGTGGATGCTCGTGCTCTCGGACCGCTACATCATCGGTCTTACCCGGACCGCCGGAGAGGTGGGCGTGTACTCGGTCGCCTACGGACTCGGCGACAAGATCATGGGCCTGATCACGGTACCCCTGTTGATGACCATGGGACCGGTGATGGTACAGACGTTCGAGAAGCAGGGCCAGCGGCTTGCGCAAGACGTGCAGACACAGTTCACGCGGTACTTCATGATGGCGGCGCTCCCGCTCCTCGCAGGTCTCGTCGCTGTCTCGCAGGACTTCATGGCTGTCTTCACGGGTGAGCAATACCGCTCGGCGTATGCGATCCTGCCGATCGTCTCGGCCAGCGTGTTGTGCAACGGGCTCGTGCAGATCGCAGGCAACGGCATCGCTCTCCACAAGAAGACCACCATCACGATGACCAACACCATCATCGCCGCCGTGACACAGATATGCGCCAACCTTGTCCTCGTGCCTCGATTCGGCTACTCCGTCGCAGCCTGGACGACCTTTGGCTCCTATGTCGTGTTGCTGTCGTTGACGTGGATACGCAGTCGTCCCTTCATGGCGTGGAAGATCCCTTGGGGGGACATCGGGCGCGTCGCACTTGCGGCAGCCCTCATGGGCATCGCAGTCTGGGGCATCTTCAGTGTCGCGCGACCCTCCTTTGGGATCCTTGTCGCAGAGGCTCTGACAGGGCTCCTGCTGTATGCCGCCTTCCTCATGGGCGTCAAAGCGGTGCGTCCCGACGAGAGGGACTTCGCGGTGGAACTCCTCGGTAAGGTCCGATCCCGAGTGCTGGGGCGAAGGAGATGACGGTGCGCGTCGCCATACTCGGACCGCTGCCCGCGGGCGGCGTCGTGGGAGGAGTCGCGACGCATACCGGCGAGCTCGCTAGAGCGCTCACACGCGCGGGAGTCCCGGTGCGCGTGTTCGACGACGCTCACCCTCACGGCGCCGCACCAGAAGGCGCAGACGGGGTACGCGGCGCGTCGGCCGGCACACGTCTACGCCTTGCGCTTGCGGACCTCCGCCACGGGCTCGGCGGTCTCCAGGAGCTCTCCCGGCTTGGAATCCCGCGCACGACGTCGCGCGCAAGGACACTGCTGCTCGCGGACGCGGCCCGCGCTTTCTCCCCGGAGGTCATCCACATCCAGCAGGCCGACTTCCGTCCGCTTTACGCCGACGCTGCCGGACTCGACCGGCCCCGCGTGATCACCGTCCACGGTCTGGGGGCGCTCGAAACAAAGGAGTACCCGGGACTCGCGCAGGTCATCCCAGCCAATTTGGCGAACGCCGACGCCGTCACCACCCCTTCGCATGCTCTTGCCGAGGAAGTCACGGCTCTCGGGGTACCCGCGGACCGCGTGACCGTCATCCCGAACGGCGTCGACCACACGCGCTTCTATCCTCGGGACCGCGGGCAGGCCCGGCTGCGCCTGGGAGTCGATCACGATTCGCCACTCGTGGTCTTCGCAGGACGCATCACCGTTCACAAAGGAGCAGTGGACCTCGCGAAGGCATGGCCTGACGTCCGTCGCGCGCATCCTCATGCGCTGCTTGCATTCGTGGGACCAAGCGGAGACGCTGACGTCAACGGAGTCGAAGGAGCGCTCCTGCCGGGCACGGCCACTCCCGCGGACCTCGCATGGTGGTACGCCGCGGCCGACGTGGTCGTCGTGCCCAGCCGCTACGAAGGATTCGGACTGGTCGCGCTCGAGGCGATGGCCTGCGGGCGCCCCGTCGTCGCCACTGCTGTCGGAGGTCTCCCTGAAGTCGTGCCACCGAAAGCCGGCGCCCTCGTGCCCCCCCGTGACCCGGCTGCACTCGCGGATGCCATAGCGGCCTTGCTCGGCGACCCCCAGACCCGCAGCGTGGCAGAGGATGCGAGCCAGGAGGCCGCCGCACGGTACACGTGGGACGCGACAGCCTCATCCTTCATCCATATCTACCGTGAGCTGCAGCGATGCTGACACCCCCGGAGAGGCTGTGCTACCCTAGCGCGGGCTCTCCGGCCGCATCGTCTGCCAGGAAAGGACCGCACTCATGAGCCAAGTCACCGTGATCGGAACCGGATACGTAGGACTCGTCACCGGAGTGTGTCTCGCACATTCTGGACACGATGTCATCTGCGTGGACATAGATCCCGCCAAGATCGCGATGCTTGCATCCGGCACAAGCACGATCTACGAACCAGGCATCGAGGATCTCCTGCGCCAGGGGATCGATCGAGGTAATCTGCGTTTCGCGACGCCGGAGAACGGGTGGCGCGACCTGATCGCCGACATCACCTTCGTCGCTGTGGGAACACCGATGGCGGCCAACGGTGCTGCCGACTTGAGCGCCGTGCGCAGCGTGGTCGAAGGTCTTGTGAGCGCCGCCGAGCGGCCTTTCACCCTCGTGATGAAGTCGACGGTGCCCCCGGGAACGGGTGCGGCACTCGCCGAGCGGTTCCTTTCGGATGCGCGTGTCGCGATCAGCTACGTGTCGAACCCAGAGTTCCTGCGTGAGGGACACGCCATCGACGATTGGTATACGACGGACCGGATCGTGATCGGTACGAACGACGCTGCCGCCGAAGCGAGGATGCGGGAGCTGTATGCCGACATCGAATCTCCTATCATCGCGACCGACGTCTCCAGCGCCGAGACGATCAAGTATGCATCCAACGCGTTCCTGTCGACGAAGATCTCTTTCATCAACGAGATAGCGAATCTGTGTGACTGCATCGGTGCCGACATCGACGCGGTCTCGCGCGGGATAGGGCTCGATACCCGGATCGGCAGCCAGTTCTTGCGTGCCGGCATCGGGTACGGCGGATCGTGCTTTCCCAAAGACACTCGCGCGCTGGACTTCATCGCGACACTCAACGGCTATCAGTTCACGCTGCTGAAGTCAGTCATCGAAGTGAACAACCGCCAGCGGCTCCTGCCGGTCGTGCACTTGTTGCACGCACTTCCCGACTTGCATGATCGCTCGGTCGCGATCCTCGGGCTGTCGTTCAAGCCGAACACCGATGATGTCCGCGAGTCCCCCGCTTTGGACATAGTCCCGTTGCTCACCGAGGAAGGGGCCTCCGTCAAGATCTACGACCCTGTGGCGCACGATGTCCAGATCCCCGGAGCGACACGTGTCGATTCTGTGTGGAGCGCGCTCGAAGGCGCTTCTGCCGCGGTCATCGTGACGGAATGGGAGGAGTTCGTGCAGCTCGACTGGCAGCACGCGAAAACCGTCATGTGCATGCCAGCGGTGATATTCGACGGGCGCAACTGTCTTGATCCGCTGGCCATACGCGCCGCGGGACTCACCTACATGGCGGTCGGGCGTGACGGCGCCCATCGGGGGGCGTGAACCCTGGGCCGTGAGGATTCTCTATATACATCAGTTCTTCGCGACGCGAGAGTCCTCACTGGGGCTCATCCGGTCGTATGAGTTCTCTCGACGCTGGGTCGCTCAGGGACATGAGGTCACCGTCGTGACCAGTTCTTCTCGTCTCTCCGAGCAGTACAGCCGGAAGCTGTTCGCGAGTGGCGACATCGACGGCATCCACGTCCGCTCTGTCCGGGTCAAGTATTCGAACTACATGGGGCATTTGCGACGCATGTGGTCCTTTGCTCTTTTCACTCTCGGCGCGACATGGCTCGCGGTGACAGCGGGGCGACACGACGTCGTCTTCGCCACGTCCACGCCGCTCACCGTGGGCATCCCAGGGTGGTCAGCTGCCGCTGTCACTCGTACCCCTTTCGTCTTCGAGGTGCGAGACCTGTGGCCAGAGGCCGCGATCCAGATGGGCGTGATCTCCCGCAACGGTATCGTCGGTCGCACCGCTAAGGCGCTCGAACGCTTCTTGTATCGGCGCGCGAAGCATGTCGTGGCGCTCTCGCCGGGCATGGTCGCCGGTGTCGTCGCGGAAGGCATACCTCCCGAGCGGGTGCACATGGTGCCGAACTCTGCTGACCTCGACCTGTTCTATCCGTCCGAGAAAGACACCGACTTCCTCCGCAGGCTGGGAGTACCCGAAGGCGCGTTCGTCGTGGGCTATGCCGGAGCGATCGGCCCCTCGAACGCCGTGGAAGCACACGTCCCTGCCGCAGCGAGAGTGCTCCACGAGCGGGGACGTGACGACATCGTGTTCGTCATCGCCGGTGACGGCAAATCCTTGCCGGCGCTCACTGAGGCCGTGCGCGGCCTGCCGAACGTACGGCTTGTCGGCTCACTCCCCAAGCGTGACGTACCCATCCTCACCCGCTCAGCGGACGTGCTCATGACGCTCTTCGCCGACGTCCCCATCCTGGCCACCAACTCGCCGAACAAGTTCTTCGACGGACTCGCGTCCGGACGCCCGATGATCGTCAACTCTCCTGGCTGGACGAAAGACCTCGTGGAAGAGCATGAGTGCGGCGTCTATGTGCCCGCCGGGGACGGGGTTGCGCTCGCGGACGCCATCGAGCGAATGGCCGACGACCCCGAGACCGTCGAGAGGATGGGCCGGAACGCCCGCGCGCTTGCCGAGAAGCGATTCAGCCGCGATGAGCTCGCGGATCGCGTGCTTGCTATACTCGAGGACGCCGCTTCGCGTTAGGGAGTGACCGTCCCGGACGCTGTTACCGAGGCCCAGTCCTTGCCCACAACGACGAGGATGTCCGTGTTGAACGCATACATCCCACGGCTTGGCACCAGTTCCGCTGTCGGAAGGGCCGCCGCGACAGTTTGAGCCATGGCCTTGTCGTTCTCGTTGTAGACGACGAGGGTCTTCTCGTACACGAACTGGTTGGCGTTCCCCACCTCGCTGACATCGAATCCCGCACGCTTCAGGACGTCCGCTGCGCTTGCGGCGACCCCCGAGATACCTGCGCCGTTGCGCACCGTCACACTCACTGTTGCTGGAACGATCGCCTGGGTCGCAGGTGCTGTCTCCTCGAACGAGCGGCTGTTCCGCATCGCGTCGATGAGGAAAGCCTTGCGCTCTTCATCCGGCCATACGTACGGGCTTTTCCATTCCCCCGTGATGGTGGCTGTCTGGATGTCATCGCCTTTGATGCCCTGAAGCGCCTGCGCAAGGCGAACCATGTCACCGACGGGCATGGTCGATGAGATGTGCTTGGAGATCCCGGTGACAACGGTGGGGATCTTCAAGAAGTTGCCCGGTTTGCTCATCTGCGCCGCGAGGGCCTTGAAGAACTCCTGCTGATGGCGCATGCGCGTGAAATCCGCGTCGGGGAAGTCGCGGCTGCGCACGTACGTCAGCGCGTGATAGCCATCGAGAAGCTGGTAGCCGGGCTCGATCTTGGCGGCGCTATTGTCCGGGCTCATGTCGGCTTTCCAGTCGTCGATCGGGACATCCACGTCCACCCACACTCCCCCGATGGTGTCTACTGCACTCACGAACCCCCGGAAGTTGATGTCCATGTAGTAGTTGACCGGGAGGCCTGTGAACTGCTTGACGGTGTCAACCAGCAAGGCGTTGCCACCGTAGAACTTCGACGCGTTGATCTTGTCCACTCCGTGACCAGGGATTTCGACACGGGTGTCTCGAGGGATAGAGAGCAGCCAGACCTTCTTCTGTTTCGGATCGACTTTCGCGAGGATGATCGTGTCTGCCCGGGCGGCCTTCTCACCAGGACGCTTGTCATTCCCTGTGAGGAGTAGGTAGAACGGCTCGGACGGCGTCTCCTGCGGCGAGTCGAGAGCGGCCTGGAGCTTCGTATCGGCGAGCGCCGCCTTGCTCATGTTCCGATCGACTGAGCGATACCAGAAGAAGCCGTACGCCGCGCCGCCGAGCAGCACCACCGCGAGCGCGATGCCCACTCCCGTGGCCCAGCGTTTCGCAGTCTGCTTGCGACGCTCGCGCTGGATTCGCATGCGCGGGGCGGGTTCGATGATCCCGCGCGAACCGGCCGTGCGGCGCGTGCGGGCAGCCGCATGTCTCGCGTGGGCACCGCCCCGGCTCCTGCGGGCCGAGCTCCGGCTATGTGCGTCGTAGGGTTCCATCTGCTCCACCGTCTCGCCAGCAAGCGGCGCTAATGTGCGTAGCGTTTCTCAAGCGAGGCCACTATCGCCTCTGCCGCCCGACCGTCTCCATACACATCCGGATGCATGTCGGGCCGTGACAGCTCGGCCACCGCTTGAGCGATCCTGGACTCGTCTGTACCTGCCAGGCTGTTCCAGCCTAGTTCTACCGTCTCGATCCACTCGGTCTCTTCGCGCAAGGTGACACACGGCACCCCGAAGAAGTAGGCCTCCTTTTGCATCCCTCCGGAGTCCGTGATAAGCCCACGCGCCGCACGCAACAAGCCGACTGTCTGGATGTACGAGAGCGGCGGTACCGGACGGATGTTCTCGGCTCGCTTCAGCATGTCCCCAAGTCCCAGCGACTCCAGGTTCTTCGCGGTACGCGGGTGGATGGCCCAGATCACCGGATGGTCGAGCGTCGAAAACGCCGAGATCACCGAAGCGAGGCGCTCTCGGTTGTCGCTGGTACTCGCACGATGGACGGTCGCGAGGTAGAAGCGTCCTTCCTCGACGCCGAACTCCTGTACGGTTGCGGCGATATCCACGTTCTCGGCGAAGAAGCGCGCGGTGTCCAGCATGACATCACCGACAAGCTCGACGCCATCGGTGATGCCTTCGGCCAGGAGATTGGCCACCGCGGCGCGCGTCGGACACAGCAGCAGGTCCGACACATGATCGACGACGACGCGGTTGATCTCCTCGGGCATCGTGCGGTTGTACGAGCGCAGTCCTGCCTCGACATGCGCCACAGGGATCGTGAGCTTGGCCGCCGCAAGCCCTCCTGCGAGCGTCGTGTTGGTGTCGCCGTAGACGATCACGCAGTCGGGGGCGAGCTCCACAAGGAGCTCCTCGAGCATCCCCAGCATCTCGCCAGTCTGCCTGCCGTGCCCACCTGACCCCACCGCCAAGTTGTAGTCGGGAGCCGGGATTCCAAGCTGCTCGAAGAACACGTCGGACATCTCGTAGTCGTAGTGCTGACCCGAATGCACAAGGACCTCTGTATGGCGCTCCCGCAAGGCACGACAGACAGGAGCCGCCTTCACGAACTGGGGCCGCGCGCCTACGATGGAGACGACCTTCATGCTAGCCGAGCACCGCCTTGACGACATCCACGACCTCTTGCTGTTGTTCCCGAGTGATGCCCGGGAACGCCGGCAGCGCGAACGTGCGCCCGTCGCAGCTCTCAGCAACGGGAAGCGTGGGCCGCACCCAGCCCTGCAGTTGATCGAAAGCCGCTTGCTCGTGGAGCGCAAGCGGGTAATACAAGGCGGTACCTATCCCCGCTTCTTTCAGTGCGGCCATGACCTTCTCGGCGACATCTGCGGAAGGCGCCTTCACGACATACAGGTGGTACACGGGCTGTCCGTAGTCGCGCGCCTGGGGGATCTCAAGATCGGGCACGTCGGCCAAGAGCTCATCGTAGAGCGCCGCGGCCGAGCGCCGGAGCTCGTTCCACCGGTCGAGATGCGGGAGCTTGACCAGCAAGATGGCTGCCTGAAGAGCGTCAAGCCGCGAGTTCACACCGAACGCGTCATGGAAGTACTTCTTGGAGGTTCCATGGCTTGCGATCTTGCGGCAGCGCGCCGCCAGATCGGCATCGTCAGTGGTGATCATGCCCCCATCGCCGGCAGCGCCCAGGTTCTTGCTCGGGAAGAAGGAGAACGCGGCCGCGTGGCCGAGCGAGCCTGCCCGCTTGCCCTTGTAAGTCGCCCCGATCGCCTGGCATGCGTCCTCGACCACGACCAGACCGTGACGCTCAGCGACTTCTCGCAAGGGATCCATATCGACACACTGGCCGAAGATGTGGACAGGCAGGATGGCTTTCGTGCGGGGTGTGATCGCTGCCTCCACGAGCGATGCGTCCATGTTGTAGGCGCCTGGCTCGATATCGACGAACACAGGTGTCGCCCCTACCGAGTGGATGCACTCCACAGTCGCCCAGAACGTGAAGGGCGTGGTGATGACCTCGTCACCTGGTCCGATGCCGAGCCCGCGCATGATCAGGAAGAGTGCGTCTGTCCCATTGCCGCACGACACCGCGTGCTCGACGCCGCAGTACTGCGCGATCGCCGACTCAAGCTCAGCGACTTTCGGCCCACCGATGAAGGCCGCACTGGACATGACGTCGGTGATAGCCGCGTCAAGCTCGGCCTTGAGCTCGCGGTACTGCGCTTTCAAATCCAGAAGAGGTACGCCCATCGCGTCCGGCTCCTTCGTCTCGTCGGTCTAGAACTAGTATTCTCTCACCTGGCGCCGCCGGCGAATGCCGTCGTCATTTCCCTGTTACTGGTTCTCCAGCAGCTCTTCGGAGCGCACCTCGCGAACCGGCCTTGCGGGCACACCCATCACGAGCATCCGAGGAGGCACATCGCGCGTGACGACCGAACCCGTCGCCACGAAAGACTCCTCGCCGATCTCGATGCCCGGCAAGATGTGCGAGCCGCCGCCCACCCTCGCCCCACGGTGGATGGTGCAACCCCTGAGGTGAGCGAAGCGCTCCTGCGTGCGCCCCATGAAGTTGTCATTCGTGGTGACCACCATCGGTGCGATGAAGACGTCCTCTTCGATGGTCACATACGCGGTTATGTAGGCTCCGCTTTGAATCTTGGTGCGCGAGCCGATCGCCGTGTCGTTCTCGACCGTGACGCCTCGGCCGATCACCGCTCTCTCACCCACCGTGCAACGTTCACGGACGCCCGCATTGTCACCGATGATGCAGCCTGCGCCGAAAGTCGAACCGGCCATGAGCACGGTGTGACTCCCCACCGAACAGTGATCGCCCAGCACCACACCGTCGAGTTCACCTGACTTCGCGGTCGACGCGGGTCCTAAAGTGGGACGCTTGCCGATGACCGCAAAGTCCGAGACCGAGCAGCACTCTCCGACATGAGCGCCATCGCAGATCGTGACATGGTCCCCGATCACGACACCGTCTTCGAGTACGACCCCCTTACAGACATGCACGAACGAGCCGATCTTCACATGGGCGCCGATCACCACATCCTCGTCGACGATGGAGTAAGGCGACGGCGCGAACCCCTCGCCGATCGTGGCACCCGGATGCACAAGGATCCCTGACACCTAGACCTCCATGCCTGTCGCCACGGGAGCTCCCGCGGCAGCCATGGATTCGTCAGCCGCTTCGAGCACGCGCACGACACGCAGGCCGTCGCGACCGTCGCTCCTCGGCGTGCTACCGTTTCTGCAACAATCCAAGAAGTGCTGCACTTCGATCGCCAGAGGCTCTTTCATCGGCACCCAAGGGACGTTGATGTCTCCGAATCGCAACTGAAGGTCGGCGCCGTACGGCAGAGCCTCTTTTGGCTCGACCCCGCGGTCGTAGATCCAGATCTTCTCGGTCGCTTCCATGTCGTCGAAGACGAGCATCTTGCGCGTACCGACGATCGTGAGTCGGCGGACCTTGTGAGGATCCAGCCACGAGACGTGGATGTTAGCCATCTTCCCGCTGGGGAAGTGCAGATTGGCGAATACCGTGTCCTGCACGCCAGGCGTGACGTATGCTGCGCCGCTTGCGCTCACCCGGTCAGGCGCCTCTCCCAGAAGATAGAGGATCACCGAGATGTCGTGCGGCGCAAGGGACCAGAAGGCGTTCTCCTCGGTACGGACCTTGCCCAGATTGAGGCGCTGCATGTACAGGTACAGGACATCACCGAGCTCACCCTGGGCGATGTAGTCACGGATCCAGCCGATCGCCGAGTGGTACTCCATCAGATGACCTACCATCAGCACCACTTCTGCCTCGTCTGCCGCGCGTACCAGGGATTCGGCGTCGGCGGAAGTGAGCGTGAGCGGCTTCTCCACAAAGCAGTGCTTGCCGGCAGCTATCACCTTGCTCGCGATCGCGAAATGGCTCGGGGCACTCGTCGCCACGACAACCGCATCCAGCCCATGGTCGCGCAGCATCGCGTCGAGATCGGACGTGGTCGCGACGTTGGAATACGCTGACGCCACCTTGGCGAGGTTGGACTGCGACAGATCACACACTGCCACGAGTTCGGCATCGCCGAGGCGGTCGAGGTTGCGCACCAGATTCGGGCCCCAGTAGCCGTATCCGACGACGCCCACACGCACAGGTGCACCGCTCACAGGCGCACCACCTTGTCGCTGGCGACGTCCTTGAAGGCGTTACGTGTGTCGAGTACCAGCTGTGAGTGGTCAGCAACGAAAGCATAGTCGACGTCGGTGTGGTCAGTGATCAGTAACACCACATCAGCGGCGCCGATCGTCTCAGCAGTGATGTCGACGTGAGGGATGCCGGCGCCCTTGACCGAGAACTGAGGCACGTACGAGTCGTGATAGCTCACTTCCGCGCCCTTGGCGAGGAGAAGCTCCGCCACCTTGATCGCGGGAGACTCGCGCATATCGTCGATGTCGGCCTTATAGGCGACGCCGAGTATGATGACTTTGCTGCCTGCAAGTGCTTTGCGCTGACCATTGAGAGCATCCATGAGCCGCGTGACGACGTAGTAGGGCATGTTCTCATTGATCTTGCCCGACAGCTCGATGAACTCGGTGTGGAAGTCATATTGCTTTGCTTTCCACGAGAGATAGAACGGGTCGATAGGGATGCAGTGGCCGCCCAGACCGGGTCCGGGATAGAAGGGCATGAACCCGAAGGGCTTGGTCTTCGCGGCATCGATCACTTCCCACAGGTTGATGCCCATGCGATCGGACATCATCAGAAGCTCGTTCATAAGAGCGATGTTCACGCTGCGGAAGATGTTCTCCAGGAGTTTTGTCATCTCGGCTGCGCGAGTCGTGGACACAGGAACGACGGTGTCGATGAAGCGACTGTACATCGCCACCGCGAGACGCGTGCACTCCGGGGTGACGCCGCCCACTACTTTCGGGGTGTTCTTCGTCTGGTAGACCGGATTGCCCGGATCGACCCGCTCTGGTGAGAACGCCAAGAAGAGGGTCTTACCGACAACGAGGCCGTGCGCCTCCAGAATAGGAGCTATGACCTCCTCGGTGGTGCCGGGGTAGGTGGTGGATTCAAGAGTCACAAGCGCGCCTGGGCGCAGGTACGGCGCCACTGAGCGGGCCGCGTTCTCCATGAAGGAGGTGTCAGGCTCCTTCATCTCGTCGAGGGGCGTGGGGACGCAGATGGCTACCGCATCGACCTCGCCGATGCGTGAGAAGTCCGTCGTCGCCTGGAGCAGGCCCTTGCTTACCAACGAGGCGAGCTCGGATGTGGGAACATCGGGAATATAGCTCTTCCCCGCGTTCACTGAGTCGACCTTGCCCGGCGTGATGTCGAACCCGACGACCGAAAACCCCGACTTCCCCATCTCGGTGGCGAGAGGCAGCCCGACGTACCCCAGCCCGACCACCCCGAGAACAGCACTGCCGTCTTCGAGCTTCTCCAAAAGTCCCATCGCTTCTCTGTCGTCCTTTCGTTTCAGGCCCGGGTGGGCCGCTATCATCGCAACCTTAGGATTTTATCGCAAAGGTGAGCTCACCGGAGCACGCCAGCTCATCACCCACGTACGCCCGGCCCGATCCAAAGCCGACCACTCCGCGGGATCTTGTGATGCCCACCTCCATGCGCAGCGTTTCTCCCGGAAGCACCTGACGCTTGAAGCGGACCTTGTCTATGCCGGCGAACAGCGCGATCTTGCCTCGGTTCGTGGGAAGAGAGAGCAAAGCGACGGCGCCGACCTGCGCCATGGCCTCGACGATGAGAACACCCGGCATGACCGGGTACTCTGGGAAGTGACCGGGGACCCAGAACGCACCGGAAGTCACGTCGAGGTACCCGGTCGCGCGCTCGCCGGGGATGACGTCCTCGGCTCGGTCGACCAGAAGGAAGGGCGGCCTGTGCGGGATGATCGCCATGATCGCGTCGGTGTCGAGCATGCTGCTCCCCTATTCGTCGAGGATCTGGATGTCTGCGCCCAGCGCGCCGAGCTTGGAGGCGAAAGACTCGTATCCTCGCTGGACGTGGTGGATATCACTCACCACAGTCTCGCCATCTGCGACGAGTCCGGCGAGGACGAGTGCGGCTCCTCCCCGGAGGTCGGGACATCTCACGGGTGCGGCGGACAGCTTCGTGACACCACGAACGAGCGCGCGGTGACCCTCTATGGCGATATCGGCACCCATCCTGCGAAGTTCATCGGCGAACATGAAGCGGCTCTCGAAGACGTTCTCGGTGATGACGCTGTCGCCGTCCGCAAGGGCCATGAGAGTCATGAACTGCGGCTGCATGTCTGTGGGGAAACCCGGGTACGGTAGTGTGGCGACGTCGACCGGCCGGATCGGCCGCGTCCGCGAGACAGTGACATCTCCGGACTGCGTGACGATCTCGGCCCCGGTGTCGGCGATCTTGGCGAGCAGAAGCTCCATGTGCCTCGGGTCAGCGCCGCATACTGTCACCGGCCCGCCGACGAGCGCGCCTGCAGCGATGAAGGTCCCCGCCTCTATGCGGTCACCCACCACAGCGTGCTCGACGGAGCTGAAGCGATCGACACCTTCGATCTGGATCGTAGAGGTACCTGCGCCTTCGATGTGGGCGCCCATGGCGTTCAGGAAAGCGACGAGGTCTTGGATCTCGGGTTCGCGTGCGGCGTTCTCGATCACCGTCGTTCCCCTCGCGGCGGCCCCCGCCATGACCAGGTTCTCGGTAGCTCCCACACTAGGGAAGTCCAAGACGATGTGCGCGCCGGTCATGCCCTCAGGCGCCGTGGCCTCGATGTACCCGTGCTCGCTTGTGATCTCCGCGCCCAGTTGTTGGAGTCCGCGCAGGTGTAAGTCGATCTTCCGCGACCCGATATTACAGCCGCCAGGCATCGCGACACGCGCGCGGCCGAGCCGGGCAAGCAACGGCCCGAGCACGATGATCGACGCCCGCATCGCCGAGACAAGCTCGTAGGGCGCCTCGAACGAGTCGACCGTGCTCGCGTCGATTACAAGAGTGTGGTCTTCGCGCGACACATGCGCACCCAGGCGCTCGAGCACCAGTTGCATCAGAGCCACGTCCGCGATGTCAGGGACGTTGCGGAGGGTGGAAGTCCCGGGGGCTAGAAGAGCAGCCGCCATGAGCTTGAGAGCGGAGTTCTTGGCGCCGCCGACGCTCACCGTACCAGTAAGCGGGCGACCGCCGGTCACGACGTAGGATGCCATAGACGGCAAGAAGCCTTTCTGAGGATACTGAAGACCAGGGGTCTAGAACCTCTACAGGGTATCGGACGTGGCCCGCCACGGCAACGCGATAGTGACGCCGTCACCATGCTGTAGCCTTGTGCCTGACTCGAGCACACGACTCCCCGGACCCGCGTCCAAGGCTCCCGATGCGGCCTGGCCGGCTCGCGCCAGTGAAGGCTTCGTGGAGCGCATCTGTGCGAGCGCCTACCAGCGCCACCCTTCGATAGGCCTGAAGGCATCGTCTTCGCCCACGGCCCAGAGTCCCTCGTCCAAGTCCAGGTAGACGCGCCTGCCGCCTACCATCGCGATGTTGTAGGGCCAGGCGTCTCCTCGGTGCTCCAGAGGAAACTCCAGCTGAAGTAGGAATGCTCCCGAATCATCAGCCTGCACCCAGGTATCAGCCGGCCCGACCGAAGCGTCCGACGTGTATGCGATGCCACCCACTCGCTGCCGATCAGTACCATCACCAGAATCGGTCGTCCGGCCCACGAACACGAAGGTCATCTCATTGGTCGCCCGCACATCATCGATTACGACGCCCGCGCTCGACTCATCCGACGGGATCTCGCGCGAGACGACTCGAGGTCCGACGGAGGCCTCAGTTGTGGTCTTCCCGGCGGGACCGCCATCGTCGGACAGTGCGCCTCGATCACCGCTCGGTCCGGTCGTGCACGCCGACAGCAGCGCAGATGCGGCAAGCACGGTCAGCAGAATGTGTCTCCAGGCACGTCCGCTCACACTAGTCGCCCAATGGCTCATTGGTTTCGGCATCCACGAACACCGCACTTCCGTCTTCGAGTTCGATTCTCCACGCAGGAACCAGCTCAGTGATTCCGTCCTCCCGGAAATCAGGGTAGTACACCATGCTCATGCGGTTCACGGTGACCTGACTTGGTAAGTCCATATGCCGGTCTGCTGACACTAGCCCCGTCTCCAAAGCACGCCTCGGATTCGGCGTCTGCGCCCCCGCGTCGGCTGGCCCTGGGGTGGCCGAGAAGCACGTCTTGTATACCTCGCGCACTCCCTGTCCATTAAGACACACGAGGAGACCAGCGCCGTCACCGTCAACGAATCCGTCACCGAGCCGCTGCATGAATCGAACCTCGTGCTCCACCGGCTGCATGACCTCCGGGCGATCCGATTCGAGGTCGAACGTGGCGCCCATGATCGCCCTCACTTCGGCACAGACGGCATCGGAAGGGAATTCGCCGTGATCACGAAGAAACTCCTCAGCTCATCTGACGGCTTCAGCGGCGTCGAAATCCAGTGGCGTGAACTGTATCCCGCGTTCCGAGTGGTACTCTGCACCGCCATCGAAGCACCGAATAGCGCCCTCGCGTCCGTTGAGACCCTGACGCTCCGTCGTCACGGACATGAGTTCGTTGGGTACCAGCTCACCTGGCTCCGCCCGAGTCTGAGTCTTTCCCACCATCAAGTGCTCGAGTCCGCCCGACGTTGGCCGGGCAGATGGTCTCTGCATGTCCGTGCGAATGCGAGGCCGGGCCTCCTTCATTCGAAAGGTCGTCTGGCCGACCTTGACCGTCACGGGCAAGGGTGCGTCGTCTCCGAACACCTGCTCCGACTCCAACGTGCCCCTCACCAGCCTGAACCACGTCATCGTGCCTGCCATGCGTGAAGCCCCCGTGACCCGCCTGTCGTGCGGGGGAGATCATTGAAGGGGTGAACTCTTCGCGCGTCCAGCCTCGATCCGAGAAGTACGCGTCGATGATCTTGGCATCAAAGTCGTCGCCCTGCGAACGCCCATAACCTGGCGCCGATACCTCCCAGCAAGAAGTGCGCATCCCCCTACGCACACGAGGGCGACCATACGGCCGCCCTCGCAGGTAGTGCCCGTGGCTACCGCGCTTACGAGTGGCTCTCGGCCACCTTGAGCTGCGCCTCGCACCAGGCCAGGTCGAATTCGCACTCGTCAAGTCCGTCGCGTTCCTCAGCCGTCATGGCCTTGATCTCGCGCATGCGCTCTTCGAGGTGCTCCTTGGCCTGCCGTGCACGATCGATGTCGATCTGTGACGAGTGCGTGGCGTTGTCGGCGAGCACGATCACCTTGTCTTCGTGCACCTGCATGTAACCGCCCGAGATGGCGAACCACTCGACGTCCTTGTTGTCGTTGTACCGCACGCGGAGTTCGCCCGGGACGAGCACCGTCACCATCGGAGCGTGCAGCGGCAGAACCCCGACCTCGCCGAGGAGTGTTGGAGCGACAACCATCTCCACCTCGTTTGTATAGACGATGCGTTCCGGTGTGACGATCTCACACATGAGGGTGCGCGCCATCTCTCTCCCCTATGCCGTCGCCTTGAGCTGCTCGGCTGCCTCGAAGACCTCTTCGATGGCGCCCTTGTAGCGGAACGCTTGCTCCGGCAGGTCGTCGCATTCACCCTTGACGATCATGTCGAAACCCCTGATCGTGTCCTCGAGCTTGACGTACTTGCCCTGCATGCCGGTGAACTGCTCGGCGACATGGAACGGCTGCGAGAGGAACTGCTCGATCTTGCGAGCGCGTGACACCGCGAGCTTGTCCTCCTCGGAAAGTTCGTCCATACCCAGGATCGCGATGATGTCCTGGAGGTCCTTGTAGCGCTGGAGAACGCTTTGGACCGCACGCGCCACACGATAGTGCTCGTCCCCGACCACTTGCGGGTCGAGAGCCCGCGAGGTGGACGCGAGCGGATCGACGGCCGGGTAGATGCCCTTCTCGGCGATGCCGCGCGAGAGGACCGTAGTGGCGTCGAGGTGGGTGAACGCCGTCGCTGGCGCCGGGTCGGTGAGGTCGTCTGCCGGCACGTAGATCGCCTGCACCGAGGTGATCGAACCCGCCTTGGTGGACGTGATGCGCTCTTGCAGCTCGCCCATCTCGGTGGCGAGTGTAGGCTGGTACCCCACGGCGCTCGGCATGCGGCCGAGCAGCGCCGAGACCTCGGAGCCCGCCTGCGTGAATCGGAAGATGTTGTCGATGAACAGAAGGACGTCCTGGCCCTTGTCACGGAAGTACTCGGCGGCGGTAAGGCCGGCCAGCCCCACGCGCAAGCGCGCTCCAGGCGGCTCGTTCATTTGACCGTAGACGAGACACGTCTTCTTGATGACACCCGACTCCTGCATCTCGAGCATGAGATCGGTGCCCTCGCGCGTGCGCTCGCCGACACCCGTGAACACCGACGTCCCGCCGTGCTCCTGAGCGAGGTTGTTGATGAGCTCCATGATGATGACGGTCTTGCCGACACCGGCGCCGCCGAAAAGACCGGTCTTGCCGCCTTTGATGTACGGCTCCAGAAGGTCGACCACTTTGATGCCGGTCTCGAAGATCTCGGTCGTGGGCTCGAGCTCTTGGTACTCCGGCGCTTCCCGATGGATCGGGTAGAAGTCCTCGACCTCGGGCATCGGCTGACCATCCACAGGCTGGCCGACGACGTTCCAGATACGGCCGAGTGTCGAGGGACCCACCGGCATCATCATCGGCTTGCCGGTGTCGACAGCCTCTGCGCCGCGAGTGATGCCATCGGTCGATGACATGGCCACGGCACGCACGATATTGCCCTCGAGGTGCTGCTGCACCTCGGCGATAAGATGCATGTGGCCGATCGGGCTCTCTTCGTCGATCTCGAGCGCGTTGTAGATCGCGGGGATCGACTCCGGTGCGAACTCGACATCGATGACCGGGCCGATGACGCGAACGATCCGTCCGACGTTCATGGGCGCTTCCTTCTCCTTGTCCGTTCCCATCACTTGTCCTCCAGCGCGGCAGCGCCGCCGACGATCTCCGCGATCTCGTTGGTGATCGCCGCCTGGCGCGCGCGGTTGTAGCTGCGGGTGAGTGTCGTGATGATCTCACCCGCATTGTCCGTCGCTGACTTCATGGCCCTACGCCGGGCGCCCTGCTCCGAGGCCGCCGACTCCATGAGCGACCGGTAGATCTGCGTCTCGACGTAGGTCGGCAACAGCCGGTCAAGCACTGTGGCCGGGGACGGTTCGAAGATGTACTCGGGATGCACCCGGTCTTCGGCCTCATCCGTCTCCATCACGCGACGCTCCACAGGCAGCAGTTGGTAGATCTCGGCCTTCTGCTCGGCCACGTTCTTGAAGCGGTTGAACACGACGTATGCCGCGTCGATATCACCTTCGGTGTACGCGGGGATGATGTGACCGGCGATCTTCCGGGCATCGGCGAACGTCGGTCTGTCGGAGATGTCGATGTAGGAGGCCAGCGGTTCGACACCGCGGTAGCGAAGATACGACACGGCCTTCTTGCCCACCGCGACAAGCTCGGTAGCGACGCCCTGCTGTGTTTCGGAACGCATGAGGTCTTCTGTGATGCGCAAGATGTTGCTGTTGAACGCACCCGCAAGGCCTCTGTCGGAGGTGATGGACACGATCACGATCCGCTTACGCTCCGCGTGCTCCTCCAGCAGCGGGTGCGATGCCCCCTGCACATAACGGGCGACGTTCTCGAGTACCTCGACCATCGAAAGCGCATACGGACGAGCAGACTCGATCCGCTCCTGGGCTTTCTTGATCTTGGCTGTCGCGACCATCTCCATCGTACGCGTGATCTGCCTCGTGCTGGAGACCGAGGAGATCCGCTGCTTGATGTCGCGAAGGTTCGGCATCAGCTACCCCTTCGCCCCGGAGAAGGACGCTTGGAACTCTTTGAGCGCGGTGGAGAGCTGCTCGGAAAGCTCGTCGGACAGGACCTTCTCTGTCGCGATGCGCGAACCGAGGGACGGGTACGCACTGTGCACGAAATCGAGGAACTCGTCGCGGAAGCGCTGCACGTCCTCGACCGCGATCTCGTCGAGGAAACCTCGAGTACCCGCGAATACCACCATCACCTGATCTTCAACGGCCATCGGGACATAGCGGCCCTGCTTGAGGAGTTCGACGAGGCGGGCGCCTCGGCTCAGCGTCGCTTGCGTCGCCTTGTCCAGGTCCGAGCCGAACTGCGCGAACGCCTGGAGCTCGCGATACTGCGCGAGGTCGAGTCGAAGGGAGCCTGCCACCTGTTTCATGGCCTTGATCTGCGCGTCGCCGCCGACGCGGGAGACCGAGATGCCGACGTTGATGGCGGGACGGACTCCCTGGAAGAACAGGTCGGTCTGCAAGAAGATCTGGCCATCGGTGATGGAGATGACGTTCGTCGGGATGTACGCCGAGACGTCGCCTGCCTGCGTCTCGATGATCGGCAATGCCGTGAGCGATCCGGCGCCCAGCTCGTCGTTGAGCTTGACCGCACGTTCGAGAAGACGGCTGTGCAAGTAGAACACATCACCAGGGTACGCTTCACGTCCCGGCGGGCGACGCAGCGTGAGCGACATCTCCCGGTAGGCGACCGCCTGCTTGGAGAGGTCGTCGTACACGACGAGCACCGCTCGGCCAGGGTTGTCCTTGCTCGCAGGACGTCCGTCCGAACCCGTGTACATGAAGTGCTCGCCCATGGCACAACCCGCCATCGGCGCGAGGTACTGCACAGGCGCAGGATCCGACGCGTTGGCCGCCACGACGATCGTGTACTCCATCGCACCGTAGGTCTCGAGCGTCTTCACGACGCCTGCCACGGTCGAGGCTTTCTGGCCGACCGCGACGTAGACGCAGATGACGTCCTTGCCCTTCTGGTTGATGATCGCGTCGATCGCCACGGCCGTCTTGCCCGTCTGGCGGTCGCCGATGATGAGTTCGCGTTGGCCACGGCCGATAGGGATCATGGAGTCGATGGCAAGGATGCCCGTCTGCACCGGTTCGTGCACGTGCTGGCGCTCGATGACGCCGGGCGCCTTGAACTCTACCGGACGAGTGCCTTCCGATTCGATCGGCCCTTTGCCGTCCAGCGGTTGGCCCAAAGGATCGACGATCCGGCCGAGGAACGCCTTACCGGACGGGACCTCGACGATACGGCCCGTCGTGCGCACGGTGTCGTTCTCCTTGATGAGCGATGTCTCACCGAGGAGGACCGCTCCGATCTCGTCACGGTCGAGGTTGAGCGCCATCCCCATGACGCTTGTTCCCGTGCCCGAGACGAACTCGAGCAGCTCACCGGCCATGGCGCCCTTGAGACCTTCCACACGTGCTATGCCGTCACCGATCTCTACGACGGTGCCGACTTCCCTCACGTCCACGGAGGTCTTGAACGATTCCAGCTGTGCTTTGAGGACCGCATCGATCGTGCTCGCGGTGATCTCAGCCATGGTATGCCTCACCTCCCTGGCGTGATGTGATCAGGACGTGACGGAGCTCGCGTAGCTGCGACGTCACGCTGCCGTCGAGCACTCGCCCCGCCACTCGGATGACGATGCCGCCCAGGATCGACTCGTCCACGCTCTCACGGAGCGAGACCTTGCGACCCAGCGCGGTCGAGAGTTTGTCCACAAGAGCCGCGCGCAACGCGTCGGTGAGGGGAACAGCGGTCGTGACCTCGGCCACGACGATCCCGCGCTCGGCCTCCGCGATGGTCGCATACGCGCGCGCGAGGTCACCGATGTAGCCGGTCAGATCGCGATCGACCATGAGCGTGATCACTGCGAGCGCCTCGGGCGCCACCGCGCCTCCGAAGATATCGCGCAAGACGTCGCGCTTCTTCTCGGCAGGGATGCCCGTATCGACGAGCGCCTCGCGCAAGTCGATGCTGCCGCGAACGGCGGCGGCGACGCCGCGCAGACCTTCGTCGACGGCGTCGACCGAGTCAGAGGCAGCGGCAAGGTCGAAGAGCGCGCGGGCGTAGGTCTCCACCAGCTCGCTACTTTTCATTCAGGCTACCCACCTCTGCGATGTACCTCTCGATGAGTGCGTGATGCTCTGCGGGGTCCAGCTTCTCGCCGATGATCTTCCCGGCGACTGCGACAGAAAGGTCCGCGACGCTGGTCTGCAGCTCCGCCATGGCGGCTGCCTTCTCGGCGCGGATCGCTTCCAGAGTGCGCGTCTTCTCGGCCTCGGCCTCTTCTCTGGCCTTGGCAAGGATCTCCGCCTTCATGTTCTCGGCTACCGTCCGGCCCTGCTCGATGATCTTGGCTGCCTCGGTACGGGCGTCGGCCATCTGCTGGCGGTACTCCTCAAGCAGACGCTCCGCCTCGACGCGAGTCTCCTCGGCTTTCTCGATGGAGTCGCGGATCTTCTCGGCACGCTCGTCGAGCATCTTCGTCATCGGTGGAAAAGCGACCTTCCACATGACGATGAAGAGCACGACGAACGCGGCGACGTTGACCCACATCTCTGTGGTGTTGGGGATGATCAGTTCCACGCTGTCGCTCCTCCCGCTCGTCGATGACCGTCTAGCCAGCGTTGAGGACGAAGGCGAGCACGAAGCCCAAGAGGCCGAGAGCTTCGATCATGCCCAAGGCGATGAACATAGTGGTCTGCAGACGACCGGCCATCTCTGGCTGTCGGGCCATCGACTCGATGGTCTTGGCACCGACCATTCCCAGACCGATGGCGGCGCCGATGCCACCCAGACCGAACGCGAGTCCAGCACCCAAAGCCTGCATGACTTCCTCCTTCTTATTCTCCGCTCGCCAGTCCCTGGCGGGCGGCCGCTTCCCGTATACGTCACGCCGCGATGCGGCGATTCCCGCCTAGTGCTCGCCCGTGTGCAGGGCGCCGTTGATGTACACCGCCGTGAGGATGCTGAAGATGTATGCCTGCAACACTGCGACGAAAAGCTCGAACACGCGCAAGACGACCTGCATCAAGAACGAGAGCGGCACAACCAGGGCTCCGACCGCACTGAAGTGCTCGATGCTCATGGCTACGAAGACCGCGAAAACACCCAGCATGATGTGTCCCGCATACATGTTGGCGAAGAGCCGGATACCCAGCGTGAACGGTCTCAACAGGTGCGAGATGACCTCGATCACGAAGATGAGTGGCGCAAGCCACATCGGCGTGCCCGCGGGCACGAAGCTCTTGATGTAGTGACCAAAACCCACCTTCTTGATGCCGATGCCGTTGTACACGAGAAACACGATGATGGCCCACGTGAAGGTGGTGCCGACAGTGCCCGTGCCTGGCAACGCCGGCGGGATGTTCCCCAGCAAGTTGTTGAACAAGACGAAGAAGAAGATCGTACCGATGAACGGGAAGTACTTCTTCCCCTCGGGTCCGATGATGTCCACGCAGATACTGTTGCGGACGAGCTCCACGCCCGCTTCTGCAAGGTTGCCGATCCCTGACGGCACGAGCTTGGCCTTGCGCGACGCGACCACCATGAAGACGAGCAGAAGCAGGACGGCGATGATCAGCCAGAAGGTGTAGTTCGTGAGGCTGAACGCGGCATTCTCCGAGAACGGGCGCACAGAGAGCTCGTGGAGCAGCTCGGCGATCTTCTCGCCCATCGGGCTCGCCTCGGCGGCTGGGACGACAGGTGCGGACACGGTTGGTGTCTCCCTCCTTACGCGGACGTTCTGGACGCGGACACACGACTCGTCCTCACGGCCTCGGTCACAAGCGAGCCGAGAAACGCAGCGACGAGGGCGATGCCGAACGCGCTGAGCGCACCTCGCGCAGACAGATAGTACGCGAGAAGCGCGCCAGCGGCGACGAGGAACTCACCGAGCATGATGAGCAAGACGACGAGGAAGCCCCTCACGGGGTCTCCCGGGGTGACGAGTCGAGAGGCAGCCCTCGAAACCAGCATCATCACGATGCCGAGGGCCACTCCAAGGATCATCGCGACCGCGGGATCCGCGAGCAACGTCGCACTATCACCTGAATGACCTGCCAGTGTCCCAGACCCCATCCCATTGCCGAATCGAGGCCACACTCCGTGTGGCGCCCCCGGATGCGAGCCAGGACATGACGTGCGCCGAGAGCGGCACGCGTCGATCCGGCATGCGGAATCGCTTTCCGACCGGGGGGAGCGGAAAGCGTGCTCACTATACAACAAGGGCGGGCGAGCAACAACACCGAACGCTGCCAGAAAGGCGCGCTTCCCGAACAGTCAGTCCTCGTCGTGGTGCACGGTCTCGAAAAGACCCAGCCAGTACGCCATCACTCCAGAGAGTCCCGCGAGAACGATGAGCGTGAGGATCCTCCACACCGGCGGCGCCCACCGCATCGCGTAGCCTCCCACCGCGAGGGCGGCGGACCACACGTAGATGATGAGCACTGTCTGCCGCTGATTGAACCCGCGGCCCAGGAGCCTGTGATGGATGTGTCCCTTGTCGGCCACTTGGATGGGCTTCCCGCCCATCCGTCGACGCACGATGGCGGAGAAGGTGTCGAAGATCGGCACCCCGATGATCACCAGCGGTACCACGAGCGTGATCGCTGCGACCGACTTCATCACGCCCAGAAGCGAGATGCACGCCAGCGTGAATCCCAAGAACAGCGCGCCGGAATCGCCCATGAAGATGCTCGCGGGATGGAAGTTGTATCGCAAGAAGCCGACGCACGCGCCGAGAAGCGCCGCTGCCATCGCACCAGCGACGAGCACGTTGCTTTGTTGCGCGATCACCATCGATGTGAGCGCGGCGATGCCTGAGACACCCGCAGCGAGGCCGTCGAGGCCGTCGATGAGGTTGATGACGTTTGCAAACCCGACGATCCACAGCAAAGTGATCGGGATACCCAACACGCCGAGCATGATGATCCCGCCGCCGAAGGGATTGCCCAGGAAGTTGATCTTCACTCCGAAAGCGACGACCACGCTCGCAGCCGCAAGCTGGCCCACGAACTTCTGTCCCGGTTTGAGTTCCACGATGTCGTCGATGACACCGATGACGAACATGAGGACGATCCCGAGCATCGTGCCGAGCAGCGCCTTCTCTTGGCGGAGCATCATGCCCGGCCAACCCCAGAATCGCTCGCCGAGGTACTCGACGCCCACAGCTGCCACGAAACCGGCGAACATCGCGACTCCGCCGATACGAGGTATCAGACCCGTATGGACGTGACGACCCCCCGGATGCGCGACGATACCCCACTTCGTGCCCAGCGCTCTCACTATCGGTGTGACCACGAGGGTCACGACGGCCGCCACTCCGATGAGCACCGCGTACTGCATGATGGTCACGCGCGGTCACCACCGAGACGCCGGGGTGCGATGCCCGCCTCGGCAAGCAGCTCCTCGGCAAGTGGATCAGGATATGGCTGGCGATAGACGATCTCCACCACGCCGGCGTTGATCAGGATCTTCGCGCACAGGACGCACGGTTGGTGAGTGCAGTACACGGTCGCTCCGTCGATGGAGATCCCATGCCGGGCCGCCTGGATCACGGCGTTCTGCTCGGCGTGGATACCCCGGCAAAGCTCGTGTTGAGTGCCGGAAGGGATCCCCCGCTTCTCGCGAAGGCAGCCGACTTCCTCACAATGCGCAAGGCCGGACGGCACGCCGTTGTACCCCGTCGCGAGTATGCGCTTGTCCTTCACGAGGACGGCCCCGATCGATCGCCTAAGGCATGTCGCTCTTCCTGCCACCTGCTCGGCGATCGCCATGAAGTACTCATCCCATGACGGACGGGTCATACCGCGCCTCCGCGTCACTTCGTCCCGAACAGGCGGTCTCCGGCGTCGCCCAGTCCAGGTACGATGTACCCATGGCTGTTGAGGTGACTGTCGACAGCGCACGTGTAGATGGTGACGTCGTCGCACTTTGTGACAAGAGCATCGATGCCCTCGGGCGCCGAGATCAAGCACAAAAGATTGATGGTCTTCGCACCCTTGGCGCGGAGGAACTCGACCGCTGCGACGGCCGAGCCACCGGTCGCGAGCATCGGGTCCACGATCAGGATATCGCGCTCACCGATATCCTCGGGCAACTTGCAGTAGTATTCCACCGGCTGGAGCGTCTCAGGGTCACGGTAAAGCCCGACATGGCCTACTTTGGCGGCCGGTAACAACTCAAGGATGCCCTCGACCATCCCGAGCCCCGCCCGCAGGATAGGTATCACCGCAACCTTCTTGCCCGCGAGGACATAGGTGGTGGTTTCGGCCACCGGAGTGGTCACTGTCGTCTCCGCAAGCTGAAAGGACCGGGTCGCCTCATAAGCCATGAGCATCGCAAGCTCCTTCACGAGCTCGCGGAACTCCTTGGCGCCCGTCCCCACGTCACGCAGGATCGAAAGCTTGTGCTGGATGAGCGGGTGGTCCATCACGACCACGTTGTCCCACGCGCGACCGGGCATATCGACGTCCTCCTCGGAAGGCAGCCTTGTTCTTCTACAACTCAGGATAGAGCGGATGAGCCGCAAGCATCTCCTTGACCTCGGCGGCGATACCTGCGAGCTTGGCGGCGTCGTCACGGTTGAAGACTGTCTCCGCGATGAGCTGTCCTACACGCCGCATCTCGTCTTCGTTGAAGCCGCGCGTGGTCATCGCGGGTGACCCGACCCTGATGCCGCTGGTCACGAACGGGCTCTCAGGGTCATGGGGGATCGCGTTCTTGTTGGTGGTGATGCCGACGCTTTCCAGAAGCGCCTGCGCGTCCTTGCCCGTGATGTTCGCAGGCCGGAGGTCCACGAGCAGCAAGTGGTTGTCGGTGCCCCCCGAGACGAGCCTGAGTCCTGCCTCGACCATGGCTTCGCCCATCACCCGTGCGTTGAGAACGACCTGCTCGATATATGCCGTGAACTCCGGCTGCATAGCCTCTTTGAATGCCACGGCCTTCGCCGCGATGATGTGCTCGAGAGGACCTCCTTGCAGCCCCGGGAACACCGCTTTGTCGATCGCTGCCGCGTGCTGCTCCTTGCACAGGATGAGGCCACTGCGGGGACCGCGAAGCGTCTTGTGCGTGGTCGAGGTCACCACGTCGGCCCACGGCACCGGGGAGGGGTGAGCGCCAGTCGCAACAAGTCCGGCGATATGCGCCATGTCCACCATGAGGATAGCGCCCACATCGCGCGCAATCGCCGCGAACCGCTCGAAGTCGATGATGCGCGGATACGCACTCGCGCCCGCAAGGATCATCTTCGGGTGATGCTCGTGAGCGAGCCTCTCCACCTCGTCGTAGTCGATACGCTCGTCTGGGCCCAGACCATACGGCACGACGTTGAACCACTTGCCCGAGAAGTTCACGGGCGATCCATGAGTGAGGTGCCCGCCCATCGCAAGGTTCATGCCGAGGAAAGTGTCTCCGGGCTGCATGAAGGCGTAGTAGACGGCCAGGTTCGCGGGGGCTCCCGCATGGGGTTGCACGTTGGCGTGCTCGGCGCCGAAGAGTCGCTTCGCGCGCTCACGCGCGAGATCCTCGACGATATCGACCTTCTCGCACCCTCCGTAGTACCGCTTGTGCGGAAGGCCCTCGGCATACTTGTTGGTGAGAACGGTCCCAGCCGCTTCGAGGACCGCAAGAGACACGAAGTTCTCACTCGCGATGAGCTCGATCGTGTTCCTCTGTCTTTCCAGCTCAGCGTCGATCGCGCTCGCGAGTTCAGGGTCTTGCGCGGGGATGTATTGCAGTGCCATCGGCTGGAGTCCCTCCGTCTCGTGATGTCTACGCGTCCTCGCCCTTTTCGATCTTCGTGATCTTGTCGACCCGACGCGCATGCCTACCGCCCTCGAACTCGGTGCCGAAGAAAGCATCCACCACCTTGTCGGCCTGCTCGGGGGACATGTATCTGCCCGGCAAGGTAAGCACGTTCGCGTCATTGTGCTGGCGTGCCAGGACCGCGAACTCAGGATCGGTGACCTGCACAGCCCGCACGCCATGGACCTTGTTGGCTGCGATCGCCATTCCAAGACCCGAACCACAGATAAGCACTCCCCTGTCGGCTTCGCCGGACGCGACCGCCAAAGCGACCGGACGCGCATAGTCGGGGTAGTCCACCGGGTCTTCACTCGTGGTCCCCACATCGACGACATCGTGGCCCGCTTCGATGAGGTGGTCCTTCACGTGCTCCTTGAGCAAGAAGCCCGCATGATCGCTGCCGATGTATACGCGCATGAAGCCTCCTCGAAGACGCGAATGCGGGAGACGGCGGCTTGTCGCCGGCGCCTCCCGCATTGTACCGTACCTGGCTTATCCGGCGTTGGTTCCTGACAACACGGCCATGATCTCATCTGCGGGTATAGCTCCCTCGCGTGTGATCACAGCCTCAGGTCCGGAGCAATCCACGACCGTGGAGTGAACACCGTGACGCGTTTCTCCGCCATCCAAGGTAAGATCAGCAGCTGCGATGATCCGTTCTTCCAGTTCATCGAACGAAACGGCGGGGGGCTTGCCCGATGTGTTGGCCGATGTGGTGACGATCGCATTGCCACACGCGCGGATGAGTTCCTGCACCACCTCATGGTCGGGGCACCGGAGAGCTACCGTCCCCCGGTCATCACGGAACTCCGGGGCGACGACGTCAGCCGCCTTGACCACGATCGTAAGGGCACCAGGCCAGAAGGCGCGAGCAAGCCGATGAGCGTACTCTGGTACGTCCACGCCGTACATGTCGAGGGCGCGATCGTTCTCCACGAGCCATGGCAGCGGCTTGTTCTTCGGTCTCATCTTGATGTCGATGATCTCTTGGGAGCCGAAACATGAGTCCGCGGAAGCGCCGATCCCGTAGACGGTCTCTGTCGGGAAGACCACGATGCCGCCTTCACGCAGTACCGTTGCAGCGAGATTGATCGCTTCCGCTGAGGGGTTGTCGGGGTCGATGTGTATCACCTTGCTCATGATTGCCTCGCCTCCCGTTTCGTGCCCGTGACGATCCTGTCTCGTCCTGCCAGGTCCTTGTGGACCTTGATCCCGGTGAAGTGCGGTGCGATCTCCTCGGCGAAAAGCTCCGCCCTTGACTCGTCGACCTCCAGAGCAAGCATCCCGCCCTCACGGAGCAGACCGTGCGCACCTTCTGCGATGCGGCGCGCGATATCCAAACCGTCCGGCCCGCCGTCAAGCGCGAGGTGTGGCTCGAAATCGAGAATCTCGCGGGGGAGTCCCGTCATGGCGCCACTCGGAACATAGGGAGGGTTCGCGACCACGAGGTCGAGCGGACCCGGAAGGGTGTGAGTATACGGCGCGAACAAGTCTCCATGAAATACTTGTACCCTGTCCGCAACGTGGACGTACAGCGCGTTCTGACGAGCGGACCTGACCGCGATCTCACTTACGTCGGACGTCCAGACCCGCGCGTCCGAGCGCTCATAGGCGATCGACACCGCGACGCACCCCGAACCAGTGCAGACCTCACCAACCTTCGGCTCAGTCACGCCGCGCAGGGCCTCTAGGGCCACGTCCACAAGCACCTCGGTCTCGGGCCGTGGAATGAAGACACCGGGTTGGATGTGTATCACAAGATGACGGAAGGGCATCTCGCCCGTGACGTACTGAAGAGGCTCTCCTGCCGCTCGTCGTTCGATGAGCGTGTGGAGCGACGCTCGCTCCTCCCGCGAGAGAGGACGGTCATGGCAGGTATAGATCTCGACTCGGGAAAGACCGGTGGCGGCACCGAGCAACCACTCCGCCGACCGGCGCGGATGTTCATCGTCCTTGCGCTCAAGATATGCGACGGTCCAGTCCAGCGCGTCCTTGCACGTCCAGACGCGCTCGTCGGACATGTCAGATCACCGCCGCCGCAAGTTTGTCGGCGCGTTCGGCAGCTGCGAGCGCCTCGATGATGTCGTCGAGCTCCCCCATCATCACCGCTGAAAGGTTGTGCACGGTCAGGCCGATACGATGGTCGGTGACGCGGTCCTGAGGGAAGTTGTACGTGCGAATCTTCTCGGACCTGTCACCGGATCCGATCTGGCTGCGACGCTCGGCGCCAAGCATGGCTTGCTGCTTCTCGAGCTCGATCTCGTACAGACGCGCGCGCAAGACGCGAAGCGCTGCTTCTTTGTTCTGCAGCTGCGATTTTTGGTTCTGGGACTGCACCACCAGACCGGTGGGCAGGTGGGTGATGCGCACCGCCGAGTCGGTCGTGTTGACCGACTGTCCACCGGGACCGCTTGAGCGGTAGACGTCGATGCGCAGGTCGTTGGGATTGATCTCCACCTCGACCTCGTCGGCTTCAGGAAGAACAGCGACAGTGGCCGTCGATGTGTGGATGCGGCCCTGGGATTCGGTCGTCGGCACGCGTTGCACCCGATGCACCCCAGACTCGAACTTCATCTTCGAGTACACCTTGTCGCCACGGACACGGAAGGATATCTCCTTGTATCCGCCCGCATCGCTCTCGCTCGAGTCGATCTCCTCGACCTTCCAGCGTTGGCTTTCGGCGTAACGCGTATACATGCGATACAGGTCACCGGCAAAGATCGCCGCCTCGTCACCACCTGCTCCCGCACGTATCTCGACGATGATGTCCTTGTCGTCGTTGGGATCTCCTGGCAGAAGCATCACCTTGATCTCATCTTCAAGCGCAGGAAGCCTGCCTTCGAGCTCGCGTACCTCCTCAGCAGCCAGATCCTTCAAGTCAGGGTCCTGCTCGGAATGCAGGATCTCCCTGGCGCCCTCGAGCTGCGCGCACGTTTCAAGGTACTCTCTGGCCTTCTCCGCAAGCGGAGTCTGGGCGCGGTGCTCCTTGGCGAGGCGCGTGTACTCTTTCTGGTCGGCCAGAACCGCCGGATCGCCGAGCCGAGCCGTGAGCTCATCGTATGTCGCCAGTATCTGCTGCAGTCTTTCGTTCATCGATCCGTCATTCCTCGAGCAGGGACAAGAGCGTACCACGCGGGAGGGCAGCCCTCGCTCAATCGATCGCCGCGGCGGCCTCTTCGACCGGCGCACCCGCCGTGTTCTCGCGCTCCTCGCGGGCGACCACCAGGCTCATCGCAGTCACGGCCACTTCGACCATGCTGTCATCCGGTTGGCGTGTCGTCATCCGCTGAAGCTGCATACCGGGCCACATAAGGACCTTCACGAGTGGATTGTCCGGATGCGAGCCCGCCCATTTCACCGATACCTCATAGGCCAACCCGGCGATCAGAGGCAGGAGCAGTATGCGGATGCCGATGTTGAAGAGCAAGATCCAACCCCGCGCAGTGACACCCCACGCATCAAGGATCGCCTTGCCCGGGAATGCCGAGAAGACAAGGATCGCCACGACCATCACCATGAGCAGAAACGCAGTCCCGCAGCGCACATGAAGAGTCTCGTATTGTTGGATGTACTCGGGGGTCAGGGGCGACCCGTGCTCATAGGCGTGGATCGTCTTGTGCTCGGCGCCGTGGTAGGCGAACACGCGTTGGATGTCCTTGATACGGCTGACCGCCCAGATATACGCAAAGAACGCTGCCATTCTGAGCACGCCGTCGACGAGGTTCCACACGAGAGGCTGCTCGGTCTGAGGTCCCAGTATCCAGTCTGTCACGATGGCCGGTAGCACGATGAAGAGCCCGACGGCGAGTCCTACGCCGAGAACCATCGTAAGCGCGATCTCCTTGCTTGAGAGCTGCTCCTCTTCGGTCTCGCCGGCGTGCTCGGCCGAGACTCCGAACGCCTTGACTGCAAGCACCATCGACTCATAGAAGCTGCGAACTCCTCGGATCACCGGCCACGTCAGCCACTGATGCTTGCCGGGCGATGCAACCAGGTCGTGCTCCTCGGTGTATATCGAGCCGGACGGCTCGCGGACCGCGATCGCCCAGTTGTACTTGCCGCGCATCATGATGCCCTCGAGCACCGCCTGGCCACCGATGTGTGTGTGCTTGATAGGAGCGGTCGTGTTCTCAGTCACGTCGCGGCACTTTCGGGTAGGGGTCGCCGCACGTCATCTTGCCCTCACCACACGGTCCACGGCGGCATGACGCACCTGCGTCCATGAATATGTACGGCGCAGTCGGCTCAACAAGCTCGAGCATGCGCAACGCGAGTTCCCGGATCTCCCACTGCGCGCGCTTGCAGCAACGCAGTTCGAAGAAGTGCAGAAGCTCGCGCACGTTCATCGTGATCACGATCTTGGTCTCCATCGCATTGGGAAGCACGTAACGGGCATCTTCAGCGGGGATTCCCCTGTCCACGAGTGAGCGATATGCGGTGAACGCTTCGCTGGTCGCTCGTTCGAAGATCGCGTGGGCCTCGGCGTCCGCTGCCACGCTCTCGGGCTCCACGAACGTCGGGGGCGAATCGTAACGTACATATCGTTGCGATTGCTGGTTGTAGCTCGCCAGGCGGTGCCTCACGAGCTGGTGCGTCATAGCACGCGACACGCCTTCCACCGCGAAAGTGTAGCTTGCGTGCTCGAGTGCCGAGAGATGCCCAGAGGTGATGACCGTCTTCAGCACGCGGCGCACGGCCTCCGGAGACATCGTCTCCAGAAGCTCCGCGGCACCGACTGGCGCGTAGCACAACCTTGCGGCAGAAGCGATGGCACGCTCCGGATCCGGCGTATGGTACATGAGCTTGACGTCCACGCTCACCTCACACTGACGCACATCACGAGAAAGGAGGCGGGATGGTCTCCGCCTCCTTCATCATACAGCGACAACGAGCGCCTACTCCGCCTGGTCCTGCTCGACCTCACCGCGGGAGGCTTCGACACCGTCGGCGCTCGCCTCCCCGTTCTCGACAGCGGTCGCGACCTCATACTTCGCTGCCTTGCTCGCCTTCTCGGCAGCCTTGGCGTCGCGCTCCGCCTTGAGACGGACCGCAGCCTCTTGCGCTGCCTTACGCCGCGTCTCTTTCTCTGCGGCCTCCTTCTCGAGCATCGCTGTCGCCGCGTTCCCGAACTTGTCGGCGAACCGCTGCACGCGTCCGCCGGTGTCGACGAACTTCTGCTGACCCGTGAAGAAAGGGTGGCACTTGTTGCAGAGCTCGACGTGGAGCTCGGGCTTGGTGGAGCGGGTGGTGAACGTGTTGCCGCACGAGCAGATCACGCGGCTTTCCACATACTCCGGATGAATACCTTCACGCACTGCATACACCTCCGATGCGCACCTGGTTTCCGACCAGGTGCAAGGACAGCCTGCAAAGGATAGCACGGCCGGACGCGCACAACCAGCAACCAGCCGCAGACGTCAGTCGCCGTTGCCGACCTTCGTCTTGGAGATCGCCGCGAGGAACTCACGGTTGGAGCCCGTCTTGCGCAGTCTGTCGATGAGAAGCTCGATGGCAGGACCTGGTTCGAGGGCGTGCAGAACGCGGCGCAGCTTCCAGATGTAGGGAGCTTCGGCCGGGTCGAGAAGCAGCTCTTCCTTGCGCGTGCCCGAAGCGATAACGTCGATCGCGGGGAAGATCCGGCGATCCGCCAGTTTGCGGTCCAGTCTGAGCTCCATGTTGCCCGTGCCCTTGAACTCCTCGAATATGACCTCGTCCATCTTCGAACCCGTGTCGATGAGCGCAGTCGCGATGATCGTGAGACTGCCGCCGTACTCGATGTTGCGTGCAGCGCCGAAGAACTTCTTCGGCGGATAAAGCGCGGTCGAATCCACACCGCCGGAGAGAATGCGGCCCGAGGCTGGAGTCGCCAGGTTGTACGCCCGAGCCAACCGCGTGATCGAGTCCAGCAAGATCACCACGTCATAGCCGCTCTCGACGAGGCGCTTGGCGCGCTCCATGACGAGCTCAGCCACCGCGATATGGTTCTCGCTGGGCATATCGAACGTCGAGGAGATGACCTCGCCTTTGATCGAGCGCTCCATGTCCGTGACTTCCTCGGGACGCTCGTCCACGAGTAGACACATGAGATATGCCTCGGGGTTGTTCGCGGCGATGGCGGCCGCGATGTCCTTCAAGATGGTCGTCTTACCGGCCTTGGGAGGCGACACGATGAGGCCACGCTGACCCTTACCGATCGGTGCGACCAGGTCGATGATGCGCGCCGTGATCTGATCGGGACGCCATTCCAGGCTGAACTTCTCGTCGGGATAGACAGGAGTGAGGTCCCGGAAGTCCTTGCGACGACGCGCTTCCTCGGGCTCCATGCCATTGACCGAGGTGACCTTGAGAAGAGCCGGGTACTTCTCGGACTCCTTGGGTGGGCGGACCTGGCCTTTGAGCATGTCGCCGCGGCGCAGGTCGTACCTGCGGATCTGTGACATCGAGCAGTAGACATCCTTGTCGCCCGGCAGGTACCCGCTCGTGCGGATGAAGCCGTACCCCTCCGGCAGGATGTCGAGGATGCCCATGATCTCGACGAAACCCTCCGCCTTGACCTTGGCGTCGTAGACGGCCTGGACGAGCTCGTCTTTCTTGCGAACGGCCTTGACGTCGAGTTCGAGCTCGGTCGCCATCTGGCGCAGCTCGGCCATGGTCTTGGCAGCAAGCTCCTCGCGGGTGATCGAGGGCGCTACCTCCTGAGATGCGCCGCCGCCTCTGCGGCCGCGCTTACGTGGACGTGAACTCATGCGTTCTTCACTTTCTCCCAATCTGCAAGGAATGATTCGAGCCCCCGGTCGGTGAGCGGGTGCTTCACGAGGTTCTTGAGGACCGCGAACGGCACCGTCGCGATATCAGCGCCGAGCAGCGCCGCTTTCGTGACGTGGCTCGCGCTCCTGATCGACGCAGCGATGACCTCGACCTCATGTCTGAAGTCATAGTTGGCGAGAGCGGCGACGATCTGGCCGAGCTGGTCGACACCGTCTTCCGAGATGTCGTCGAACCGGCCGACGAAAGGTGAGACATACCTGGCTCCCGCGCGGGCGGCCAGCAGTGCCTGAGGCACGGAGAAGCAGAGCGTCATGTTGACGCTGATCCCCATCGATGCGAGCACCTTGGTGGCGGCCAGGCCTTCTGGCATCGTGGGGACCTTCACCACGAGGTTCGGCGCGATCGCCGAAAGCTCTTGCGCCTCCCGAACGATCTCGTCGCGCGCAAGACCCACTGTCTCCCCGCTCACCGGACCGTCCACGATCTCGCAGATGCGCTTAAGATGCGCATGGAAACCGGCAAGCTTCCCGCCCTCGCGGGCGTAAAGCGTCGGGTTGGTGGTGACCCCCGACAGCACTCCCCAGCTTGCCGCTTCTTCTATCTCGGCGATGTTCGCCGTGTCCAAGAAGAACTTCATGTGTGCTTACGCTCCTTGTCCCGCCGAAGTGCTCCGCTCGTGCATGATCTTCTCGTCATCGCGGATCGCCGCGTTGACAACCAGCTCCAGTACCTCCGCCACCGTCTTGTCCAACTGATGGCTATGAACGATGGGTGTCCCGTGCTCCGCCGCAAGATCCTCGATGTACCTGCCGAGCAGTCTGATGCTCCCGAAGTTCGCGCGATACTTCTCGAACGGCCTGGTGCCGTCCGTCTGGACCTCCCGGATGTAGAAGTGACTCCGGTGTGCTTCCTCATCATCGACCGTCACGAGCAGTTGCACCACAGACGCATTCTTGAACTGGGAGGGCTCGATGTAACCGGGAACGACGTGCACGCCCTCCACCACAAGGCTCTCGCCCTCGAGAACCGCGCGCTCGATGAGTGACCGGATACCCGTGATGACGACAGAGGTCTGCTCCCGGAATCCGACGATCACGGGGTTGGCGCCATGAGGCACCGGGACCCGAAGCCCGCGCCATGCGTTGAACGACGATTCGTAGATCGCGGGCATGAGCTCCTTTGCAAAGATACCACGCATCACCTCTCGAATGGAATCCGTCGATACGATCCGCGTGATTCCGAGCCGGTGAGCGATCTCGGTGGCGATGGTCGACTTGCCGACTCCCGTGGTGCCACCGATCAGGATGACGAGCGGACGCTCGAGTTTGGAAAGCTCGCGGAGCTTGAGATAGCGCTCTGCGTACTCTTCGCCCGCCTGGCGGGCGAGCACATCGACCGCCAGTTCCTGCAGTTCGCGAATGGTAAGCGCCCGCACACCCCGCTCGATCATCTCGTCTTGCAACTTCTGTGCCGCCAGATAGGCGCGGGCGGGCGAAAGACCTGTTGCCGTGAACGACTGAGCCATGAGCCCCTTGCTATAGGGAAGCCCGTGCTTCTCATCCCGGATCAGAATCGGGGGGATTGCCGGCATGTCAGGACACCCCCGCCTCACGCGTCGCGGCTGCATGGACCACTGAGTCGAGGAGGCCGTCGAGGTCATCGCCCGCCACTGCTTGCGGCACATTGTCACAAAGCACCGTCGGCACGCCCATCTCGCGTCCGGCCATAGCGACCACCTCTATCGCAGCAGCCTTGAGTTCGGTGAGCAAGACGTCGAAGCGGCCCGCTGCCGAGGCCATGTCCTCGCGTAACCGCGTTCTGTCCGAGAGGTGCGGGCTCGACCCGACGACCGTGCACCCATGCTCGGACTCGAGGTGCGCCACGAGGATGGGTACCAGCGAGGATGGCGCCGTCGTCGCGAAGAACACCCGCTTGCCCGCTATCGCCTCGAGCGGCGACGGCCGAAAGATGACGGCGGCGACAGGAACGCCGGGGCGGATGCGCTCGATCGCGGACTTGGCCTCGGCGACCTGTTTCTCGGTCGCCCCGGGGGCTTCCGCGCCCGCCAGAACGACCGCATCAGCACGGCCGAGCCGGTACGGACCGAAGTACTCCTCGATGTAGGAAAGCCCCTGACCAGCTCCGATCACGAGAAGGGTGGCGTCGACCCTGACGGGCGGGATCGCCGCTCCGGAGCCTTCCACGATGACGATGTCCTTGCCGAGAGAGTCCGCAAGACGCGCTCCTTCGTGCACGTTGCTGAAGAACGTGTCCCCCGCCATCCCTCCGCCGCACCGGCGACAGCCCACGGTCGTGACTCTGCTCATCACAGCATCTTCGTAGTTGTCTGAGGCCGCGTGCTTTCCTTGAGCCGCAAGAGCGAGGAGGTCATCTGTGGAAAGCGGGACCTCGTCTCCACGGATCAGGTCCGGGACTGCAGGACCTCCACGGCCCATCGCCAGCACCACGACGTCGACACCCTGGGACTTCACACGTCGGGCGAGGTACGCGGAGACCGCCGTCTTGCCGACACGTTTCCCCGTGCCCACGACGGCAAGCGCAGGCGTCCCAAGAGCGAGCATAGACCGCGGCGGAGTGAAGCAGAAATCAGCTCCCCGGTATTCGACCCCTGCCCCTAGAGCGATCGATGCGAGCCGGAAGCGGTCTTTCGCCGAGAGGACCGGCTCGTCTGAGAGGTCCACGAGAGCGTGAGGATGGTACTGGTCGATCGCCATGCGAACCGACTCGTCAGCACTTTCAGCCCAAACGACCGGGAGTCCGTACACCTCGCCGTGCTCGACATCGATCTTCTCGGTGCCGCCCACAAACGCCGCCGCAACGACATCGAACTCCACAGAAAGTGCGGAAAGCGCCGCCCTGACCACGGGCGGGTAGTGCTCGCCGTCGATGAGCGCTACCGCCGTGCTCACTCGTCACCATCTCCTATCTCCGACACTCCAGGTGCGGCCGCTTCGCCGCTTCCTGGGCGCCAGGCGCATTGCTTGCGCGCTGGACGGGAAAAGTCCGCCACTATCTCGGGCGGCTCGAACGGATGCTTCAAAGTCACACGAACCCGAGGCTCGCGGATCTCGATGATGTTGTAGGATGCCCTGGTCTTGCCTCGAAGCCGATACGAGCAGGCCGTCCCGGCGTTCACGACGATCATGTCCTCGAGACGCCAGACGTTCGGCACATGTTTGTGGCCGCACAGTACCATGTCGCAGCCGCTGTTGGAGAGCACACGCAGCAAGTCCCCTGCATCGAACACGATGTTGCGCTCGCGACCGGTACCGGGCACCGGAAGAAGATGGTGGTGGAGAGCCACTATCTTGAACTCGTCAGGTTCCGAGAAGCGCTCCTCTATCCAGCGATACCGCTCCCGGCCCACACGGCCCGAGTCAAGGTCAGGTTCCGACGAGTCCAGCCCGATGATCCGCACTCCGGGCAGCAGAAGCTCGGTGGAGCGAGCGCCGAACAGCTCCTCGAAGTGCATGTCTCCGACGTTGCGTGCGTCGTGGTTACCGGGCAGCACCATGGTGTTGCCGACCTGCATCCTGGAAATGAGGTGTTTGGCCATCCGGAACTCTTGCCGAAACCCCATGTCCGTGAGATCACCCGTGATGACAAGCGCATCGGGGGCCAGCTGGTTCACCTCGTCGACCACGCGCGTCGCGAGACTCGGGATGTGATACTGCGAGCCGCAGTGCAGATCCGAGACTTGGGCGATCACAATGGATCCTGCGTCGCTCATGTGACCTCCAGTGGGAGCCGGAGCGGATGTGAGCGAAGACGGGCGCATCGGCGCAGGGACGTAGACTATTGTTCCCAGAACTCGGTGCTACACGTCAAGGGTCGTCGCCCGATCACTCGTCAGCAGGGTCATCGACAGAGCTCGCGTCAGGTCGAGACAGCACCGCCTCGCGTAGTACAGCGAGTACCAGGCCAAGAACCAGGCCAAGGACCACCGCTCCTGCGACTGTGGCTCCCCTCCGGCGGACCGGGGCGATGTCGGCGGTAGCCACGTTGCCGTTGTAGAAGTACGAGGCCCTGAGCTTCCTGAGTTCTAGACGGTCCTCGAACAGACGCATGTGCATGGCCCACTGCGTCGACGCCAACTCGAGCTCGTAAGCCGCGTCCCGCTCGCTCGCGGGGGCTTCGTTGTCGACCTTCCGCACTTCGTCGAGCATGCGCTCGGTCTCCTCCACGAGCCGTTGCACCGCGAGGACCTCTGGGCCACCCATGTCGATCGCCTTGTCGCACAGCGTCCTGGCCGCGACAACGGTGACGCTAGTGGCTTTGCTCGCATCTGGAGAGCGGAACGTCACCGCGATCTCGCCCTGGGTCGGCCCGCGCGTGAAGACCTTGAGCCCCGCGCGCACCGTTTGCGCGGGGACAGCTGAGGCGCTCGCCACCACAGACAAGAACTCGTCGGAGGTGGCATGGCTGACCACGTCGTCCGGTTTCGGCAGATCCGGGTACTTGGACAGGACAGCAGTGTCGACGGCGATGACCGAGGTCCCCTCATAGAGCGGAGTCGGGTCAGCCGCAGACACGGCGAGCCCGATGGCGACGGCCGCCGCGGCAGTGACAAGCGGCAGCCACCACTCTCGCCTGACTGCGACGAGGAACCTCGATTCAGCGTTCGTCTCGGACATCATCGCCTTCTTGCCTCACCGCCGAGAACGCAGACAGCAGTCCAAGGAAGATCCACAGGTACTCGAAGTACAGATAGTACTGGAAGAGCGACTCGACCACCAACGCCGTCACAGCGGCGAGTGCCGCTGTCCCCGGCGCAGGATAGCGCTGCTTTGCGAGACGCCGCCACGCCCACACGATCCCGGCGACGATCGCAAGCACGGAAAGCGCTCCGGGCACTCCCATTTCGACCCACATCGCTAAAGGAACCTGATGCGGATGGGTGATGCGCGGCAATGCGCCCGGCTTGCGATATGCCGGATACGCTAGGTCGTAAGCCCCGAGACCTGTACCACCGATTCCGAACTCAGACAGCATCTCGACGCTGGACTGCACCATGAGATAGCGCGTGGCGAGTGACCCTTCTGAGGTGGGGTCGAGCAGACCAGCGACTCGCTGGTACATTGCAGCCGGCACGAACGGCGCCACCACGAGAGTGAGCACGATGACCGCGACGATCAGTCTGGCGCGACGCTGTCGTGGTGCGGTGAGGAGTACGACGACAAGCCCGACCGCGAGCCCGATGAGCGCCGAACGGGACGATGTCACAGCGATGCCGCCGAGCGCTACGAGAGCTCCAGCACCCCACCATACAGCCTGTCGCATGCGCGTGGCCCGGACCATGAACACAAGTGCGACGAGCACTGCAGCGGAGAGGTACCCGGCGAGGAAGTTCGGGTCAAGGAAGAACGCCGATGGCCTCACGAGAACGACCAAGGACGAGAAGCCCTGTGTCGTGAGACGTCCGATCCCGAGTGCGGGATCGAAGTACTGCAGAGCCGCCACACCTGCCATCACGCACGCGACCGCCACAAGCTCGGCGAGTAGAGCGCGACCTCGGCGGGCGTCGTTGGCGCGCCATGCGATGAGCATCGCCAAGAGCCACAGAACCAACAGACGGCCTGTCCCGCTGAGTGTGGAGGAAGGTGCGAGCGACCCGGCAAGCGAGATCGCGCCAGCGAGCCACGGCATCGCGAGTGCAGCCACGAGAGGAGTCGGTCTGGGCAAGGCTCGGCGCCCATCCCGCACGATGCGGGCAGACCACCCCAGTATCGTCGAGGCGAGCAGCACATGAGCCGCCGTGAAAGGAGCGGCTGGAGGGCCGAGCGTCGCGAAGTCGAAGAGTGGGATCGTGGCGACGAGAAGCGCAAGACCAACGTCGGTGGAGATCAGGCCGAGAGCGAACAGAGTCACCGTGAGAGTGCCGTAGAGCGTCGCATGTGTGACCGGCCATTGCATCCATTCGAGTGCCACCACCGCCGACACCGAACCGCACAGCAGCGCGCACGCGATCCAGACCCCTGTCCTAAGACCGGATGTTCCCGAGAGTGTGTCGTGGCCTGCATCCACGAACTTCGCCGCCTACTCCACCCGCACGCCACACCGGTCCACTGGTACCGGTATCGCCACGCGCCCCGGCGCATCACTGTTCGCTTCGAAAGCAGCCTGCACCCGGTGCGCCCTGTCGAGCGCCGCTTGCTCGTCGTCCGCGCTCACGAGCCCGATCACCGTCGGCCCGGCGCCCGAGAGCACCGCGGCGTCGGCTCCTGCATCCATGAGAGCGGCTTTCACGCGCGGTACGTCCGGATACAGGCGCTCACGGTACGCCTCGTGGATCTTGTCTGCGCCTCCCGCGCGGATCAGGTCGGCTCTGCCCAGCGCGATGCCTGCGGCAAGCAAGCCGGCGCGGCCCGCCCCGAACGCGGCATCCGCGTGCGGCACACTCGCGGGAAGCACACGCCGTGCCTCGGCGGTGGCGACAGCGGCCTCGCTCACGACCGCGACTGCGGCTAGGCCGCCGCCGGGTTCGATACGCTCGGCACGGGGTATCGCGCCCTCGTACCAACAAACAGTGAACCCTCCGAGTAATGCGGCAGCGACATTGTCAGGGTGGCCTTCCAGCTCGACGGCGAGCTGGAACAGGCGGGTGAGACCAAGAGGGCCCCCCAGAAGCTCATTGGCCAACACAAGACCGCCGACAATCGCTGCTGATGACGAACCGAGCCCTCTGCCGACAGGGATACCGTTCTCGCATCGCACGCGAGCGGCGCCGCGATAGCCCGTCTCGGCGAATGCGCGCTGCATCGCACGCACGACCTGGTTGCGCTCGTCTTCGAGAAGCTCGCCCTCCCCCTCGCCTTTGACCTCGACCTCCCACACCGGCGATCGTTCGGCCTCGAATCGATCATACAAAGCGACGGCCAGGCCGAAAGCGTCATAACCCGATCCCAGATTGGCCGAGGACGCGGGTACGACGACGCGCGCACTCACACGGACCGTCATAGCTCCTCGACCCGGATCACGGAGGCCACTTCTCGCACCACGTCCAGCAGAGCTATCGCATCAAGGGCCGCTCGCACGTCGCGCTCGGCTGCAGCATGGGTGACCCACACGATCTCCGCTCCTCCGTGCTCGTCCGTCCGCGTCTGCAGAACAGAGGCGAGCGACACATCGTTCTCGCCGAAGATCTGGGCCACCTTGGCAAGTACTCCCGGGCGGTCCTCGACGAGCAAGCGCACGTAGTACTGGGTGACAAGATCGCCTATCTCGCGAACGGGAAGCTCCTCCCGGCACGTGCAGCCGACGATGTTGAGACATCCGCTCTGGATGTGGCGTGCGACCTCGATGACATCGCCGACGATCGCGCTCGCAGCCGGCAGGGAACCGGCTCCCTCGCCGAAGAACATCGTCTCCCCCACCGCGTCGCCGACGACGTATATGGCGTTGTAGACCGCATCGACCTTGGCAAGCGGGTGCCCGGACCTGATCATCGTGGGGTGCACGCGAACATCGACTCCACCTTCGACGCGCCGTGCGATCGCCATGAGCTTGATGACATAGCCCATCTCCGTCGCATACGCGATGTCGACCGGAGTGATGGAGCGGATCCCCTCGGCAGGCACGTCACCTAGAGTGACGCGCGAGTTGAAGGCGATGGAGGCCAGGATGGCGATCTTGGCGGCGGCGTCCAGTCCGTCAACGTCAGCGCTGGGGTCAGCCTCGGCGTAACCGCGGGCCTGCGCTTCCGTGAGCGCTGTCGCGTAGTCAAGACCGTCTCTTGTCATCTGCGTGAGCATGAAGTTCGTCGTTCCATTCACGATTCCGTACACCGCGGTGATCTCGTTGCTCACAAGCGAGTGCTTGAGCGGGCCGATGATAGGGATGCCGCCTCCCACGCTCGCTTCGAACATGAGGTCGACGCCGTGAGCCTCCGCCGCATCCATGACCTCCTGCCCGTGGCTCGCCATCAGCGCCTTGTTGGCCGTCACCACGCTCTTGCCTGCCTCAAGGGCTGCGAGTACGACGCCGCGCGCGGCGCCGGTGCCGCCGATGAGTTCGATAACGACATCGATATCCGCATCCGCAATGATCTCCGCCGCATCGGTCGTGCACGCCTCGGGCGGTAAGCCGAGGCGCGCGAAGCGCGATGCGTCACGATCGGCGTAACGAGCGAGCTCGATATCGACACCCGCACGCGTCGCGAAATCCTCGCGATGCCGACGCAGGATCTCGACGACGCCGCTGCCGACGGTGCCCAGACCGATGAGACCGACTCTTACAGTGCGCATGGTGTTGTCCTCCGCGTGACGGCCTGCCCGGTCCATTGTAGCCGAGTGGGCTTCTGCGGACCGAGGAGCGACGAGGTACGCGGGGAAGGCTCACCACTTCGGCGCTTGGGCCCACACCTCGTCGGGGTAGAAGCGCTGCTCGTAATTGAAACCGAAGATCTCTTCGACAGTAGAGATCGCTCGTGGAAAGCGCAGCCAGAAGTAGTAGAAGATCATGAGCGGAGCCGTCCACAGCAATTGCCACTCGTCGTGTCGCTCCGACAATGCGCATGCGATCAGAAGCGACAGCGTGTTGGCGATTCCGTAGATGACGAAGGTCAGGATGAACACCCACGCGATCTGCCCACGTTCTTGGAACAGAAGGTCATAGAAGAACCAGAAGAGGAACGCAAAGAGAAGAACCATCTTGTAGAACACGCTTATCGCGACGGCGGTCGAGTTACGAGCCCCATACACGAAGGGATTGAGGATACCCACGTGCTTTCGTAGGCGATTGCGATAGCCCGACTTGTCCCATCGCCGGCGTTGCCGCCACAGCACCGTCCACCGCTCAGGCACGTCCGTGAGGCAGACCGCTTCGGGTGCGAAAACCACCTTGCGACGGCGTTTGCGCACCTTGATCGTGATGTTGGAGTCATCGCCGATCCCGGGGTCCCAGGCTCCGACGGATTCCAGATCGGACCTGCGATAGGCGCCGAAGGCGCCAGATATCACGGTGAGCCACCCGACGTAGGAAGAAACGCGGCGGCCGGTCGCTATCGCGATAGCGTACTCGGAGGCCTGGAGCCATGTGGCGAGCGAACTCTTGCGATTGCGCACCTTGATGTTGCCGCTCACGCCACCGACCTCCGGGTCCCGCAGGTACTGCACCAGCCACCGGATGGCGTCCCTGTCGAAGGTAGAGTCGCTGTCGACCGAGACGACGATCTCCCCCGACGCGAGCCGGAGCGCCGTCTGAAGCGCGGAAGCCTTCCCTCCGCGTGTCTGGTTGCGCACGAGACGCACTCGCACATCGCTACTGAAAGCCTGCAAGGACTGCCAGGTACCGTCCTGGCTGCCGTCATCCACGACGATGATCTCGGCGATAGGGTAGTCCTGCTCCAGAAGTGAGCGCACCGTCTTCGCCACGCTCGCCTCTTCGTTGTGGGCGGGGACGAGCACGCTCACCGAGGGCTCGAACGAGCGGTCCATGGTGACCTTGCGCGGCCATCGGAACAACAGGCGCGACAGGATGTAGAACACCATGACGATGTCTGGAAGCACGTAGCGGGGGAAATCGAAGATGATCAGCCACCAGAAAGCTCCCAGGAAGCGATTCCATGTCATCGCCTGGATATCGTGGAATCCCTGCGCCCACCAGTCCGCGAACGCGACCACGATCGCAACCAGGTGCTGGAGAAGCTGCTCCACTTCTGTCCTCGCTACTTCGACTCGGGCAGGGAGATGTGCAGTATCTCGCCAGAGATGATCGCGGAACGGTGCGCCTCATCTCTGCCGACAGCATGCATGTACGCCTCAGCCGACTCGGTGAGTTTCTTGAGGGCGACCTCTGCACCCTTTTCATCCGTCTCCGGAAGCAAGGCCTCGAAACCATAACGCTCAGAACGGCCCACGACATCGATGGCACGCAGGTTCTCGCGAGCGATGGTCGCAAGCGTCTTCATGACCCGGGACACCGCTTCGTCCCCGAACCGCTCGGCAAGCTCTGCGCCGTTGCTGAGACCGAAACCGATGAGACTGAACGTGGTGCCGTAGCGCACCGCTCGAGTCTTCTCCAACTCCAGCGAGCGTTCGACAGCTGCCGAGTTAGGAAGTCCTGTAAGGGAGTCCGTGACATCGGGACGCTCGATCGCGGCGCGGAGCGCTCCCTCGGACACAAGACTGGAGCCGTCTGGAGAGAGTCTGTAAGCGCTGAGCTCACGATCGACCACATCATCGAGTGGAACGGGCCTGCCACACGTGAGCGAGTGGTAGCGAAGCTGCGGGGCATCGAATACAGCCGAGCAGTCAACGCAGAGCCATACGCCGCTGGGGCGCTCGTAGTCCACACCGATGTGACGCAACACGTGATCGCATTTCGGACATACAAGCTCGCCGTCGCGGCGATAGGTCTCCTCGGGCGAGACATTCCCGCAGCGGTAGTGGTGGATCATGGTGGTGCGGTGCACGGACGTGCTCCCGCACTCGCGACATAGCCTCTCGACACGCAGCGGGTATGTGTGACAGAACGGGCAGATGGGCACGGTGGTCACAGGCTCAGCGACGAGGATGCCACGGTCCTCGAGCGCGTCCAACGTGGCGATCTCCTCGCCAGGAGCGACCCCGAGTATGCGCGCGGCCTCGGGATACGCGTAGGCGACGGGACTCTGCATCCACCTCTCTGGCACGAGTCGCTCGATCTCGCCACGCGCGAGGGCGCTCACGAGCTCCACCACGCGATCGGTGAAGGTCAGACCTGATGTCCCGCTGCTGACCGTCTCTACGTTCATCTGCGATCTCCTCGTTCCCCTATGTCAACACGACTGCGTTCCACACACCGGTGAGCACCGCACCAAGCAGGCCGACGACCACACCCCCCATAAGCACCTTACGGAAGCGCACGCGCCACACACGCCATCCCGGATGCCGGGTGAGGTAAGCTCGCTGCCGCTCGGCGTCACGCTTGCGCCAGGCGGCAGGGGTGGCAGCGACGATGAGGAGTCCTAAGAGACCGAGCGCGAGGATCGGAGCTCCCGGCTCCATGAAGATGAGCCCGGCGCCCCAGCCCGCGATCACCATACTGCCGACGCAGAGTGTGGCCGATTTCCGCATTGCAACGCCCTCGATCGCGAAGCCCGCGGCGAGCGCTACGAAGCTGCCCACCGCCATGGCGATAGAGGCTGTCGCGACACTCCCGTGACTCCTCGCCACGACATACAGCGCGACGACCCACACGAGCAACACTCCGAGCACGTCGCGCACGAGCACCCACCATGACTGGATGCGTGACGATGTGCGAACGCCTTCGGGGCGCTCATCGGCCCGTCGTGTCAAGCGGAACCCCCCGTCTCAAGTGCAGGCAGTATGCCACGGACTCCGGTCGATCGCCACAGCGTACGCAGAAGAACGTGACGTACGGCACGTTTCAGCGACGAACGGTTGCCCTAACGGCTGATCTGCTACCCGAGGTCCGTCCTCATCAGGTCTTCGTACGTTTCGCGCCTGACCGAGAAGCGCCACTGGCCATCACGCACGAACACCACCCCCGGGCGGACCTGCTTGTTGTAGTTGCTGCTCATCGACTGGCAGTATGCGCCGGTGGCGAGCACACACAGGACGTCCCCCGTCTCGGGTGACTGAAGCGACGCGTCGCGGACGACGATGTCGCCGCTCTCGCAGTGCTTGCCTGCCACTGTCACCACCACATCGCGGGGTTTGTCGGCCTTGTTGGCGATGAGGGCCTCGTAGTGCGCCCCATAAAGCGATGTCCGGATGTTGTCGGTCATGCCTCCGTCGACGGCGACGTAGGTGCGGATACCCGGGATCTGCTTGATCGACCCCACCGTGTAAAGGGTCACCCCTGCGTTCGCGACCACAGAGCGCCCAGGCTCCACCGCCATGCGCGGCACGGGGAGTCCATACTTCTCGCATTCGGCTTTGATCCCATCGACGACCACCTTGCCGAACTCCTGCACGGTGGAGGGCTCGTCTGGCACACCATAGGCGACACCCAGGCCGCCGCCCACATCGAGCATGCGCACGCTCACGCCGGTCTCGGCGCGGATCTGGCTCATGAACGCCACCATGACCTCGATCGCCTTCGCGTAGCTGCGAAGAGCGAAGATCTGGCTCCCGATGTGCATGTGGAGTCCTTCGAAATCCAGCCCTGGCAGCGCGAGTGCACGCTTCACGGCCTGCATCGCGAGCCCTTGGTTGAGGCCGAAGCCGAACTTGGAGTCCTCGGCCCCCGTCATGATGAAGTCGTGGGTGTCGGCTGCGATCCCCGGTGTCACGCGGATGAGGACGCGCTGGCGCACACCCCGGTCCGCGGCGAGCGCCGAGAGGCGCTCCATCTCCTCGAAGTTGTCCACCACGATCCGCCCGACGCGGGCATCGAGACACTCGGTGAGCTCGGCGGGAGTCTTGTTGTTGCCGTGCACCTGCACGCGTTCCATGGGGAAGCCCGCGCGGACAGCGTAGGCGAGTTCGCCGCCGGAGGCGCAGAGCAAACAGCAGTCCTCCTCGGCGACTATCCTTGTCATCGCAAGCGTGAGGAGGGCTTTTCCCGCGTAGACGACGTCGACATCAGGCCAGTGGTAGCGTGTCCATTTCACGTACTCGGCCAGCTGGTGCCGGATCGTCGCCTCGTCCATGACATACAGCGCCGTGCCTGCTTCGTGTGCGAGCTCGACCATGTCGACCCCGCCGATCCACAGGTGGCCGTCGCGGATCTCCGCCGTCATCGGCATGAGCGACCTCAGGTCGTACCCTGTCATGCGGTCGGCGGCCGCGGGCGGACGGGATGACGTTGGCGTAGACATGAATCCTCCTACATACGCTGTGGTGCACTCACACCGAGAAGCGCGAGGACGACCTCGAGCACGATCCGGGTCGCGTCCACGACGGCGAGGCGCGCCGCACTGAGCGCGGGCGCCTCCGGATCGATGACGCGGCACACGGTGTAGAACTGGTGGAAGCAGGTCGCCAGCTCCTCGGCGTAGCGCGTGAGCTTGTGAGGAGCGTAGGCGCGCGCAGCCGCTTCGACCACCTCGCTCAGCTCGGCGAGCTTTCGGAAGAGTGCGAGCTCCGCGTCGTCGGTAAGGACGGAAAGATCGACGTCTTTGCCGATGAGCGTCTCGGCGAGCGCACCGGCATCGGGCGCGTCGGGCTGCGCTGCCGCCTTGCGCAGGATCGAGCAGATCCGGGCGTGTGCGTACTGCACGTAATACACGGGGTTGTCGGCGGACTGCTCTTTGGCGAGTCCGATGTCGAAGTCCAGCGGCTGGTCGGTCGAGCGGCGTAAGAAGAAGTAGCGCGCGGCGTCGGCGCCCACCTCGTCGAGGAGCTCCTCGAAGGTCACCATCTCGCCTGTGCGCTTGCTCATGCGCACGACCTCGCCGTTTCGGAACAGGTTGACGAGCTGGCCGATGATCACGTCAAGCTGCCCAGGGTAACCCAAGGCTGCGACAGCGGCCTTCATCCTCGGCACATAGCCGTGATGATCGGCACCCCAGATGTCGATCACCAGGTCGAACCCGCGCTCGTGGAACTTGTCCCAGTGGTAGGCCACATCCGCGGCGAAGTAGGTGTACGTGCCGTCGGCTTTGACGAGAACGCGGTCCTTGTCATCGCCGAAGGCCGTGGAGCGGAACCACACCGCCCCCTCGTTCTCGTACACATACCCACGTTCGCGGAGACGCGCGATCCCTCTCTCGATCTCGCTCGGTGACCCGTCAGGGCTCGGCTCGTGCAGTGTGCGTTCCGAGAACCACACGTCGAAGTCCACGCCCATGTCATGCAGGACGTGCTTCAGGTGCTCCAAGACGGCCCTGTACGCGATCTCCTTGAAGTGCGCCTCGCGCTCCGTCGGCTCGCGTCCGGCCCACGAGGGGCCTTCGGCTGAGAGGATCTCCTCAGCGATCTCGTTGATATACGCCCCCCGGTATCCATCCTCGGGAAGCTCGACTTCGTACCCAAGCAGCTGCATGTAGCGAGCGGCAACCGAGGCAGCGAAGATGTCCATCTGCACGCCCTGGTCGTTGATGTAGAACTCACGCTCCACCTGGTAACCCGCGTGCGCGAGTACGCGCGCGAGCGAGTCTCCCAGCGCCGCCCACCTGCCATGCCCGACGTGCATGGGGCCTACTGGATTGGCCGAGACAAACTCCACCTGCACTCGCCTGCCGCATCCGAGATCGACACGACCGTAGTCGAGCCTTTGCTCCCGGACCTCCGCGACCACACGCTGAAGCGCGCGGGGTGACAGACGGATGTTGATGAAGCCGGGCCCAGCGACCTCGACCGATGCGATGTCGGGGTGCCCAGCGACATGGTCGGCGACCGCCTGTGCGAGCTGCCGCGGAGGCATCCCCGCCGCTCGCGCACTGCGCATCGCGACGTTCGTCGACCAGTCACCGTGCGACGGATCGCGCGGGTGCTCGAGCTCCGGCTCGGGAACCTCGGCAAGATCGATGCGGCCGTCAGCCAGCGCTGCGCTCAGCGCGTCGCGAACGAGCGAGGCGATCAGGTCCTGCACGAGGGCGCTCCTCGGTAGTCGGGGTGTGACTGCTCAGGATACCGCACACGCCGCCTTGAGGCCAACGCGCACGTCCCTCCTACTGCGCTGGCCGGAACCTGCAGAGCATCGAAACGCTACGCCTCTCGATAGCCCGCCGCACCCGCAGCGTGGCCGCGTCCCAATCGTCCGGATCGCGAGCCAGACCTGCCATATGCCGCACATGCTTAAGACCGAGCACTCCATGCGCGATGGCGTCCTGCACGCAATGGAGAGCGCGGCCGAGGTCTTCACAAGACCGATCGCGGCATGCGCGGTACAAGTACCATTCCGCCCACAGACACGCCGTGAGACCGAAGTGACGGCTCATGTTGCCGACCGACCCGCGCGCGGGATGCGTCCAATCGAGCTCGACGTCCGCGCGGGCGATGCACTCGGCGATCTCGTCGAGCCCAGCGGTCACAGCCCACTGCTGTGTGAGATCGAAGTGTACGTGCGGTCCCATGTCATCGATGGTAGGGCTCGTGCCGCATGATCCGGAAGGCCCGGTACACCTGCTCGAGCAGGACGACGCGCGCGAGCTGGTGCGGCAGAGTCATCCGGCCGAGCGAAAGGCGCTCATGAGCCCGGTCGAGCACGGACCGGTCGAGCCCCGCGCTTCCGCCGATGACAAAGGCCACACTCGACAGGCCCGAGTGCATCATCTCCGCGAGATGACGCGAGAACTCCTCCGACGAGTACTGCAGACCCTCGCTATCCAGGGCGATGACATATGCGTCTGCTGGGAGAGCCTTGGCAAGTGACTCTCCCTCAATGCGGCGAGCGCGTTCCTCTCCCGGTGCAAGGTCGATATCAGCCACCTCGACGGTCTCCAGCGAAGCGTACGGACCCAGCCGCTTGAGGTACTCGGCGGCGGCGTCACGGTAGTGGTGCTCCTTGAGTCTCCCGACCGCAGCGATCACGATCTTCACTGACGCTCAGCATCCGAGGCGAGTGTGACCGACACAGTCAGGCGCTTCTGGCCCCGCACCAACTCCACCTTGATCGTGTCTCCCACCTTGTGCGACCGGATCACCGCGAACACGTCCTCCACGCTGGTCACTTCCTGTCCGTCCATGCTGACGATGATGTCGCCTTGCATGATCCCGGCCTTGTCAGCGGGAGAGCCCGGTACCACGGTCTGCACGAGTGCTCCGGCATTCGCTCCGAGACCATACGACTCGGCACTCGCACTATCGATGGTCGTCGTGCCCACTCCCATGTAGGGATGCGTAGCCTTGCCCGTGGCGATGATCTCCTCGGCGATGCCCTTGGCGAAGTCGATCGGGATGGCGAACCCGATACCCGCCGATGAGCCGGACGTCGTCTTGATGAGAGTGTTGATGCCGATGAGCCGGCCCTTGGCGTCGCAGAGCGCTCCCCCGGAGTTGCCGGGGTTGATCGCGGCGTCGGTCTGGATAAGCGAGGTATAGGCGGTAAGCCCGCCCGCACCCTCAGCAAGGCTCGACCGTCCAAGCGCCGAGACGATACCGCTTGTGACTGACTTCTCAAGCCCGAACGGCGACCCGATCGCGACGACCGGCTGGCCGACCCGGAGCGTGGCTGACTCACCAAACTCAGCTGCGGGAAGTCCCCTGCGATCGACCTTGATCACTGCGAGGTCGGTGGACGGGTCGCGTCCCACGATGGTCGCAGGCAGATCATCGACACCGATGGTCACTAGAAGCTCATCGGCGTCAGCCACCACGTGGTCGTTGGTCAGGATGTAGCCGTCTTGGCGGATGATGACGCCGCTCCCTATCCCGACCGTCTGGGTCACTCTCTTCCCGCTGAAGACATCGTATGCGACTTGCTCCACGGAGATGCTCACCACCGAAGGCGTGACCTTGGTCGCGACGGCCTCAGCGAACGTAGGGTCTTCGGAAGCGGTCTTTATCGTGACGCTCGCTGCAGGGGCGGATGTCGTCACACCCTGACTGCTCGACACAGAAGTGGAGGCGGGCGTGCCGCCGATGGCGAGCACGACACCTGCGCCAAGAATCCCGCCGATGACACCGGCTATGACGGCTACCACCCACGTCTTCGGCTTGCGTGGCTCGCTCGGAGGCGCCACGTACGGCGGCGGCGAGACGTAGAATCCTCCGGTCACGGGAGGCTCGGGAGGAGACGGAGGCGCGCTCCATCCCTCTTGACCGTCTGCCGCCATGTGCGCAGCATGGTCAGGAACGCCCCGGCTGGGATCTTCTCCGACAAAGCCCATCGCACACCTCGCTACAGTCGCTTCTTCGTCCGTACGGACGACTATACCCCCACACCGGCGCCCTCACGCCGCCTTCGCAGGGTCTTCACACTCTCTTCGTCAGAATGCCAGACCCAGGTATGACAGCAGCGGAGAGAGTGCGATGCCGGCCACGAGCGTCACAAGCACGCACAGACCGAGAGCGGCCTTGGCGCTCCCTGACACGGGCTCGTGCGCAGCGTCGGGCTGCTCGGCGAAGAACGCCTGGCGCAGCACGCGGAAGTAGTACCCCGCCGACACGACGCTCATCAGGACCGCGACGATCACGAGCGCTGCGCGCCCTGCGTCAAGGGCCGAGGTGAACAGAAGGAGTTTGCCGAACAGCCCCACCATCGGCGGCACTCCCACGAGCGACAGCAGCAACACCACGAGCGACCACGCGGCCGTGGGCCGACGGACAGCCAGCCCCGCAAGGTCGTCGAGCGCAGGTCCTTCCTCGGCGGCGATCAAGACCACCGCCATCGAGGGCACCGCGTA
>JAJFTR010000047.1 GCA_021372825.1 Actinomycetes bacterium
GACCTGTCGCTGCAACCATTGCCGCGGCCATCGCCGCGGCATATCGGCTCTACCTGGGAGGCGCGGGGACCATCGCCGGCGTCGGCGTGATCGCAGAGGCCACCGTCGCCGGCATCGCCATGTATTACCTCAGGAAGCGTCACGAAGAGGTCACTCGCTCAGGCTGCCTCTACCTGTTCGCGGTGCTCGTGCACGTGGGCATGCTGCTCATCCAGCTCAGCTTGCCGGGCGGGATAGCGCCCGGCGTACTTCGACAGATCGCGGCTCCCGTGCTCGTGATGTATCCGCTCGGCCAACTGCTCGTCTGCCGGCTCATCCTCGACCAGGAGGAACGGCTCGCCCGGGAGCAGGAGCTCGAGCGGCTCACTGCCTCGCTGGGGCTTGCGGTGGATGACAGGACCCGGCAGCTCACCTCCGCGCTCGACGAGCTTGCGCAGACGAACGAAGAGCTCACCTCCGCACTTGAGAACCTCAGTGAAGCGAGCGAGGCCAAGAGCGCGTTCCTTCGCTCGATGAGCCACGAGCTCCGCACGCCGCTGAACTCGATCATCGGGTTCTCCGACCTGCTGCGGTCCGGCATGAGCGGACCCGTGAACGATCAGCAGCGCAAGCAGCTGGAGATGATCAATCACTCCGGGACGCACCTCCTGCGGCTCGTGAACGAGCTGCTCGACCTGTCTCGCATCGAGTCTGGCAAAGTCGAACTCGGCGTCGAGCATGTCGACGTCCGCGACATGGTGGATGAGGCCATCGAGACGGTCGTGCCTGACGCTGAGGCGAAGGGGCTCACGCTCGAAGTCGACAGTCCCGATGTCCCCCTCGAAGCGGACACCGACCCCCTTCGGCTCACGCAGATACTCCTCAACCTGCTGTCCAATGCCATCAAGTTCACCGAGAAGGGCTCGGTAGCGATGCGCGTGCGACAGGCGGCCCCAGGCGTGCTCGAGTTCTCTGTCACCGATACCGGACCGGGCGTACCTGAGGAGCTCAGAGACGATATCTTCTCCGAGTTCGTGCAAGCCGATGCGAGTCCCGACACTCCCAGACAGGGCGTGGGTCTCGGCCTGGCGATCTCGCGCGGGCTTGCGCAACGTCTGGGCGGCACGCTCACGCTCGAACAGAGCGGCCCGGATGGATCCACGTTCGTCTTGCGGCTTCCCCAGCAGGCGCCCGCAACCTGAAAGACGGCATCGCCGACCTTGAGGGGCCGGCGATCTTCACACTATCGTGACCGGTGCACACCGGCTGTTCTCACTGGCGGAGAGTCAGGGATTCGAACCCTGGGTACGGTTCAACACCGCACACACGATTTCCAGTCGTGCTCCTTCAACCACTCGGACAACTCTCCTCGCGCACGCCAAAGCGCACACGCGAGTATACCCAGCCACGTCCACCTTCCGCAACGGACTGGAGTGCCGAGCTCACGCGTCGTCAAGGCTCTCGAATAGCGCGCGTTGCTGCGAGCCGGCGTGCTCAGACCAGCTCGCGCACCTTCTGCGCAGCCGCTCCCGCGAGGTCCGGACCCACGACGAGCCGTAGCTGCTGCCCCAGGTTGTCAGCGATGTCGGGCAGGTCGAGCAGCGTGATGGTGTCGGCGTCCTTGCCGATCCTCTTGGACTCAAGGTCGACCGAGACCGAGGCGAGCACGGTGCCGACGATCGGACGGATCACTTCCTCGATCCGCATGGCAAGCATGTTCGCCACGAGAGCTACTCCCCCCGGTCCTCAAGCTCCGCGTCGGGATCGAGGGCTCCTACGACTTCCTGCTCCATTTCCGACAGTCGGCCGAGAAACCTCGACATCGCGCGTCTCACACGCCAGAAGTACACGAAGAACAGCGCCATGGCCGCGAGTGCGAGCATGTCCGAGCCAAGCCGCGCCTGCTCGGCCGTGAACCCCGCCGGCACGAGACGTGACACCCATCCCACCAGCACCGACGCGGCGAGACACATCACCGCGAGTACCGCGTAGGTGATGTTCTCGGCGATCGCCGCACCCGACGCGAGCTTGCGCAAGACGAGCATCTCTACCAGCAGCGCGACAGCAAACAGCAGCGCGACAATGCCGGTGACGCTTATCACACCCGCCTGGACAGCCTCGTCACTCGCTGCCCACGCCTGCGCCGGTATCGAAGCCGCCACTGCTGCCGCGATCAGAGCCGTTCCCCACTTCCGCCGAGCGCTCAAGACCTTCCTCCTGTCTGGCGCAAGTTACCGTACGTCATCACCTGTACGCACAATTATCGGACGAAATCGGGCGACGTTGAGTGTCCGCCATCACGGCTCTGCGCTCAGCGGTCGCCATTGCTGCGCAAGGGTCTCGCCCTCAATCCACCGAAGAACTCTTTCAGCATGGCCGCGCTCTCCTCGGCGAGAATCCCGCGTGTCACTGCAAAGCGGTGATTGAGGCGCTCGTCGTTGGAAAGGTCATAAAGCGTGCCTACAGCACCCGCCTTCGGATCGGGCGCGCCGTAGACGAGCCGCTCGATACGCGCCTGGTGCATCGCGCCCGCGCACATGGGGCAGGGTTCGAGAGTCACATACACCGTGCAGTCCGAGAGGCGCCACCTCTGCAGCCGTCGCGATGCCTCCCGGATCGCGACGATCTCGGCGTGCGCGGTGGGATCGACACGGGTCTCCCGCATGTTGTGCGCCCGGGCGACCACTGCCCCCTCGCACACGATGACCGCGCCGATGGGCACCTCGCCCGCCTCGGCCGCCATGCGGGCCTCGTCCAGCGCGAGTGCCATGTATGCGGTGTCGGCATCCATGACGCTGATGCTACACTAACGCAGCCGAGCAGTGCTCAGGCGCCGCGGTCACCTGTGGAGGGGTGGCAGAGTGGTTGAATGCGACGGTCTTGAAAACCGTTGACCCGCAAGGGTCCGTGGGTTCGAATCCCACCCCCTCCGCCAGCGGTCACTCCATGAGCTCGGCCAACAGCGAGAGGTAGTGGCCGAGAAGCCGCGTGACGAGGAAGTTCTCGCGTACATGCTCCACGCCGCGAGCGGCGATCGCCGCCGCCAGATCGGCGTCCTGGAGCAAGGTGACCACGCGATCGGCGGTCTCGTCGAAGTCGGCGGGATCCACCAGGAAGCCTGTCTCGCCGTCGATCACTTGCAGGGGGATACCGCCCACAGCGCTCGCGACCACCGGAGTCCCTTTCCACATCGCTTCTGACACCGTAAGTCCGAAGCCCTCGCGCAGCGACTTCTGAAGCACCACGCTGGAGATCCTTTGCAGCGCGTTGATGGTGACGTCGTTGGCCCCGAGGAGCAGGACCACGTCCCCGCTCGCGAGAAGGGCGCCAGCACGCTTGCGGACGCGTTCGTATACTTCCAGACCTTCCGGATCGTCGGTGGCCATGCTTCCCGCCAACACGAGACGGCAGTCGACGCGCTCGCGTACGCGCTTGAAGACCTCGAGAACGCCTTCGGGGTCCTTCCACTTGTCGAAGCGGGACACCTGAGTGATGAGCGGCTTGTCGAGGGGGACGTGGTGGCGCTTCATGTACTTGAGCACCGTGCGATCGGGCAGATCGATGTTCTTCTGGCTGAGCGGGTCGATGGCCGGGTTTATCACACGCTGCTCGACTGTGAGGTCAGGGCGCAGGTACTGCTCGGTGCTCACGATCATAAGGTCGTAGCGCATGATGTAGCCCTTGAGGTACTCCCACAGCTGGGCATCGGGGTTGGAAAGGTCGATGTGACAGCGCCATACCCAGGGCTGCCGCTTCTTGTAGAAGCGGATTATCGGCAGCGGCTGTGGGTCGTGGATGATCACGGCGTCGTGCCGGGAGATGTGGTTGTATTGCGAGAAGCTCTCGTTGGCTTGGATGTAGATGCGCTTCTTGTTCTCTGTCAGGTGCACCCGGTCGCCTTGAAGCGCGTGGTGGAACTTCTTCGTCACGTCGAAGAAGTCCTCGCTTCCCACCAGCACGCGCCATCCCGCATCGACGCCGACGTCGTTCATCAGCGGTACGAGCGCGAAAAGCATCTCGGCGACTCCGCCCCCTTGAGCGGTTGAGTTCATATGCACGACGTGTTTGTCGTGGAGTCTGGACGCGCGCCGATGAAGGTCGGTGATGATCTCGTCAGGTACGATACCGCGGTAGTCTTCCAGTCTCTTCATACACGCGTGCCCCCTTTTCGGCTGACATCCGCCAGATCTGTGAGGAGTGCGCGAAACTGCGACACGTTCCTCACGGAGTGCCCGGCCTGTGTCGGTCCCCGCCCCACCTTGATCGTCCACGCCCCCTCCGGGGCGACGTCGAACATGTCCTCGTCGGTGCGGTCGTCACCTGCGACGAGGATGAAGTCGAGGTCTTCTCGGCACATCCACAAGTGAGCCGCACGCCCCTTGTTCACGTCAGCCACTTTGACCTCCAGGACCTTGTCACCCTCCATGATCGCAAGGTTCCAATCACTCATCACGCTGGCAAGGCTACCTTTGAGTTCGACGACCCGCGCCCGTGCCAGCTCATCGTTCACCTGGCGGTAGTGCCAAACGAGCGAGTAGTCCTTCTCCTCGACGAAAGATCCTGGCGTCCGGTCGACGAACATCTCCAGCAGGCCGGCGACCCGCGGCTTCCACTGGTCCGACATGGGCTCGACGGTCACCCAGTCGCCGTCGGCGGTTCTCAACCACACGCCATGCTCGGCGACGAGTCCCACATCGAGCCCCCCGAACCACGCCTCCAGGGTGTCGCGGTCGCGCCCTGACACTATGACGAGGTCGTTCGCGGGATCCTCTGCAAGACGCCGCAGAAGTTCGCGCAGGTCCGGACCGGGCGAGGCCTCCTCAGGCCGAGAAGAGAAGGTCACCAAGGTACCGTCATAGTCGAACAGGAGCAGGCGCCGACGCGCCTTTCGATACGCCGAGATGAGTGCTTCTTGCTGCTCAGGATCGAGGCGGCGTGCGTCCAAGCCCGCCTGCTCCGTTTTCGCGCTCTCAAGCGCGCCGAGGAACTCCGCCGCCCACTTGGCAACCGTGTACCTCCGAAGCCGCCGCTGCATGAGCGCATTGCGGGTACGCGCCTCTGGTTCGTCCATCAGAAGTGCTTCTCGAAGCGCTTCGACGATTTGATCACGGTCGAACGGATTCACGAGCAACGCCTCTCCGAGCTCGTTGGCCGCGCCCGCCATCTCGGACAGGACGAGAACTCCACCCTGACCGTCGTGAGCAGCAAGGTACTCTTTGGCGATAAGGTTCATGCCGTCTCGCAGAGGTGTGACCAGCGCGACTTTCGCTGCCCCGTACATGGCGGCGAGCGTCTCGAGGGGAAGAGAGCGGTTGAGGTAGCGGATCGGCGTCCACTCCAGCGTCCCGTAGCGTCCGTTGATGGATCCCACGAGCTCGTCTATTTCCATCTTGAGCTGCCGGTACGTTTCGACGCCTTCGCGCGAGGGGACGGCCACGCACACGAGCGTCACTTTGCCGCGCCATTCTGGGTACCGGTCCAAGAAGGCGCCGAATGCTCGCAACCTCTCGGGAATACCCTTGGTGTAGTCGAGCCGGTCCACGGACAGCACGACCTCGCAGTCCTCAGTGCGCAGCCCGATCTGCTCGGCTTCGCTGATCGCCTCGGGCGTCCGCGCTGCGTCGCGGTACCGCTCGTAGTCGATGCCCATGGGAAACGCGTCCACCACCACGAGCCGTTCGTCGACGATCAGGCGTCCGGTCTGCTCCTCAAGGCCCAGCAGCCGTGTGCAGCTGGTGATGAAGTGGCGCGCGTAGTCGTACGTGTGGAAGCCCACCAGATCCGCACCGAGGAGTCCACGGAGCACCTCACGCCGCCATGGAAGGATGCGGAAGATCTCATAACTCGGGAAGGGGATGTGTAAGAACCATCCGATGGTCGCGTCGGGAATGCGCTCTCGAAGCATCGACGGAAGAAGCATCAGCTGATAGTCCTGAACCCAGATGACGTCGCCCGGTCGCGCGACTTCACACACTGCTTCGGCGAAGGTCCGATTGACCCGCTCGTACGCCTCCCACATCCCGCTATCGAACTCGGCGTATCTCGTGAAGTAGTGGAAGAGCGGCCAGATCGTACGGTTGGAGAACCCGCGGTAGTAACCCTCGACGTCCTCGGTGGAAAGAAAGACTGGCGTGCACCTGTACTCGGTGGAGATCGTGCGGGTCAGGTCGGCCACCTCGGCCAGAGTCATGTCGCCGATATCGACGTCCGCCCATCCGACCCAATGACTGTCGTACGCGTCGTGCACCGAATCAAGCCCCGTGGCCAACCCGCCCACGCTTGGCGAGAAAAGGGTGCTCCCGTCAGGCCCGCGTTCGACGCTCACAGGCAAACGGTTCGACACGATGATGAGACGATGCGCTGGCTCCTGCATGCTACTCCTCGGGTGCGGACTGCGGCGCCGCAGGCCTTGCCTTGAACGAATCGGTGATGCTCTCCGCGAGCGTCACAAACTCACTCGGCATCATCACGATAGTGGTCGTGTTCTGCTCCGCGCCCACCTCGGTGATCATCTGCATGCGCCTGAGTTCCAGCGCGAGCGGGTTCTCCGCCATCAGCCGGGAGGCGTCTGCGAGCCTCTTGGAGGCCTCGTACTCCGCTTCAGCCTTGACCAAGCGCGCTCTGCGCTCACGCACGGCCTGAGCCTCCTGAGCCATCGCCCGCTGCATGCCCTCCGGCAGCTCGACGTCCTTCATCTCGACCATCTCGACTTTGATACCCCATGGGTCGGTGGCCTTGTCGACGATCGCCTGCAGGATGCCAGAGATCTTGTCGCGCTCCTTGAGTATCTCGTCCAGGTCATGCTGGCCGATTATGTTGCGGAGCGACGTGAGCGCGATCTGGTAGGTCGCCGCGTAGTAGTTGGCTACCTCCACGACGGCCTTCACCGGGTCCATGATGCGGAACCACAAGACGGCATTCACTTTGACCGTGACAGAGTCACGCGTGATCGTCTCCTGCCGCTCGACATCCACGGTGTTCGTGCGAAGGTCGACTTTGCGTTGCGTCTCGATACCCAAAGGGATCAGCCAGTACAGCCCCGGCCCCTTGACTCCCCGAAGCCTGCCGAGACGGAACACGACCGCCCTTTCATACTCACGTGCGATACGCAGTCCAGAGAGTAGGACTGCGACGATCACGATCGGTACGATCCACGCCCACATGGGTGCCTCCTTCACGCAATGGAAGATCTGGCGTCTCTCACATTACCACGCGCGCATCGACGCACTCCGGCACGCGGAGGTATCCCGGCGCACGCGAGCTGTGTATAATCACTGGCGCGCGCGGCGCACCTGCGGAGAGTTGGCCGAGTCGGCTGAAGGCGCTCGCCTGCTAAGCGAGTAAGGGGTTATAAAGCCCCTTCGAGGGTTCGAATCCCTCACTCTCCGCCACTTGACAACACACCCGGCGCACGACTCGCCGATTGACAAGCGGCGGACCAGGTGCCAGGATACCTACGCCTTTGGACGAATGCGGCTTTAGCTCAGCTGGATAGAGCGTGTGACTACGAATCACAAGGTCGGGGGTTCGAATCCCTCAAGCCGCGCCACCGTACTTCCAGAAGACCCTGCCACGTGCGGGGTCTTCTTGTTCCTGCGCGAACTCCCTCGGCCCGCCTTGCGTCATAGGGACGTCACCACTACCGAGCGAAGGAGTGAGGTCTCATGCGCAGTCGTGTTCTCATCGGCGTCCTTGGCGCACTCGCCGTGTTCGCACTCGCGGGCTGCCAGACAAAGGTCGTCACCGCGCCTTCGGGAGTGATCAACACGGTGACTGCGCAAGGTGAGGGGAAGACCAGCGCCACACCTGACCAAGCGGAGATGACGTTCGGTGCGACCGTCACCGGCAGCGATGCGAAAAAGACGCTCGCCGAGGCGGCCACGACGGCCAACGCCATCACTGCGGCGCTCAAGAAGGCTGGTATCGCCGAGAAGGACCTCCAGACCGCAGGCGTCAATCTCTACCCTCAGCAGGACTTCCGCGAGGGTCGCGCTCCAGTGATCACGGGGTATCAGGCGAGCGTGCAGGTACGTGCGACCATTCACGACATCGGCAAGGTCGGGGACGTCATCAGCGCGGCGAGCGGTGCGGGGGCGACCGACATAGGAGGTCCCAGCTTCACGCTTTCCGAGGACTCCACGGCCCGGGCGGAAGCTATACGACAGGCCGTCGCTGATGCCCGCGCGCGCGCTGAGGTCATGGCAAAGGCCGCGGGTAAGTCGCTTGGGGACGTCGTGAGTGTGAGCGAGACTGGGGCGAGCGTGCCGGTTGTGTGGGGTGAGCGTGCGTACAAGGCCACCGATGCGGCCGGCACCGTCGACATCCAGCCGGGGTCGCTCGACATCACGGCCGAAGTGACGGTGGTCTTCGAGTTGCGCTAGCCCTCGCCCCGCACGCCCGACGTGCGTTCGCCGCCTTATGTGCCGCTTCTCCCGCGGGTGCGCTACCATCACAACGTGGGGGTGATGTGAGATGCGCACCATCATCGGCGTCATGGGAACGGGTCAGCCGATCGATCCGCCTGCCCAAACAGTTGCGCGTCTGCTCGGGAAGCTCATTGCCGAGGAAGGATGGGTGACGCTCACAGGGGGTCGCGCCAGTGGCGTGATGGACGCGTGCTCCCGCGGCGCGCACGAGGCAGGCGGACTCGTGTTAGGCGTGCTCCCTGACGCCACCGCCGACGGCGCGAGCAGCTACATCGACATCGCGATTCGCACAGGCATGGGCGACGCACGCAACGTTGTGAACGTCTTGTCGAGCGATGTCGTCATCGCGCTCCCCGGGGGTTCGGGCACACTCTCAGAAGTCGCTCTCGCACTTAAGTCGGGCAAGCCTGTCATCGTCGTGGGCTGGGACCCAGGAGCCGCGATGCGAGCAAGCGGACGCGTCATCGACGCGCATGATCCCCATGAGGCGATCGAGCTTACTCGGCAGTCGCTCGCCAGGAGGCGGCCATGAGCCCCCGGGGACGGCGGCGACGTGGGCCGCATGCGCGGCCTCAGTACGTCTACACGCGTCCTCGAAAGCGCCAGAGCAAGCTTGTGCCGGTGCTCGCACTGGTAGCGCTGGTCGTTGTCATCGGGGCGGCCGCGGGCTGGCTGCTCACGCGACCTGCGAGCGTCTCGATCGAGGCGACTCCCAAAGATGCATCGATCGTGTTCGCAGACTCGCGTGCAGCGACGGGGACGCTCGAGGCAGACGACCTCAAGCCGGGTCTTTATGTTGTGACGGTGAGCCGCAAGGGCTATGCGCCTCTCACCGCGACGATCGAGGCTAAGCGCCTGCGTACCATGCACGCCACCTACGTGCTCGAACCACTTCCTAACCAGGTACGCATCACCACGCACCCACAAGGGGCGAAGTGCTCGGTGACATGCGCGGACGGGCGGGTGGTCTCCGGAGTCTCACCCTTCTCGGCGGAAGTCCCTTCCGGCAAGATCACCGTTGCCATCACGATGGAGGGCTACAACCCGTTCTCCACCCGTGTGTCGCTCGATGAAACGTTCACTGCTGACTACTTTCTCGATCCCAAGGGACAGCTGTTGCACTGTATCGGCACGATCACCACACTCGGAGCGCCAAAGGGCGTCTCGGTCACGCACGACGGCAGTGAGGCCTGGACGAGCATCTTGAACGGCCCTCCATCCATCGAGATCTTCAACCCGCGCACCGGGCGCAAGATCGGTGAGGTCGACATTGGCAAGTACGGCGCGGTCGAAGTCATCTTCAATCGCGCGGGCACTCTCGCGTACACGTCACAGATGGAGACCGCGAAGTGTTTCGAGATCGACGTCAAGACCCGCAAGGTGTTGCGAGAGTTCAAGACCGAGAGCGCCTGGACGAAGTGGGTGACCCTCTCGCCCGACGAGAAGACCCTGTATGCCAGCAACTGGTCCGGGGACGACGTCTCGGTCATCGACCTCACCACCGGCAAGCTCTTGCGGCGTATCGGGGTCTCCAACACGCCGCGCGGAATGTACGCCACCGCCGATGGCAAGACGCTTTACGTGGGGGGTTTCGACTCAGGCGAACTCGACCGCATCGACCTTGCGACCGGGACGCGTACCACTGCCTTCGCGGATGGAGGTGCGCTTCGGCACCTCGTCGGCGACGAGAAGACCGGGCGGCTGTTCATCTCGGACATGGCCAAGGACGTGATCTGGGTCCATGACATGAAGACCGGCAAGACCAGCAAGTTCGCCGATGTGGATGAGAAACCGAACACGATCGATCTCACGCCCGATGGCAGGGTCTTGTTCGTGAGCTGCCGAGGAGAGAACAACTCCAAGTCGTACTACATCCCAGGCCCGGAGTGGGGCTCCATACTCGTCTTCGACACAGCGTCCGGTCGACCGCTTGATGCAATCATAGCGGGCAACCAGCCTACAGCGCTCGATGTGAGCGACGATGGGACGCTCCTGCTGTTCAGCGACTTCCTCGACAACCGTCTGCGGGTATACGAAATCCCCGATCATGAGACTCTTCTCGCTGGAAACGGCGGCCGTTATGAGGCGCACTTCGCTGAGATCAAGAAGTAGGCGAAGACGGGAGCACGCATGGCGGGACCGTCTCTTGGCGCGTCTTGTGGACTTAGCATATTTGCTAACATCCGACCAGCTCAGGACAGAGCATGCCCGCCGAAGCGGTTGCGCAGCGCCGTGAGGACCTTGCCCGTGTAGCTCGGCTCGGCCGACGACTCCAGCCGGAAGCGCACCGCGTCGGCGATCACGCGCACGTCCACGCCGAGGTCTTCGGCAGCCTTCACAGTCCATGCGCCCTCACCTGTCTGTTCGACGCTACCCGAGACATCCGCGAGCTCCGTGCCGAAGGCGGTGAAGGCGTCGCACAGCCACCCCATCAGCCGCGATTCGATCACGCTGCCGCGATCGTATATGTCTGCGGCAGCATGCAGGTCGATCCCGAAGTCCGATGCTCGAAGGACGGCGAATCCTTCAGCGATCGCCTGCATCATGCCGTACTCGATACCGTTGTGGACCATCTTCACGAAGTGCCCGGCGCCGTGGCCATCGAAAAAGCGATAACCGTCGCGCACCGAGATGTCCCGCCACACGACCTCGAGCCGCTCGAAGTCCTCCCGCTCTCCCCCGATCATGAGTGAGGCGCCGTGCCGGGCGCCCTCGGGGCCGCCAGATGTGCCCACATCGACAAAACGCAGACCTCGGGCCGCGAGCTTCGGCGCACGGGCGGCAGTGTCTTCCCACAGCGAGTTGCCAGCATCGACTACTGTGTCCCCTGCCGCGAGCACCTGCGCAAGTCCCCCGTCTCCGAACAGCACCTCATCGACAGGCGCGCCCGCGGGGACCGTCACAATGACGGCGCGCGGCGGTTCGAGTGCGGCCGCTAGGTCCACCAGGGTCGGTGCAGCGATGAGTCCTTCGGCCCCCATCTCGGCCGCCACACGAGCGGTACGGTTGTACCCGACGACGCGCCATCCGTGGTCGAGCAGGTTCCTCGCAAGACCTGCGCCCATCTTCCCAAGCCCCACGATCCCTATAGACGAACGCGAAGGAACCGCGTCGACCACCTCCTGCGCACGAGCGACGACAGCTGGCGAGTCAGGCTCGTAGGTCTCCAACGGAACGGCTCCGGAGGCCCACACTCGCACGAAGGGATCGATGAAGGCCCACATCGATCGGACTTCCTCGGTGGACACGAACAGCGTCTGATCGCCTGCGATGGCGTCGAGCAGCAGCTTGGCGTACTCCTCGACGTACTGGACCCTCTCTTCCTTCTCGTACAAGAAGAAAGTGAACTCGCGCATCTGAAGTTCGTGTTCGAAGCCAGGTTTCTTGGCCCAGAACTGGATCTTGATCGATTCCTCCGGCTCCAGACGGAAGATGACCCGGTTCTCGAACGGCCCGCGCCCGGCACTGTCGCACAGGCACGACGGCGGCGCATGGAACGTGACGGTGATCTGCTTGAGGGGCTGCCCCATTCGCTTGCCCGACTCCATCATCACCGGCACGCCTCCCCACCGGGCGCCATCGAGGGTGAAGCGCACGCGGAAGTACGTCTCGGTCACAGAATCGGAAGCTACTCCGGGGACATCGCGGAAACCGCTATATTGCGCGCGGTACGAGCGCGCCGCGATCTCGGGCGCCAAGGGTGCTCGAATAGTCGCCAGAAACGCTGCCCGTGCACCGCGCACCGAGTCAGCCGACAAGTCGGCCGGGCGTTCCATCGCAATGAGCGCAAGCATCTGCAGAAGGTGGTTCTGGCCCACGTCGCGCAACGCGCCGACCCCGTCGTAGAACGCGCCGCGCTTCTCGACGCCGATCGATTCGAGCAGCGTGATGTCGATGCGGTCGATCGACCCGGAGTCCCAGGACGGCTCCATGAGCGTGTTCGAGAACCGGAACGACAAGATGCCCTGAAGCATCTCCTTGGCGAGGTAGTGGTCGATACGGTAGATTTGCTCCTCTGCGAACAAGCTGCCGAGGAGCTCGTCCAGCTCCTGTGCGGTGGCACCATCCCGCCCGAAAGGCTTCTCCACCAGCACGCGCGTCCAGCCGCTCTGGTCGTCACATCCGCGCGCAAGCCCACTGGCGGCCAGCCGGTGGAAGATGGTGCGGTAGTTCTCCGGAGGCACCGCCAAGTAGAAGAGGCGGTTCGAGCACATCCCCCACGCCTCATCGATGGCCGCGATGGCTTCGGAGAGTCTGGCGTAGGCTGCCTCATCGTCGAAAGTCCCGCGCTGGTAGGAGAACATCTGGAGGAACACGGAGCGCGCCTCAGGCGCAGGCGCGATCCCGGGGTACCCGTCAAGGATCCCGCCGACATGGGCGCGGAACGTCGCATCGTCCCAGTCGCGCCGAGAGAAGCCGATCACTGAGAAGTCATGAGGCAGATGTGACCTCACCGCGAGATAGGCGAGGGAGGGGACGATCTTGCGGGTCATGAGGTCGCCGGTCGCGCCGAAGACGACAAGGATGGTGGGGTGATTCTGATCGGTCATTTCGCGACCTCCAAGCGACACGAGAGCTGTCTGGCCGCGGCTGCGGACCGCCGCGACAGCCTCCGCGCAGATACCCTACTGCTCGGGCTCGATGAGTTCTTGCCCGTGCATGTACGGTCGTAGCACCTCCGGGACCACCACGCTCCCATCCGCACGCTGGTAGTTCTCAAGCACCGCGACGAGCGTGCGTCCCACAGCGAGGCCGCTGCCGTTGAGTGTGTGCACGAACCGGGAGCCCTTGAACTCCCCAGGCGAGCGGTACTTGATGTTCGCTCGACGAGCCTGGAAGTCCTTACAGTTGCTGCAGCTGGAGATCTCCTTGTAGCCGTTGTAGCTGGGGAGCCACACCTCGACGTCGTAGGTCTTCGCGGCGCTGAAACCCATGTCGCCTGTGCACAGCACGATCGTGCGATGGGCGAGTCCGAGCTGCTGCAAGATGTACTCGGCGTCAGCCACCATCGCCTCAAGCTCCTCCATGCTCTGCTCGGGCCGCACGAACTTCACAAGTTCGACCTTGTCGAACTGGTGAACGCGGATCATTCCGCGCGTGTCTCGACCTGCGCTTCCCGCCTCTTCGCGGAAGCACGGCGTGTACGCGCAGTAGTCTCGAGGCAGCGTGTCGCCCTCGAGCACCTCCTCGCGATGCAGATTGGTGAGCTGCACCTCGGCGGTGGGGATGAGGTACAGCCCCTCGCCCGTCTTGAACAGGTCGTCCTCGAACTTGGGGAGCTGTCCGGTGGCGGTAAGGGTCTCGGCGTTGGCCAAGGCGGGCAGCCACCACTCGCGATAGCCGCGAGAGGCATGCGTGTCGAGCATGAAGTCGATGAGTGCACGATTCAAGCGCGCGCCTTCTCGGCCCAGTACCACGAAGCGGCTCTTGGCGAGCTTGACCCCACGATCGAAGTCGATCACGCCCATCTCGGGTCCAAGGTCCCAATGCGGCTTAGGCTCGAAGTCGAACGCCGGCGGCGTGCCCCACCGGCGGATCTCGACGTTTGCAGTCTCGTCGGCGCCCACGGGCACGCTGTCATCGGGGATGTTGGGGATGCGGAGCAGCATCTCGCGCACCTCCGTGTCGACGGCGTCCATGCGTCCCTCTAGCGAGGCGATCTCCTCGTTGATGACCCGCACATCGTCCTTGCGCCGTTCGGCGCCTTCGCGGTCGCCTGACTTCATGAGCCCGCCGATCTGCTTGGACAGCTCGTTCCGGCGGGCCTGCAGCGACTCGACCTGGCCGATCAGCGCCCTACGCTCTTCGTCGAGCGCAACGAACCGGTCGACGTCCCAGGTCGCCCGACGGTTCGCAAGCGCCGTACGCACAGCGTCGACGTTCTCTCTAACGAATCGTGCGTCGAGCATATGGAACCTCCGTTTGGAGCATGTGCGCGCATGGGCATGGACCTGCTGGCAGTATAGCCGAGGAGAGATCCGGCGCGCTGCGGCCTCTCGGCGCCGAGGCCAGCCGCCGGGCGCTACACGAGACCGTAAGCCTCCTGATAGAGACGCACGTTCTCCTCCGCGAAGCGGGTCTGAACGTATGCGTGCGCCTGCTCGCGGATGGACGCACGCAGCGCAGGCTTGTCCAGGAGGACCTGCAGGTAGGTGAGCCAGTCCTTCGGGCTCTTCACGAGCATACCTGTCTCGCCATGCCTCACAGCACGGTGGTATGCCGCCACGTCTGACGCCACAGTGGCCGCACCTGCCGCCGCATACTCCAAGAACTTGAGGTCGCTTTTGCAGCGGTTGAAGCTGATGTCGACCAGTGGCGCAAGACCGACGTCGAACTTCGCCACCAGCGCAGGGTACTCCTCGAGCGAGACCGGCGGGAGCAGGCGCAGCCGCGGATGCGGTCGCACAAAACCGGGATGGTATCCCGCGAACCACACCTCGACGTCCTCTCGCCTGGCGAGGATCGTGTCCACGACTCCAGCGAGCTGCGGCAGGTCGGGCGCGTGTGACGTGCTGCCCGCCCAGCCGATCACGATACGCTCACCCGTGTCTTTGTCCGGCATCTCGGCTGGCCAGTCTTCGCGACGCAACATGTTGGGCACGACCACCGTGAGCGGGTTCAGGCGCGACATGAGGCGTGCGAGCTCCGGCGTGGCGGCTGTGGCCGTCGTTGCGCTGCGGATGCACTCCTCCAGCGCCCCGATGGTCTCGGGTTCCTTCCACACCGCGTAGACGGGATTGGCAGGATGCAGGTTCCATAGATCGTCGTCCATGTCGATGACGACGGTCTTCCCCATCGCCACCAGGTCCCGCACGATGTTCGCGACGTGCGGCTCGGACGGCCTCTGGAAGACCACGACATCGGATGCCGCCAGCCGGTCGAGGTCGATCCAGTCCGCCACGTGGACGTCATATCCCGCTGCAGCCAGCGCGCGGCCTGGTACCTGACAGCGGTACCACGCGCAGCTCGCAAGCTGTTCTGCGACGAACGAGATCTTCACTGCCACAGGGAGCTCTCCCGCCCTCGCTGACGTCACTGCGCGCAGTATAGCCGAGGACGAAGCCGCCGTTCGAGCGCTAGAATCGTGGCATGCACCTCACACACACATACCAGGTCCACCGGCTACGGGCGCTCGCCCCGTGAGCCGCGTTCCACAGATGCCGCCGGCGATGATGGCCGCTTTCGCCGGCATGCGCAGTGCCGGAGGGCTCGCGGGCGCCTACGCGGTCGCCTACGTGATGTACACACTCGCGCCCTACACCCCTCCGGAGGGGCGTCGGGCCGAGCGTGCCGCAGAAGCGGCCACGCGGTTCCGGCTCTCGCAAGACCTGTCAGCCTTCTTGCCGCCCGAACCCGGCCGTTTCGCGCGGCGCGCACGCAAGGACGCATATAAGGGTGTCGTCATGGCGCTCAAGAGCATCGACGAACTCGAGGGTGACGAACGCGCGGAGGCGATCGCCCAAGTCGCGACACTGCTCGGCGCTTCTCGGCGCTAGCCTTTCACGACCCCCAGCGGCGTGAGACGGATCTTCGGGGTCACAAGGTCGCTTTGCCAGCGCATGACTTCTTCGATGTCCTTGTACGCCTGAGGCGCCTCTTCGGCCACGTCCCCGAGACGCGTCTTCATCAGGTGTACGTCCCGGGACCGAAGATCGGCGAGTACGCGCTCTCGAGACAGCGCACGCACCGCGGCCTTGCGGCCCATCGCGCGGCCAGCGCCATGGCTACACGACTCGAAGGACTCCGGGTTCGCAAGCCCTTCAGCCACGTATGAGGCCGTGCCCATCGAGCCCGGCACCAGCACGGTGCCCCGGGCATGGACGGCTCCCTTTCGGTGCACCACTACCTGCCTACCGAAGTGGGTCTCCACCGACGCGTAGTTGTGGTGGACGTCGATATGCTCGCCCGGCGTCGCCCCTGAGATGAAGCGGTCGATGGCCGACTGTACCGACTCGGCGATAAGCCGGCGACTTTCGCGCGCGAAGGACAAGCACCACTGCATCGCCGAGAGATACTCCTGCCCTTCGCGAGAGTCGATGTCCAGGTGAGCGAGTCCCCGCTCGGGAGGTACAAGCGAGTGCGTCTCGCGGTTGAGACCGCGTGCGACACGATCGAAGTGGTCCGCGACCTGCTTTCCGACGTTGCGGGAACCAGTGTGCACCATCACCCACACCATGCCGTCCGGATCACCTTGCAGCTCGATGAAGTGATTGCCTCCACCGAGCGAGCCCACCTGCCGTTCGGCCTTGGCTGCCTCGGCCAACAACGCGGGGACATCTGGGAGGCAGCTGAAGATATCGGTACGACCCGCCTGACTCGCGCGATGCCAGTCGAACCCCTGGGGGACTTCACGCTGCACCTCACGCAGGAGGGAGTCGCGGCGAGGGCGGACCTCCTCGGCAGGGATGTTGGTGCACCATGCGCGGACGCCGCACCCGATGTCGAGGCCCACCGCGTGCGGAATGACCTGCCCGATCGCCGCGAGCACGCCGCCTATCGGCATGCCGTAGCCCACGTGTGCGTCGGGCATGAGCGCCACGTGGTGGAAGGCGAACGGCAGATTCGCGAGGTTGCGCGCCTGCGCGAGCGTGGCCTCGTCGGCTGACTCGCCCCATACGAGGATGGGCACGCGCTCTGTAGTGATGATGTGCATGGCGCCTCTCCATTGGAAAGTACCCACTAAGGCGGCGCCAG
>JAJFTR010000067.1 GCA_021372825.1 Actinomycetes bacterium
ACGCTCGATCCTCACGCCCCCTTCGGCCACCAGCGCCGCCACCGCATACGCCATCGCGAGACGGTGGTCGCCGAGAGAGTCCAGCGATGCTGCGTGTAACGCGCCCGGACCAGACACGAGCAAGTCATCGCCTTCGACCCACACGTGCGCGCCGAGCGCTCCAAGACCCTCGACGATCGCGCGAAGACGATCGGACTCCTTGACGCGCAGCTCCCCCACTCTCCTGAAGCGCGACACGCCTGTCGCCTGAGTCGCCACCACCGCAAGAAGGGGCACCTCGTCGATCAGCGCAGGCACCTCTTCGGGCTCCACGTCCGTCGCGCACAGCCCGTCAGTGAAGAGCACCCTGACGTCTCCTGTCGGCTCACCGCAGGTATCTTCACCAGGCGTCACCTCGATGTGGGCACCCATACGCTCGAGCACGCGCAAGAAACCCGTCCGCGTAGGGTTGAGCGACACGCCGCTGATCACGACATCGCTTCTCGGCACGATCGCAGCCGCACCCGCGAAGAAGGCAGCCGACGAAGGGTCACCAGGAACAGCCGCATCGATAGCGTGCAAGAGCGCAGGACCTGTCACAGAAGCGCACCCCGCATCACGCACGACCTCCACGCCGAAGGCGGGCAGCATCCTCTCGGTATGGTCGCGGCTTGGCGCCGGCTCACACACCGTCGTCCGCCCCTCCGCTCGCAGTCCCGCCAGCAACACCGCACTTTTTACCTGAGCGCTCGCGACGTTCAGGTCCACATGCGCGCCATGCAGTCGCGTGCCCTCGATCGTGAGAGGCAGCGTCCCTTGAGCGCTCGCCACAAGATGCGCACCCATGGCCGAGAGCGGACCCGTCACCCGGCTCATGGGACGCCGGGACAACGACTCGTCCCCGACGAGCGTGACCACGACATCGTAGCCCGCAAGCGCTCCGGCCAACAGCCGCGCTGTCGTTCCGCTGTTCCCGCAATCGATCTGTCCGGGGGGGCTCGACGGTCCTGACGGTCCCCATCCTGTGACATCCACGTCCAGTCCGCACGCGCCTCGAGAGACGTGGACGGTAGCACCGAGCGCGCCGACGGCTGCCAGAGTGGAACGCAGGTCCGCGCAATCAAGCACTCCACGCAGATGGGACGTTCCTTGCGCCAGCGCCGAGAAGAGCACGAGCCGGTGAGAGATGGACTTGTCCGCGGGAACCCGGACTTCCCCCGAGAGTCCCTTCGTGGCTGACGGCGCGCAAAAAGGCATGGCGTCCCCTACCCTAACGGACGCAGACGCGGCTCGTACCCTAGCGCCTCGAGCGCGCCTACAAGAGCATCGAAGTCACCCTCGTCAGTCAGTACAAGCCGCAAGATCGCCCGATCCTCTGTCTCATGATCGATCTCGATGTCCTCGATGTTACACCCCGCGCGTCCGACGGCGGTCGTGATCTCGCTCACCTGACCAGGACGGTCGATCATCGCAAGCGTAAGCTCGCTGAGCGCGCTCGTCGCCGGGACCCACTGAGCAGGCAATGCACGCCGCACGTCTGCTGCATGGGTCAGAAGCGAGCGGATCGTCTCGGCATCGCGTTTCTCCACTGCGGTGACGAACCTCCGCAGAAGCTCACGCAGTTCGACAAGACCGGCTACGATCGGCTCGGCGTTGTCCGTGCAGATCCCCGTCCACAAGTCTGGGCTGCCCGCTGCCACGCGCGTCATGTCCTTGAACCCCCCCGCGGCCAGCCGCAACGCGTCCTGGCCTCCACCGGAGTGCTCGGCCGCCAGCGTCACGAGAGCCGCAGCCACAAGGTGCGGGACGTGAGACACAAGGGCAACAGCACTGTCGTGAATATCCGCAGGGATGCTGATGGCGCGTGCGCCGATGGCCGTCACGAGGTCGTGTACACAACTGAACGCATCCGCGTCTGTGTCCTCAGAGGGAGTGAGCACGTAGTATGCCCCTCGGAACAAGTCCGCATCCGCAGCCTCGACCCCGCTGCGCTCCGAGCCGGCCATCGGATGGCCTCCCACGAACGTGTATGCAGCATGCGCGTGGTCGCGTGCGGCGGCCATGACCCCGCCCTTCGTGGAGGCCACATCGGTGACGATGCCATCGAACCCCGCGCGCTCTAGCTGCGAAAGCCACGTCGCGATCTCACTTGCAGGCGCCGCGAGAACGACAAGCTCGATCACACCTGGGCCGAACCACCCCGCACGCAGCGCTTGCTCGGGCTGCGCCGCCGCGTCCACGAGGTGACGCTCGGCGGCGTAAGCGATCGCCGCCGGATCAATGTCGATGCCATACAGGGTCACGTTCGGATCGACCCCGCGGATCGCCGCGGCCATCGACCCGCCGATGAGGCCGAGCCCGACGATCGCCACCGAGCCGAACATCTACTCCTCCCCGCCGAGCAGTCTGCCTTCAGCTTCGATTCGTGGCACGAGATCGACCATGAGCGCATCGAAATCCCGAGGCGGAAGCGACTGCGGCCCATCGCAGCGCGCGTGCTCAGGGTCGGGATGCACCTCCACCATCACCCCGTCCGCACCCGCCGCCACTGCCGCCCTGCACATCGGCGCTATCAGGTCGCGCCTCCCAGTCGCGTGAGACGGGTCAGCGATCACAGGAAGATGCGTGAGAGTCTTCAAAGCGGCGACCGTGGCGAGGTCGAGAGTGTTGCGTGTGTACGTCTCGAAGGTGCGGATCCCGCGCTCGCACAGGATCACCTGCCGGTTCCCGCCCTTCAGTATGTACTCCGCTGCCGAGAGCAACTCCTCGATCGTGGCCGACAGACCCCTCTTGAGCAGGACGGGTTTGTCCATCCTGCCGAGTTCCTCCAGCATCATGAAGTTCTGCATATTTCGTGCACCCACTTGCATGATGTCAGCGTACGAGGCGACCGTCTCGGCGTCTCTCACGTCGAGGACCTCGGTCACGATGGGAAGCCCGACCTCGTCCCCTGCTTCCTTGAGGAGCCGAAGACCTGCTTCACCCAATCCCTGGAACGCATAGGGACTCGTCCGTGGCTTGTAGGCTCCGCCGCGCAGGATGGTCGCTCCCGCAGCTTTCACCGCTTGGGCCGTCTCCAGGACCTGGCTTTCGGTCTCCACCGAGCATGGGCCTGCGATCACGGCGAACGCCTGACCACCGATCGACGTGTTCGCGACCCTGATCACCGTGTCGTCTGCCTGGAAGTCCCTCGACACCAGCTTGTACGGCTTCAGGACGCGTACCACCTGCTCGACTCCGGGCAGACCCTCAAGGTCGAGCGCGTACATCACATCCCGGTCGCCGATGACACCGATGATGCACTTCACCTCTCCACGGGAGAGATGTGCTTCGGCTCCAGCCTCGTGCAGTAGATTGACCACGTGATCGATCTCGGTGTCACTCGCGTGGTCCCGCATGATGACGAGCATCGCACTCACCCCTTACTGCACGCCTCGGCGTGCGTCGCTGCGGCTGCCTGGCCGTCGACGCCTCGATGCCTCCTAGAACGAGCCGAGCCGCGCGACGACCGATTCAAGCGCTTCGATCGTGCGTGCAGTGTCCTCAGGAGTCCCGATACCCATCCGCAGAGCGGACGATGCCCCGAAATCACGCACGATCACGCCCTCTTCGAGGAGGGCTTCGAAGACTTCGGCCGGTCGGGTGGTGTGCAGGTACACGAAGTTCGTCTCCGACGGCGCGTACCTGATACCCAGCCGGTCGAAGCACGAATAGAGGTAGACCTTCTGTTCCTGGTTCTCTTTGCGACGCCGCCTCACCTCGGCCTCGTCGTCCAGCGAGTAGTAGGCCGCCACTTGGCCGACCGTGTTGACATTGAACGGCTCCCGGACCTTGTGAACGGCCTCCGCGAGCACGACGGGCACGATCGCGTACCCTACGCGCGCCCCCGCGAGCGAGTAGATCTTGGAGAACGTGCGGCACACGGCGATGAGGCGATGCCCGTCGAAATACGCCATGCCGTCTGGATACTCGCGAGCCGTCACGAACTCGAAGTACGCCTCGTCCAACACGACGAGAACATCCTCGGGTACGCGTGCGAGGAATTCATCGAACTCCTCGCGAGTGTAAATGGTGCCGGTGGGATTGTTGGGGTTACACAAGAAGACAAGGCGCGTTTTGTCAGTGATCGCGGACAGGATCGCGTTCAGGTCGTACCTGTCGTCGGCATCAAGCGGCACTCTCACGGGTGTGGCGCCGAACATGGTCGCCACAAGCGGATACACCACGAAAGAGGGCCATGCGAACACGACTTCGTCACCCGGCCGCAGAACGACTTGGCCGATCAAGCGCAGCAGTTCGTTGCTCCCGCTGCCGACCAACACGTTGCTGGGGTCCACACCCAAGCGCGATGCAAGCTTCGTCGTGAGCGCGCGGCTTGCGCCGTCCGGATACCGGTTGAGCCGAGGCAGGACCGCTTGCATCGCCGCCAGCGCTTGGGGGAAGGGCCCCGCAGGATGCTCGTTGCTGGACAGCTTGAGAACGTCATCCCGCCCAGACCGCTCGCGCACTTGGCTCGCGCGCAACCCGGGGGCATACGGGACCAGCGGAGAAAGGTCGGGCCTTATGATGTCGTCACGCGACATAGGGGCTCCTCGGCGTCTCGAGTTGCCGAGGATTGTCTCTCACCACGCAAGAACCCGCAACCGGGGACGCCATCACTCCGGCTGCCGGAGTGACAGTAGCACTCCCGTGCCGTCTTCGACGCGGAGGGTGGCCACCGCGCCGTTGCCCACGAAGAAGTTCCATGACGAGCTCATCGGCACGCCAAGCCAGTGGGCCAGAAGCACCCTGAAGACGCCCCCATGCGTGACCACAGCGACCCGGTCGCCGGCTGTCTCGGCTAGCGACGCCGCCTCCAGGACACGGCACTCGAACGCATCCCAGGTCTCCCCGCCCGGGGCGACGCGACCGTTCTCCGGCCCCCTGCGCTCCGTGCTGGGGGCGCCGGTTCGCGCAGCACCGTTGCGCAGGTAGTCCACCTCGATACCGGCCGAGACAGCCTCTTGCCAGGTAAGACCCTCAGCTCTCCCGAAGTCGATCTCCTGAAGACCCCCGAGCACCCTCACTGGAGTGCCACACGGCACGATCGCCTTAGCGGTGATGAGCGCGCGCCCGAGCGGTGATGAACACACCACGCCGGGTCTCCACGCGTCCATAGTTTCTGTGAGAGCCAGGATCTGCTCTCGGCCACGCTCGGTGATCTCCGAGTCCCCCCGCCCCACGAAGCGCCCTTGCACGTTGGCCACGGTCTCCGGATGCCGCACGATCGCGATCTCGGTCATGCTCGCTCCCGTTCACACGCCTGCCATCAGCGCAGCACCGATGAGAACGACCGTCTCCACGATGAGGATGGACGCGCCGATGATGTCGCCCGTCAGGCCTCTCACCGGGCGTGACAGCATGTGGGGAAGCAGTACGGAACACATGATCCCGACGAACCCCGCCCACATGTGGACCGGGTCTCCATCGAAAAAGACCACGGCGACAGTGAGTGCCGCGATCGCCCAGGGGCCCATGCCCTCGCCACCCGCCAGAGTCGCAGCAAGCCCTTCAGGACGCGCCGGATCGATCGTCCAAAGCGCGACACACGCCGAGAAGCGCCCGATGACGGGCGCGGCGACGATAGGCCACCAATCACCCGAACCGAACACCGCGCTCACTGAAAGTACCTGCGCCATGAGCGTCATACAGATCGCCACCACGCCAAAAGACCCCATGGTGCTGTCATGCATGATCTCGAGCCGCCGTTCCGGGGTGTCGCCACCCCACACACCATCGGCGGTGTCACCCAGACCGTCCCAGTGCAGCAACCGGCTTCCTGCGGCCCACACCGATACGACCACCAGCCCGACGAACAGAGCCGCGACGTCTCCCGAGACCACGATCGACGCCAGCTCCGCCACCCCCAGACCGGCAAGACCGAATACCCACCCCACAAGAGGGAGATACCTCACCGGATGCGCATCATCATAAGAGTGGGCCGGAAGGACCGTCATCCACGAAAACGCCGTCGCCACGTCTCTTAGAGCCTTCACTTCTGGTCTCCTGCACTCACGCCGGCCTCTTGGAACGTCGCCATACCCGTCATCACGCGGCACGCTGCATCCAGGATCGATATCGCCATCGCGGCGCCCGTGCCCTCACCCAGTCGCATGTCCAGCTCCAGCACCGGACGCAGGCCAAGCCCCTCCAGCACCACGCGATGACCCCGCTCCGCCGAGAGGTGCGAAGGGAACAGATACCCGGCAGCGTGTGGTGCCATCCTGACCGCAGCCAGCGCCGCCACCCCGGAGATGAACCCGTCTGCCACCACACACGTCTTGCGCGCTGCAGCACCCAACACGAGCCCTGCCATCCCGGCGATCTCCAGACCGCCCACTGCCGCCAGTGCTCCGAGCGGGTCCTCTGGGTCCACGTGGTTGACGGCAAGAGCCTGCGACACCACCTCCACCTTGTGCGCAAGGCCCCTATCATCGAGCCCTGTCCCTCGACCCACGACATCGGCGGGAGGCACGCCGATGAAGGTCGACGCCAGGGCTGCCGCAGCGGTGGTGTTGCCGATACCCATCTCGCCCGTGCCGAGAATGCGGGTCTTCGAGTCCACCATCTGAAAGGCCACCTCGACGCCGGCCATGACCGCCATGGCGGCCTCCTCGCGAGACATCGCCGGTCCCTGGCTGATGTCGAAGGTCCCCGCCCGCACCTTGCGCTGTTCCACACCCGGTATGCCGCGCGTATCGGCTGCGACACCGACGTCGACGATCCTCAAAGACGCGCCCGCATGAGACGCGAGCTGGTTTATCGCAGCGCCGCCCGCCGCGAAGTTCGTCAGCATCTGAACGGTGACTTCTTGGGGGTATGGCGTCACATTCTGAGCAGCGACACCATGGTCTCCCGCCATGACCACGATACTTGCGGGGTGCGCGACGGGACGCTCTGTGCGCTGGACGGCCGCGATGCGCGCTGCGAGCTCCTCGAGCACCCCAAGACTCCGCGGCGGCTTGCTCAACGAGTCGAGACGCTCCCAGGCGCGGGAACGCCATGCCTCATCGACAGGCTCTACCTGCGAGACGACCTCCGCCACGTCTGACTCTGCATGCACGCGCGCTCTCCTTATCGGCCATTCGGCCAGTCGACCGTCAACGGTGCCGCTGTGATATCGATGCATCGCCCACACACGACAAGATACGCGGCGTCGGCGGCATCCACCGCAATGCGGTTGACTCTGCCCATAACATCTCCGAACAGACGCCCCGCCGCAGTGACGGGCACCACACCCCAGCCCACTTCATTGGTCACGAGCACCGTGAGGCCGCGTCTTGCAAGGAGGGTGTCGACCACCTTCCTTGAGGCGCTCTCAGCTGCGTCCTCGAGCTGCGCCGGAATGTACTCGTCCTCGTGCAGGTCCATCTGCGTGAACACTGTGTCGGATATGAGCGTGCCCAGGCAATCCACCACGAGGCATGCCTCGGCGGGCACTTCGGCGACCCACTCGCCCACAAGCCGGCCAGCCACTTCCATCGTCGTCCACTCACGGGGGCGGTCGTGACGATGCCGAGTGATGCGACGCGCCATCTCCGGGTCGCCCTCGCCACGTCCCGCGACCGCTACGACGACATCCCGTCCACTTGAGGCAGCCAGGTCCGCCGCCACTGCGGACTTCCCGCTGCGCACGGGACCTGTGAGCACTACGATCGGCATCGCGTCAGCCTTCGTTCTCGCTAAGACCCGCGGCCGCCCTGAGCGCAGCGAGCTCATCCTCCTCAAGGGGCCGCGTGGCGCCTTCGGGCAGGTCGCCCAGGAGCACCGGGCCGAAGCGCTCCCGATGAAGGCTCACGACCGGGTGCCCGACTGCCGAGAACATCCTGCGCACCTGCCGCTTGCGACCTTCCCTGATCACGACACGTACCGTCGCGTCGCCCCCAGCGACGTCGACCAGCTCCACCTCGGCAGGCGCCGTCCGCCCGTCGTCCAAGTCCACGCCTTCTTCCAGGGTGCGAAACGCCTGGGTTCCAGGTACTCCTCGTACCACTACCACATAACTCTTGTCGACGTGATACCGGGGATGCATGAGGCGATGCGCAAGCTCGCCGTCATCGGTGAGGATCAAGAGCCCGGTGGTGTCTCGGTCGAGCCTCCCCACCGGAAACAGACGCCGTCCTTCGATCGGCATGAGATCAGCGACGGTCGGTCGGCCCGATGGATCTTTAAGCGTCGTCACATACCCTGCGGGTTTGTGAAGGACATAGTATGCGTGCGCATTCGGAGGCGTCACGGTCACACCGTCGACTGTCACGACATCGCGGCCGCTTACTACCGTGGCACCCATCGCAGTGACGACCTCGCCGTTCACCTGCACGCGTCCCTGCGCGATGATCGTCTCTGCATGCCGCCTCGATGCGACCCCGCATCGTGCAAGGAACCGCTGGAGACGTTCCGGTTCACCTTCCGGAGTCGTCGTCCTCGGTGCGGTCATCATCGTCTCCATCGTCCTCGTCATCGAAAAGAGGCCCCTCCATTGCAGAGAGACGCTCGCGTATCGCGCGCTCTGTGTCAGCATCAGGCGCGAAATCCTGGAGCGGAGGCAGATCGTCCAGGTCCTTGAGCCCGAACTTCTCCAGGAAGGTACGCGTGGTGCCATAAAGTATCGCGTTGCCTGCGTCCTTGTCGCGCCCCACTTCGCGCACCAGACCCTTCTCGATGAGGGACGCGATCACGGCCTCGCTGTTCACACCGCGCACCGCGTTCACGCCCTGCCGTGACGCCGGCTGGTGATAGGCGATCACCGCCAAGGCCTCCAGGGCCGCTTGCGACAGACGCCGCGTGTCCCACGACAAGACGAGCTGTTCCACCATCTCGTGATACGCGGGATGCGTGTACAGCCTCCAGCCTCCTGCGACTTCGCGAAGCTGGAACCCCCTCTCATCGGCCGCATACTCGCGAGCAAGCTCGGCCAGCGCCTGCGCCACGTCCGTCTCGGGCATCTCAAGGATGCGCGCGAGCCTCATCACGCTCACAGGCTCATCGCTCACGAACAGCAGAGCCTCCAGCGGACCCCGAAGACTTCCGTACTCACTCACCGCGCGCGTCCTTTCGTCTTCACGGAGGCGATGCGAATATCCCCAAAGAGCGTGTCCTGCTCGATGGTCACCACACCTCGCTTGTACAGCTCAAGGATAGCGAGGAACGTGACCACGACCTCCTCGACAGCGGCGCCTGCAGGCACCAGCTCGGAGAACATCGTCTGTTTGCTGTGTTCGACCGCACGGCCGACCATGTCTACATGAGCTTCTAGCGATATAGGCGCGGCGGCGACGTGCTCGGCTTGCAGCAGGAACACCTCGCGCCTGTGCAGAAGGTCCGCACAGATGACTGCGAGCTCGTGCAGTGTGATGTCCGCAAGATAGTCGGGCATCAGAGCAAGGAACGGTTCTTCAAGGCCCGCAGAGCGGGGATGCATCCTCGACTCCGACTCGAACCTTTGCGCGAGCTCCGCGGCAGCATTCTTGAACTTCTTGTACTCAAGCAGACGCGCGACGAGAAGTTCTCGGGCTTCTTCAGGCGACAGGTCCTCGTACTCCGCGTCTATCGCGTAGGCAGGCTCACGCGGCAGGAGTGACGCCGCCTTGAGCTCCAACAGGGTCGCCGCCACCAACAAGAAGTCGCTCGCGACCTCCAGGTCGAGTTCCTGCAGCTTCTCGATGTACTCAAGATACTGGTCAGCGATCTCGGCGATGGACAATTCTTGCACGTCGACCTTTTGTCGCGCGACGAGGCTGAGCAGCAGGTCGAACGGACCCTCGAAGCCTTGTGTCTTGACGGTGTAGGCCACTGTTACCCGACAGGCGCTTTGAGGCGCATCGCTTCTCGGACCTCGCCCATCAGGTCCACCACTACGGGACGCACCCGTGCCGCACCATCGGCGAGCACCTCCCAGGCGTAGCCGGGGTGAGCGTTCAGTTCGGCACGCCGCGCCCGGAACTCACTGAGATATGCGGTGAGATCGGCCGCCATCTGGCGCTTATGGGCCACGCATCCGCACTGCGCCGAGCGACAACAGCGGTCCCACTCCGCGACTGTTTCCGAGTCACGCGCCACCAGCTTGTGTATCTGCTGCAAGGGACAGATGTCCGGGTTGCCTGGGTCCGTCTTGAGCCTACGAGCCGGGTCGGTGATCATCCCCATGACCTTCTGTGTCGTCTCCTCGTCCGTCTCGGACAGGTAGATCGCATTGCCGTAGCTCTTGGACATCTTGCGACCGTCGGTTCCGGGGACTCTCGCGCCGCTCTCAGGGATCACCGAGGCCGGTTCCACCAGCAACTCACCGTACGTGGCGTTGAAGCGCCGTACTATCTCGCGCGTGAGCTCGAGATGCGGCGCCTGGTCCTCACCGACCGGCACGGCCTCGCCCCTCACGATGACGATATCCGCGGCCTGCATGAGCGGGTACAAGAAGAACCCTACGTTACCAAGGTCCTTCTCGGAGATCTGCTCGCGCTGCTCCTTGTAGCTCGGCACACGTTCAAGCCACGACATAGGCGTCACCATCGACAGGTACAGCGTGAGTTCGGCCACCTCTGGCACGTCCGACTGCCGGTAGATGGTGGCCTTTCCGGGGTCGATACCCGCTGCGATCCAGTCGAGAACCATCTCTTCTGTGAACTGACGGATGCGGCTCGTGTCCTGCCAGTCACTGGTGAGCGCGTGCCAATCCGCCACGAAGTAGTACGCCTCGTAGGTATCCTGCATCTGGCGCATGTTCATCAGGTTGCCGAACCAGTGACCCAAGGTCAGGCGGCCAGTCGGACGGTAACCGGTGAGTACGCGCTTCTTGGACATGCGGGACCTTTCGTGAGTGAGGTGCACATCGGGGAACATGATACCGCACGGACCTCACGAAACGCCGGTCAGCACCTTGAGCACCGGTGACACGGTAACGCCGAGGTACGCGCCCACCGGGTCGATGTGGAGCACCGAAGGCAGCACCCACAGTACGCCGAGAAGTATCACGAAGCCGTAGCGCTCCCACGCCTGGTAGGAGCGCATCGCCCTGTCCGAGAGGAAAAGCGGCAAGACTCGCGAGCCATCCAACGGCGGCAGCGGGATGAGGTTGAAGAACATCAGCACGAGGTTGACAAGCGCGAACAGATAGGCCGCGTAGCCGACAATGCCCGAGATGCCCGCAAGGCGCACGATGAGCCCCGCGACTGCCGCCATAGCAAGATTCGCCAGCGGCCCTGCGATGCCCGTGAGGAACATGCCCATGCGACGGTCCCCCTGGAAGCGGCGGGGATCGACCGGCACCGGCTTGGCATAGCCGAATCCCACCCCGAACATCGCCGTCATCAGCAGTGGGAGCAGCACTGTGCCCCACAGGTCGATGTGCTTCAGCGGGTTGAGAGTGAGCCTGCCCGCATCCTTCGCAGTGGTATCACCAAGCGTGAGCGCTGCATAACCATGCGCCACCTCATGGAAGACGATAGCGGGGATGACGAGCGCAAACCGTATGATCACGCTGACAAGATCGATAGAGCCCACGTTTCGCGGTCACCTTTCGCGCTGAGCGCCACGACGGGCGAGGCGCTTGAGATCAGCCAGTTCGGCCTCGCGCCCGACAGCACGCCCATCCAACCTGTCCGCGAGGGTTTGCGCCAGGATACCAGAGAACTCCGGCCCTGGCTCCAATCCAAGCGCCACGAGGTCGTGTCCGGAGACCTCCAGCCGCACCTTCCGCAGCTCGGTCACGAACTTTTCGATACGCTGGCGGCCGAGTTCTCGTGAGACTCCCCACAAGTAGATGACCGTCTCAGGCGGCAGCGCGTCGAGGGCGAAGAACAGGCGGCTATCGCGCATCCTGCGACCGTCCTCAAGCATGCGTCCAAGCGCCACTCTGCGCTCCGCTGCCGCCAGGGTGGGGATCGCGTACTCCTTGCCGAAGCGCATGCGTCGCAGCCACTTCTCGGCACCCGAACGACCTGCCGAGGCCGCGAGAGGAACCACCAGCGTCACACGCCGTCGCACAGGATGCTCGAACTCAGACGCCAACCGGTCGTAAGCGGCAGTCGTCCTTGCCACCTCGTCGATCACGACGTCGCAGTCGATCCCTTCCGGCAGCAGGGTGTGCAGGGCCCCGAAATCCTCCAGCCGACTCAGCACAGGGGCCACATGCTCCTCATCGATGATGTCCAGCAGCTCTTCACGCAGGCGTGCCCCAGAGACCTCCTCCAGCATCTGCATGTCCACTGCCTGACGGAGGAGCGCCTCCGTCGGACCGTCGATCTTGAAGGCATATTTCGTCTCGAAGCGTGCCGCCCTGAGCACACGAGTGGGGTCTTCTACAAAGGACAACGAGTGCAGCGACCGGATGACCCCACGTTCCAGATCTCCCAATCCGCCGAAAGGATCGACTATCGCTCCGAAGGAGTCGGGAGCGATGCTCGCTGCCATCGCGTTGATGGAGAAATCACGCCGGAAAAGGTCTTGGCGCAGCGACGATCGCTCCACCGTCGGCAGCGCCCCGGGCCGGGTATAGTACTCGGTCCGCGCACTCGTCACATCTACGTGCAACGTACGGTTCACCACGAGCACGGCAGTCCCGAAGCGGCGGTGCACCTTCACGTGCCAGCCGAGCAGCTCGGCGACCCGCTGAGAGAAGGCGAGCCCATCGCCCTCGATCACGACATCGACATCGAGATTCGGCCTGCCGAGGAGCATGTCCCTCACGAATCCGCCGACCACGTGAGCACGTAAGCCTTCTTCAGCAGCGAGGCGTCCGATCGTGCGCACCGCGGCACGGACCTCTTCCGGGAGCAGGCGCTCGAAGGACGCCATGAACCGCTCACTCGCCTCGCCCTTCTTTCGCGAGACCGTTCTGTCCAGATAGGCTGCACCGTACTCTGCGCGCAACAGGTCCTTGCGCGTGACGATCCCTACCACCGACGACCCCGAGACCACCGGTACCCTGCCGATGCCCGCTGTCGCGAGTAGGCGCCGAAGGTCCTCGACCGGCGTGTCCGGGTCGACAGTGATGGGCTCGCGCGCCATGAAGCCGGTCACGGGCGCGTGGTCGAGGCCGTGACGCACGGCCTTGTCCACGTCCTTGCGGGTCACGAGCCCGACCAGCCTGCCCTCGTCCAAGACCGGCAAGCCCCCGTGCCCCCATGTCGCCATGAGCCGCCCTGCCTCGGCCATGCTCATCGAGGGTGTGGCCATCCTCACGGGCCGAGACATGATGTCGCCCACCGTAAGCGGTGGTGGCACTTCAAGCGCGAGCGCCTCGCGTAATCGCGACACCACATCGCCCATGCTCGCGTCCTTGAGAGCGGCCGAAGCCGCCTGCGCGTGACCTCCGCCGCCAAGCCTGCCGAGAACCGCGCCGATGTCGACCTCAACGAGCCTGCTGCGTCCGACCACGTGGATCCTGCCGGGCATCTCGATGATGGCAACCGCGACCCGATGACCCAGCTCCTCGCAGATATGGTGAGTGAGCACGCTGGCCGAGTCGATGTACTCGCTGGCACGGGCGGTCCCTACCGCCACGCGTTGCCCGCGGACATCCCACACCTGGAGCGAGTCGACCAGCTGCTCGAGCAGCTGGCGCTGCTGCTCGTTAAGAGCGCGCGCAAGGAACTCGTTCACGACCTCAAGGTCCGCGCCCGACTCCATCAAGAACGCCACTGCCTCGGCATCATACGCAGTCGTGTTGACGTACGTGAGCGACCCCGTGTCTTCATGTATGCCCAGGAGCAACACGCTCGCCTCGAGTGGTGTGAGCGGCATCCCTTGGTCTTGGATCTCATGCACCACGATCGACGTGGTAGCGCCCACCAGCATGGAGTGGTCTTCGGCGGGAGTCAGATCGCCCTCCGCAGGTGGATGGTGATCGTACACGATCACCTCCACATCGGGACGGGTAACCACCGGACCGAGCTCCCCGATCCTCGTCGCGTCCCGTGTGTCCACCATGATCACACGGCTTACCGCGCCAAGATCGAGCACCTTGAGGTCGACGAAATCCAAGAAGTCCTCGTGAAGGTTGTGGAACTCACGGACGTTGGCGTTCTGAGAACCCAGGAACACCGCTTTGGTCCCGGGATACAGCTTCGTTGCTCCGACCATGGACGCATACGCATCGAAATCGGGGTTTGCATGCCCCACCACAAGATCGGTCACGGCAGTCGGGCCGGTGTTTCGCTTCTGCCGCGACATGGTGTCATACCTCGCGGAAGAGAGGCGCGCGAGCGGGGCGAGTATCGCCGACATGCACCGACGCGCCGAGACGTGACGCCGCAGCTTCGAATCGCTCCTCGCACGAGGCGTACAGTGTCGCTATAGGGTCGCCCGCCGCGACCCTATCCCCGGTCTTGACGCTCAGCACAAGACCCGCCCCCGGATCGACGGTATCGTCGGCCTTCTCGCGCCCTGCGCCCAAGAGCATCGCTGCTCGGCCTACTCCTTCCGTGTCGAAACCCTGGATGTAGCCGGACTTCTCGGCGGTCACCACAGTGGCTACGTTGCCGAGAGGCAGCAACGAGGTGTCATCGGCCACCGCTGGGTCGCCACCTTGCGCCGCGACCCATCGCTTGAAGGTGTGCAGGGCTTTGCCCGTTTCTATCGACTCGCGCAGCATCCGGGCGCCCGCATCCTCCGAGGAGACCAGCCCGCCAAGCACGAGCAGCTTCGCCCCGAGTGCGACAGCCAACTGAGTGAGGTCCTCGGGACCTTCACCTTTGAGCGTGCGTATCGCCTCGCACACCTCCAAGGCGTTACCGACTGCATGACCCAGCGGCTGGTCCATGTCGCTCAACACGCATACCACCTTGCGCCCCAATGCCTGTCCCACCCGTGTGAGTTCCGCTGCAAGGACGCGAGCTTCGTCGTCGGTCTTCATGAAAGCGCCCGAGCCCACCTTCACATCAAGAAGGATGGCATCGGCGCCGCCCGCGATCTTCTTCGAGATGATCGAGGAGACGATCAACGGCACCGAAGGCACCGTGCCCGTCACATCACGCAGGGCGTACATCTTCTTGTCAGCCGGATCGATGTCGTCGCTTTGTGCGACCACGGCGATACCGATGTCGCGCACCTGTGCGACGAAGCGCTCGATCGGAAGAAACACCGAGAATCCCGGGATCGACTCGAGTTTGTCGAGCGTGCCACCCGTGTGACCCAACCCCCGGCCCGACATCTTGGCGATGTGAGCTCCGCACGAGGCGACGAGCGGTGCGACCACAAGCGTCGTCTTGTCCCCCACGCCTCCCGTCGAGTGCTTGTCCACCTTGATCCCTGGCACCGGCGAAAGATCGACCATGTCGCCTGACTCCGCCATCGCCTTTGTGAGCCACACGGTCTCGTCGGCGTCGAGTCCGCGCAAGAACGCCGCCATGAGCCAAGCCGCCATCTGGTAGTCGGGCATGTCCCCATCGACGTACGAGCGCACGAGGCGCTCTATCTCTTCGGCAGAATGCGCTTGTCCGTCACGCTTGTGTTCGATGAGTTCCACGATCGAGTCCACCTGTGCCACCTCCGCCTCACTTCTCCGCGGGCACGCCGCGTCGTGGCCAGCCTCAACTCGTTCAACCGGCGTCGCGCACCTCGGCCAGAAAGGACGTCCCCCGGCCGCACGTACCGGAAAGCCCGTAGAAATCCAGGACCGTCTCACCCACATCACCGAAAGTCCACCGGGTGCCCAAGTCCACTCCGGCGTCTACGCCCTTCATCTTCGCGAGAAGGGGCGCATACTCACGGCTGTGATCCGTCGAAGGGGTCGTCGGATCGCACCCATGATCAGCTGTGATGATAAGAAGGTCACCTTCTGCCATGACGTCCAGCAGCTCAGGAATGCGTGCGTCCACCGCCTCCAGACCGCGTGCGTAGGACTCCGCGTCGTTGCGGTGTCCCCACAGCATGTCGAAGTCCACAAGATTGGAGAACACGAACCCCTGCTCGGGACGCTCAACCTCTTCCAGAAGGTGATCGAATGCATCCATGTTGTCCGTGACGTGCGGTGAGGAGGTCACCCCCTGCCAGGCGAAGATGTCTCCGATCTTGCCGACCCCGAACACTGGTATGCCAGCGGCTTGCAGAAGGTCCAGCACGGTGGGCTCGAAGGGCTTGACCGCGTAATCGCGCCGGCGGTGCGTCCGCACGTACACACCCGATTCATCTGGCCCGACGAAAGGTCGCGCGATCACCCTGCCCACACAGTGGTCACCCACGAGCATCTCCCGGGCAGTCTCGCACACCTCGTACAGGCGCTCCAATCCAAAGGTGTTCTCGTGCGCAGCCACTTGGAACACCGAGTCCGCCGAGGTGTACACGATCGGCTTGCCCGTTGCGACGTGCTCATCGCCGAGTTCCTGGATGATCACAGTACCGCTCGCTGCGCGGTTGCCGAGCACACCAGGAACTCCCGTGCGTCTCACGAACTCATCGAGCACGTCTTCCGGAAAGCCATCCGGGTAGGTGGGGAACGGCCGCTCCAGCACGAGCCCCATCATCTCCCAGTGTCCCGTCGTGGTGTCTTTGCCCGCCGACCTTTCGTGGTCACGTCCCCACGACGCCGTGGGCTTCGCCTGCGGCGGAACACCGAGGATGGGCGTGATGTTACCCAGACCCATCGCACCAAGGTGCGGCATGCGCAATCCGCCCACGGCGTACGACGTGTTCGAGAGCGTGTTGGATCCCTCGTCTCCGTAGTCCGCCGCGTCCGGCAGTGCCCCTGCGCCCACACTGTCGAGCACGACGACGATCGCCCTCGCCGGGCGCGCGCCACCACCCTGCATCAGCTGCCCCTTCCCGGAGCTACACGAACACCCGGTCGACTTCTTCCAGAGAGGTCATACCCGTCGCGACCTTGTCGAGCGCGTCTCTTCTAAGGGTGCGCATCCCAGAGGCGATGGCCGCCTCGCGTATTTGCTCTGAGGGTGCTTCCCGTAAGAACAACCGCGACAGCTCGTCGTTCATCTCCATGATCTCGAACAGACCTACCCGTCCGCGATAGCCGGTGCCCCCGCACTCATTGCAACCCTTGGGTCCGAAAAGCCTCAGACCCTTGCGGAACTCCTCTTCTGTGAATCCCGCCGCGAGCGCACGCTCTTTTGTGATGCGGACGCGGCGACGACACGCGGGACACAGACGACGCGCGAGACGCTGAGCCACCACACCGATAAGAGCCGAGGAGGTGACATAGGGCGCGACATCCATATCGACCAGCCTGGTGAGCGCGGAAGGCGCGTCGTTGGTGTGGATGGACGACAACATCAGATGGCCCGTGAGCGCCGCGCGAATCGCGATCTCGGCTGTCTCGGGATCGCGGATCTCGCCCACCATCACCACATCGGGATCCGATCGCAGGACGGTCCGGAGCAGGCGGGCGAAGGTAAGTCCTATGACAGGGTTCACCGCCATCTGCGTGATCCCCGCGATCTGATACTCGATCGGGTCCTCGATAGTGATGATCTTCCTTTCAGGCTGGTTGATGCGCGTGAGACCTGCATAAAGCGTCGTCGTCTTCCCCGACCCCGTCGGACCAGAGATCAGAACCGCGCCATAGGGCCTCTTCAAGAAACGCTCCATGGTCGCGAGATGATCGGTCCCCATCCCAAGATCGGCAAGCGTCAGCTGTTCCGCGTCGTGATTGAGGATCCGGATGACTATGGATTCTCCCGCAGGGGTCGGAAGGGTGGCGACGCGCATGTCCACTGCGCGTCCGTTGACCACCGCGGCTATCCGCCCATCTTGCGGCCTGCGTCTTTCGGCGATATCCATGTCCGCCATGATCTTCACGCGCGACACCAGCCCCGCCCGCACCGACACTGGTAGCTGCATCACCTCGTGCAGCACGCCGTCGACACGGTAGCGAATGCGGATCGAGGTCCCCCCTGGCTCGATGTGGATGTCACTCGCCTGTTCGATCACAGCTTCACGAATGAGCTGGTTCACCAGCCGCACGATCGGGACGTCGTCCTCCACCTCGACGACGGCGTCTTCGTCTTCGACCTGTGCCACCGACACGACGTCTTGGAAGGCATCGGCAGAGGCTACGTACTTGTCGATCGCATACTGGATCTGTGTCGCGGTCGCGACAACGGGGGTCACTGACATGCCGGTCCGCACCTTGACGTCATCTACCGCCTCGATGTCGAGGGGGTCGGCCATCGCGAGCACAAGAGAGCCCTCGGCGTACCCGACCGTCAACACGTGGTGTCGTCTCGCAAGACGCTCGGGAATCTGCGCGACCGCATCACGGTCTATCGGATAGACCGCCAGGTTCACGAATTCCATGCCCTTCTGCCCCGCGAGCGTACGTGCCAGCTGCTCCTCGTCCAGGATGAGCTGACGAACCAGCAGCTCCCCGAGCTTGCCGCCCTCTTTGGCCTGAAGTTCCAGGGCGGCTTGCAGCTGCTCCTCGTCCAGGACCCCCGCCGTGACAAGGAGGTCGCCCAAGCGCTCTCGCGTGTATGGCATGTTCTTCTCCGTCTACCCGCGCCGACGCGTCACCGACAGCGCCCACTCTGCCACGAGCAGGACAGCCACGGTCAACGCCGCATCCACATCGAACCACCCTCCGTACGGTGTTCGTATCAAATCGAACCCGAACGGAATACGGAGGTGGCTCACAAGACTCACGTACCGCTCGCCAAGACCGGTCCCCGCAAGTGCCGCGAAGAAACGCACCACCACGCCCAGCGTAAGACAGACTGCGCATGCCACCAACACGTCCATGACGATCGTGAGAACCACACGTACGGCTCTGCCCACGCCGATGCCTCCGGATGTACGTCGCTGACGCTTCCTCACATCATGCTAGCAGAGACGAGCGGCCCCAAAAGGAGCCGCTCGTTGTATCCCAAGACTAGGCCGGCCTCATCGAAGCGAGTCGGACAACACCCGCCCGATCAACTTGGTGGCGACCTCATCGGGCGCCGGCGGATCGAACGCGAGCGCTGCGCGCGCCTGCTCCACGCGGTCTCCTCTCACGTCCGGGAGTCCGTTCACCTCTCGCACGACGCGTGCCACGAGCTCGCCCGGCACATCGCACCGGATAAGCGGACGCTCGCCGCCAGTCTGTTCTTTTGCTGTATGCAAGTACTCCACAACTCGGTGTACCTGCTCATCTGAAATGATCATCTTGCACACAGGTATCGGCCAGCGCGACGGCGCTCTTGAGTCGCACAGCCGCTGCGTGACGACCACCCGTCGGATTCTCGGCCGATATGTGACGGCCATCTCCACAACAGGCCCAAGAAAAGGGGGAGCCCCAAGGCCGGCACCTTGAGGCTCAGGGGTAAGGGGTTGCCGAAGCAACTCGAGACGTAATGTATCACAGCGGTTCACATATCGCAAGCTTCTCGTGAGTATGCCTGCGAACTTCGTCGTGTCAGACCCCGAAGAACCTCAACAAACCGCCGAAGCCCGACGCGAGCGGCACGGTGCCGATTCCGAGCACGATAAGCGCGCCGACCACCGCCGGCCACACCCGCGGACGTTCTCCGGCAGCGGGCTCTGGGGCTCGAATGCCCACATCCGCGGACTGCTCGTCCCCTTCAGTGTCCTCGAGGTACATCGCACGGATCACCTTGCCGTAATACCCGAACGACACCACAGATCCCGCGGCGCCCAACACCACGAGCCACAGCAGACCACTGTCCAAGGAGTTCAAGAACACGAAGAACTTGCCCACGAATCCAGCCGTGAGCGGGATGCCGGTGAGCGACAGCATCGCCGCTGTCATGGCGAACGCCACTCCCGGAGACCGCCGACCCGCTCCCGCGAGGCCCTCGATCGACCCATCCCAATCGGGCTGCAGACGCCGGTAGGCGTCCAGACATGTGAACGCGACGGAGATCGCGATCGCGTACGATGTCGCAAAAAGAGTCGTGCTGGGGGCCATCGCAGTAACACCGACGAGCGCATAGCCCACCTGCGCGATGCCCGAGTACCCCAGCATGCGACCCACATCGCGCTGCTTGAGAGCGGCGAGGTTCCCGAAGATGATCGACCCAGCCGCAAGCACGCCGATGAGCCCGTGCAGGTCACTGAACGCCTCCTGTGCCCAGAAAGACCTCCCGAAGACCACGACGAGGGCGGTGAGAACCGCCGCCTTCGGTCCCGACGCCAGAAAACCCGCGAGGCTCGCTGGAGCTGTCTCATACGCGTCCGGCACCCAGGAATGGAAGGGAAACGCACCAGCCTTGAACGTCATGGACACCAACACGAGCACAAAAGGCAGAGTCGCCAGCAACAGCGGGTCCGACGCGACAGCATCGTAAAGATCAGCCGAGAAAGACACACCGCCATGCGCACCTATAAGAACGGCCACACCATACGCGAACAGCCCGGTCGAGACAGCTCCCTGCACGAAGTAGCGCATGGCCGCCTCGTCGGCACGCCGGTTCGCGGAGGCCGAGACGAGTGCGTAGCCAGCAAGTGCGAGCATCTCGATCGCAACGAACAGAACGAGCATGTCCCCGGAGCCCATCGCGACCTGTCCGGCTACCGCCGAGATCGCCATAAGTGCCGCCGCGGGCACTCGGCGCGCGTCGCTCACGGAGCGCAACCCCGTACTGAGAGCCATCAGCGCCACCCCGTACACCACGAACGCCATCGCGCTGAACGAGCCCCCGCCCACGACCGCGCCGAAGACCACCGAGAACGCCTCGTCAGGCGCAGCCATCCCCAAGAACGCCGAGCCCAGCGTCAGCACCGCGGCGAGGGCGGTCCCGGTCGTGACGATAGCAAGCCCCAGTCGCGATCTTCCGGTCATGTCGGCGGTCATCCCAAGCGCGGCTCCCGCCAGCGCAAGGGCGCCGGGCAGCCACAGGATGCTGGTCACCGGAGCCGCCCACCGTGCGACATCGAGGACGAAGGCGGTCATCACGCACCACCTCCCACCACGGCCGCGAGCGCCTGCACGACGGGTGAAACCACTCCAAGCAGAACTCCCGGGGCGACGCCCACAGCGAGGATGCCGGCCGCAAGCGGTGCAGCCGCTACCAGCTCCGTTGCCTTAAGATCGCTGACATGCGCCCACTCTACGGCCGGTTCACCGTGGTTGATAGCCTTCACAGCGGACAAGTTGTAGGTCGCTGCCAAGAACACGCCAACCCCGGCGACGACCATCCACCACCCGAACTTCCCGAACCCCTCGATGACGGCCAGGAACTCCCCCGGGAAGCCCGACAGCCCCGGAAGGCCCAGGCTCGCCAACGAAGCGAAGGTGAACAGGGTCGCCCACAGCGGGAGACTGCGCGCCATGCCGCCATATCGGCCTATGTCGTACGTATGTGTCCTGTCGTGCAGCACGCCGACGAGCAAGAACAGAAGCCCGACCACAAGGCCGTGGCTTATCATCGCGAGCATCGCGGCCCCGAACCCCAGAGACGTGCCGCTCCCTATCCCCAGGAGCACGAAGCCCATGTGAGCGATCGACGAATACGCGACCAGCCGCTTCACGTCCTTCTGCGCGAGCGCCACAAGCGCTCCGTACACGATGCCGAGGACACCCAGTCCAGCGAGGACAGGCGCGGCGGCCGAGAATGCGTCCGGAGCGAGTGGTATGACGACACGTATGAGCCCGTAACCACCCATCTTGGACAGGACCCCCGCGAGCATGACCGACCCCGCCGTCGGGGCTTCCGCATAAGCGTCCGGCAGCCACGTGTGCAGCGGTACCGCGGGGATCTTCACCAGCATGCCGACTGCAAGAAGCCAGAACACCCAGCGCTGAACATCTGGGGGCAGCGTCGCCGGAACACCTCCGAGTGAGGTGCTTCCCACGTTGGTCACGGCGATGATCAGACCCACGAGCATGAACGCTGAACCCGCGAAGGTGTAGATGAAGAACTTGGTGGCCGCATGACGCCGGCGTTCGTGACCCCACACGCCGATCAAGAAGAACATAGGGATGAGCACGGCTTCCCACGCCACGTAGAAAAGCACGAGGTCTCCGGCGAGGAAGACCGTCATGAGCGCGCCCGAGAGCGCCAGGAGCAGCGCATGGTGCGCTGCGGGTGACTGCGTGACTCTCCATGACGCGAGAACCGCAACCGTCGTCAGCAGGGCGGTGAGCGCGACCAAGGGAGCTGACAGACCGTCGAGCACCAATGTGAGCGAGGTCGCGCCTGCCATCGGCCCGCTCGACCACACCTGACTCGCGCTGGTGGATCCCAGCATCCGGACGACGCCGGCTACCGCGACGCCGATGTTCGCCAGGCTCACGACCAGTCCGACGCGGCGTGATGCCCCGTCCTGCGAGCGCACACCCCAGGCGACCGCCGCGCCGACGAGCGGCACTGCAACCAGCAGCCATACGGTCATCAGGCTCACCCCCTCCCCATCCACAGGGCGATGGCCATGAGCACGACGAACCCCACGCCGAGAAGTGAGACGTAGGTGTCAGTCTCCCCACTCTCGAGAGACGCCATGACCC